>JAOZJU010000024.1 GCA_029935705.1 Arcobacteraceae bacterium
TGAAAAAAGTGACACTCAGCTTATGGCAAATAGCCCAAAATATATCTCACCAACAAAAGAGGAGATGATGACACAAAACTACTCTCTTATGCAACATTTTGTTTTAGTAACACAAGGTATGAGACCACCAGTAGGTGAAGTTTATGTAGCAACCGAATCACCCAAAGGTGAGCTTGGATTTTATATAAATAGTGACGGTTCACCATATCCATATAAATTAAAATTGAGAGCTCCTAGCTTTTGGCATACAGGCATACTTCAAGACCTACTTCCAGGTCATCAGTTGGCCGATGTAGTTACAATTATAGGAAATTTGAATATCGTATTTGGCGAGATAGATAGATAATAGGAGCAAAATATGAAAAGATATGACTTAAGACCACTAAAAAATAACTTTTATGACAGAATGGTTGAGCTTATAAACAACGATATAAAAGAGGGTGAAAATGCTATAGTGCTATTTGAAATAGGCGATTTTTCACCTATTCAAAAAACAGCTGATATAGTCAAACAAAACAATTGGACTCTTATGAACTCCTTGAAGTTCAATGAAGTAGACTGGACTATAGTAGTCAAAAAAACACCGCCAAACAATTAGGTGTCGTTATGAGTGATATATACTTTAGTTTGTGGCAAGATGAACTTATAGACAACAGAGAGAAAACTGCCGAAGATATTAAACAAACCTCATTTAAGCTACCTGTTGAGTTTGATAAAGGGAAAAAAACCAAAGCTTTTGTAGGCTGGAGTGGTTTTGCTATCTTTGACAAAGAGGTCGATATAGTGCAACTTGCTTGTAACTATGCAAGGCAATATCAAGAGTATAGCGAAGCATGTGGCAGATGTGCACCTGGACGATGGGGTGGCAGAATTGTTTATGATTTGTTGGATAAGATAGGCAGAGGCGAAGGCGAGATGAGTGATATTAGTCACTTAAAAGAGATAAGCGACACCATGATGAAGACAAGCAAGTGTGAGATAGGCAAAACAGTGCCTGTGCCACTACTTAATATGATAAAATATTTTCAAGAAGATTTTACAAAGTGTATTCAAGAGCAAAAACCATCTCCTTGGTATGGCAAAGATGAGGCTGATTTTATAGCAAATGTAACAGCTCCTTGTAGTGATTTGTGCCCATCACATGTGGATATACCAGCATATATAGAAGGAGTGAGGGATTTGAATTTTGAAGCTTCGCTTAAAGCAACAAGACAAACTATGCCTTTGTCACATACATGTGGGAGAGTTTGCCCGCATCCATGTGAAGATGCTTGCAGACGAGCAAATCTGGATCAACCTATATCTATCATGGAGCTTAAAAGAGTTGGAGCAGACTATGAAACAGACCATAACCTGTCGTGGTTTCATCCAGTTAAACCAAAAAAACCAAAAAACGATGGAAAAAAAGTAGCGATAATAGGAGCTGGCCCTGCTGGACTTACAGCTGCATATTATTTGGCTCTTGAGGGTATAGATGTAACTATATTTGAAGAGTTGCCAGTGCTAGGAGGCGAGGTAGCTGTAGGAGTGCCACAATATCGTATGCCAATAGAAAAATACAATCAAGATATAAAGTTAGTAGAGGATATGCCAACAGTAACTATCATCAAAAATCATAGAGTAACAGCTCAACGATTAAAAGAGATAGATGAGCAGTTTGATGCTACTATGTTAGGGTTTGGAGCGAGACATTCAAAAGCGATAAGATGTGAAAACGAAAACAAAGATATGGTAGGATATTGGGGAGCTATAGATATGCTTGACAAAGTTAATTTGTGGCACAAATACCGCATAGGCTCACCAGCAAGCGAGGACCTAAAAGGCAAAACTGTTGTTTGTGTAGGTGGTGGGTTTACCTCTATGGATGTGGTGCGATGTTCTATACGAGAAGGTGCCAAAAAGGTAATCATGCTTTATAGACGAGATGAAAAAACTATCATAAGAAATACAACTTTAGAAGAGTACACAGAAGCAGTTGAAGAGGGTGTGGAGTTTGTATTTTATAGTGCTATAAATAAACTTATAGATGAAAATGGAGTATTGAAGTCTCTTATTGTAGATAAGTTTGAATTAGTACCAGACCCAGATGGTGGTAGAGCTCAATTGATCAAACAAGAGGGTAAGAGTTATGAGATTAAGTGTGATTTTGTGATACCTGCTGTATCTCAAAGTTGTGATTTGCAAATTTTACCAAAAGAGTGGGAACTAACGATGACTTCATGGGGAACTTTACAAACAAACGGAAAAGACTATATGACGAGTCGTGACGGCTTGTTTGCTGCTGGAGACTGTGAATATGGACCTATGACTATAGTCAATGCCGTCGGACAAGCCAAAAGAGCATCATCTGTCATTAGTCGATATATATATGACGGCAAAGTTAGTTTGACAAATGATGAGATTATGGAGGATCATTTTAATCGTTTAAGAGTATATGACAAAAAAGAAAAAATTACTGGCTGGATGCCTGGTTTGCCACGAGAGCATAGTGAAAAACTTGATACAGATCTAAGAAAAACAAACAATCTTGAAGTAAATAAAGGTTTCACTCAAGATGAAGCTAAAGCAGAAGCCGAGCGATGTATGAGATGTTATTATATAGGTATGGTTGCAGTATGAGTGAAAGAATCATAAACAGAGGTAAAAATATAAGTATAACTATAGACAACAAAATCTATAGCGGAGTATATGGTGAGACTATTTTACAAATAGCAAGACGAAATGAGATATACATACCTACTATGTGTTACCTTACTAAAGTAGCACCAATAGCAAGTTGTAGAATGTGTGTTGTAGATGTCAAGGGTGCAGATGGTTTTGTATTAAGCTGTCAAGAAAAAGCGATAGATGGTGCGATTGTTACTACACACAACGACAACTTGCATAAATACAGACAAAATATTATGAAACTATATGATGTAAATCATCCTTTGCAGTGTGGTGTATGCGACAAAAGTGGCGAGTGCGACTTGCAAGATAAAACAGCTGAATTTGACATAAGCTCACAAGAGTTTGCTGTGATTGAACAAAAGAGACAAAAGAAAACTTGGGGTGTGCTAAGCTATGACCCATCTTTGTGTATATTGTGTGAAAAATGTGTGCGAACTTGCAATGAAATTATAGGAACAAAATCTTTATATATCAAACCAGGTGGTTACAAATCAACTATCGATATAAGTATGTCAAAATGTGAGCAGTGTGGAGATTGTATATCGGTATGTCCAGTGGGAGCTATGGCATCTACTGATTTTAAATACCGTTCAAATGCTTGGGAACTAACCAAAACTCCATCAAGCTGTGCTCACTGTAGTGCTGGGTGTGCTTTGTATTATGAGAGCAAAACGATACGAGATACCCATGGCAAACAAACCAACACTATAGTTCGTGTGACAAATGACTATGAGTTTGCTACTTTGTGTGGGGCTGGGCGATTTGGCTTTAACTTTGCAAATATGGCAACAAACAAAACCAAAGAGCAGCTTAACCTATGTGTAGAGAGTTTGAAAAATAGTGACACAATAAAATTTAACTCTTATATCACAAATGAAGAGGCTATGATACTTCAAAAACTAAAAGAAAAATTGGGTTTAAAACTTGTCAATGAAGATGCCTACAGATACAAACAGTTTTTAGAAAATTATACTCAAATGTCAAATAGATCTTTGTATAGTGCAGATACTTTTGATATATCAAATAGTGATTTGATCGTATCCATAGGCACAAGAATCAGTCGAGACAACCCAGCTGTTAAATATGCTATAAATCAAGCAAACAAAAAAAATAGAGCAGATTTTATCTATATGCACCCTATTGATGATATAGCCTTACAAGATAAATATACTTCATTTGTCAAATATGAAGCAGGGGCTGAAGAGGCTGTTGTGGCTATGTTGTTGTATTTTTTATCTGAAGAGAATATAGAGCTTAAACCATATATTGATAGTTTGGATATTGGAAACTTAAGCGGTGATTCTAGTGTGGGTGAAGAGGAGATAGAGCATATAAAAAAGCTTTCAAATATCAAAAAAAATCAAACTTTGATTATAGGTGAAGATATCTACAGAGATAAAAATGCCACAAATATAGCAAAAATTGTTGGAGTTATTGACCGATATACAAATTTTAATGTATGTTTGATACCACCACAAACAAATAGCTTGGGAGTTGCTATGATATGTGATTTGGATGAAAATATATCTGGCAAAATTTTTGGATACAATGTCAAAGCTGATTTTGTCATAGGCAATATAGCAAAAGCTAATATGCCAACTCCAGCTTTAAATCAACAAGAAGGAACCATAAACAGTATTGACAAAAAGTTGCTTAATCTAAATGTAGCACTACAGTTTGATGGATACAACCTAAACGATATAGCAAATGAAATATTGGATGAAAAACAAGACCAAACTATCAACTATACAAAACTACTACCTACAAACAAGGGTTTTAAAGCTATAGAGTTTGATGATTTGAAAAATGGCTATACCAATAGTGGTTTGGACAATCGTGGTTATGTTTTAGAGACAAAAATATCTAAAAAATCTATAGATATAAAAAGTTTGAAACCTATAAGTGAGATAGAAAGTTTTGATGGCACTGTGATATATAGGTGCGAACCGCTTCACCAGTTTAACTACAATACACAACTATCTGACATACTCAAAGCAGATGAACACTTAAGAGGTTCTGCCTCTTTTGCAACTGCGGCGAAAATATCAGCAGGTGATGTTGTCAAAATATCTTATGGTGATTTTGAAACTATAAGAAGATTTAAGATAGACAAAACAATAAAAGGCACTATAGCACTTTATCCTACATTTGACAATGGTTTGGTAGATGATAAGATAGATGAGGGATATAGGTTTAAAAAAGTTAAGATAACTAAAATTGTTGATTGATAGATAGGAGTAAAGCATCTGCTATACTCTTCTTTTTGATTTTAAAATTTAAGACAATGCCATACTTTTGCTTTTGCTTGTCTCATATAGCTCAACTTTTGATACTTCAACTCCAAGTTTAGCCATCTTTTTTTGCACAATAGAGATAAACCAATATGACAAATTTTCACTTGTGGGAACAAAATCAACCAAAACAAAACTCTCTACATACTCCCTTATATGGTTTGGCTCATTTTTTATCTTTGTCAAATCAGGCAGATAATAGTTTTCATCAAAATATATCAAATCTTTTTTCTCTTTATAAAGAGGCAACATAGTCTCATACAATGGGTCATTTATATCCAATATAAACTTATGGTCAACTCTATCATCTAAAAACTTTTTAAACCAATTTAGATGTTTAAAATCTGTAATCATACCATCTTTTAGTTTGTCGCCTTTTAGATGAACTATCACTTTGCCTTGGTGTCCATGCAAGTGCCTACACACAAGACAATCATCCAGAGCAAAATTTTTGTTTAAAGTTTGTGACCAAACTCTATGGCCATAACAAAACTCAAACTCTTTTGATATCTCCCATCTCATACTGTTTTTATCTTTTCTATCAAACTGTTTGCTGTAACACTATATGAACCTTTTTTAAACTTATTTGAAAGTAAAGTATGAGTTAGTGAGCCTAAAATTGTAGCTTCAAGTGGCGATAAACCATATGCCAAACTTGAACCTATAAGCCCACTTAAAACATCGCCACTTCCAGCAGTGCTCAATACAGATGTGCCAAAACTATTGATATAAAAGTTTTGTTTATAAGCGATGATATGGTTGGCTCCTTTTAAAAGTAAAACTATATTTGGATATTTGTCGTTAAAAAGTTTGACATACTTAAATCTATTTTCCTGGATTGTTTTGACATCTATGTTGCCAAGATTAGACAAGTTTAACAAACTTGAAAACTCTTTTGGGTGTGGTGTCAAAACTATATTGTCGCATTTTAAAAGTTTTATGATATTTTTATCATAAAACATATCAGCATCTATAATTTTTGGCAAACTGTTCTTTAACAAAGTTGCATCGTAGTTTATGCCAAGTCCCATACCTATAGCCATAGCGGTAGCCGTTGCTGGCAAACTGTTTGTTTGCATAATATTGTCACTTAAGTTTGAAACAAATTTAGATGATATGACTGTCACTAAACCACAAGCAAAACAGATGGCACTATTTGCACTAAGTTTAGCTGCTCCTTGCTTATCTCCACAAACTACTGCAAGATGGCCGAAGTTGCTTTTGTTTGTGTTTGATTTTGTTCTATATGGCAAAGAGATATCCTTTTTTTCAAGTAGATAATAGTTTGTATTTTTTTCATAAATTTTTCTATCAACACCCAAATTTGCTACAACAACTTTACCTACATAATCTTTTGATATATCAGCATACAAACACAACTTCAAACCACCCATGGTTATTGTAACATTGGCATCTACACACACAGGAGAAGGCAAACCTGTATTGTCAAGCCCACTTGGTATATCGCAAGCTATTGTGTATGCTTTTGTGTCATTTATAAAGTTGATTATGTTAATATATTTTTCATCTAAAGCTCTGCTTAATCCACTACCAAACAAACAATCAACAACTATATCAAAATCTTTTGTAGATGGTAGCTGGTCATATATCTCTACCCCTACAGCTTTTGCTCTATTTTCTTGAGTTTTGCCTATTTGATTTTTCATCATATCACTTAGATACAGATATATATTAAAACTACCAAACAAAAGTCTTGCTAGCACCAAGCCATCTGCTCCATTGTTCCCTGCTCCGCAAACTATGAGGATATTTTTATTTTTTTTGAACTTTTTTTTGATATAGTTAAAGATTGAAGCACCTGCATGTTCCATCAAGATATCTTCGGTTAGTTTGTATTTGTCGTAACAGTTTTTGTCAAGATCTCCAACAGTTTTAAATACCTTTTTCATCTAACAGCTCCTTTATCACAGATGCATCACAAAATGGCAACTTGTATTTGTATATAGTTTGGTTTCTTTCGTCACCTTTTCCCAATACAAACAGTATTGGGTTTTTGTAGTTTTTAAGCGACAATATCGCTTTTTCTATCGCTTTTTTTCTATCTACTTCTATCTCATATTTTGCATTTTTCTCAAACCCAACTGCAACATCGTCACAAATTTTATCTGGGTCTTCAAATCGTGGATTGTCGCTTGTGATATATGAATATGAAGCAAATTTTGATGCTACTGCTCCCATAAGTTTTCTTTTGCTTTTATCTCTATCTCCACCTGCTCCAAACACCACAACTATATCTAAAGTCGCAAAACTATCAAATACATTTTTCATAGCATCTGGTGTATGAGCAAAATCGATTACGATCTTTGGATTTTGTGATACGACTTGCATTCGCCCAGCAACTCCAGCAAAATTTTCAACAGTTTTTGCAATATCATCCAATGCTCTTTTTGTAAGCAGATGAACACCAGCTACAGATGCCGTGATATTGTATATATTAAATGCACCAACAAGTGGCGATGATATGTTTGTCATATTTTGTATATTTTGTAACGATATATCCAAACCATCTTTTAGACTATATGCTACTACTTTGTATGTCGCTGGATACTCCAACGAATATGTATAGCAGTTTTTTTTAGAAGCATCTATGTTTTTATCATCTTTGTTTATAAGCTTTAGTCCATCGTCACTAAAAAAACTATTTTTTACTCTTATGTACTCTTTGAGTGTTTTGTGAAAATCCAAGTGGTCTTGAGTGATATTTGTGTGAATCTTAAGAGCAAAGTTAAGTCCTATTATCCTATCTTGTGCTATTGCATGACTGCTAACTTCCATGATAAAATACTCACAGCCATTTTCTACTGCTTTGATTAGATTTTTAACTGTTTCTAAAAGTGTAGGTGTAGTCAATGTAGGTTCATTGAGTTTTGTATCGTTGACAAAAAACCCTCTACCACCTTGTAAAGCAACTTTATAACCCAAATCAAGCATCATAGAATATATACAAGCTGTTGTGGTCGTTTTTCCATTTGTGCCACAAACTGCGACTATGTTTATATCTTTTATATCAAAACAGTTTACAAGCTCTATATCTTTTATGATTTTTGTATTTTTTGGCAGATTTTTTATATATTGTTTATTTTGATTGGACAAAACAAATATATCACCAGCTTTTATAGCAGATGTATCATCACAATATATTTTATCGGCTTTTTGCAGTTTCATGGGTTTTTTTATTAAGCATATTGTATAGTTTTTGCACCTCTTTGTCGTATTTGAAAAAGTTATAATGACTATCAAGATACTCATAAGCTAAATTATGGAAGTTGTGTTTTATAAGTTTCTCTAAAAATTCATAAAACTGTTTTTTATTTTCAAGACTGATTTTAGTGCTATACATAATATCTTCAAAAGCTATCTTGAAAGAACCTCTATCCTCTACAAGTTGCAAAAACTCCTCATAACTTATCGCTTCGAGTTTCTCTACTGAAGTTTTGGAAAAATCTTTTAGTAGTTTTGATATATTTTTAGTCTCACCATCTCTTGCATCTATAAGCTCTTCTGTCATTTGTATCGCTTCGTCTTTATCGCTTTCATAACTTAAAGCAGTAAAATAATCAAACATTCTTTGTGCAGTTTGACTATCTTCCAAACCAACATCACACAATCTTATCAAAAGCTTAAACAACTTCTCATCTGGCTTATCAAAAAGTGCTTGAGAATAAAAAAAGATAGCTTCTTGGTATTTTTCATCTAAAAAATACTCTTTAGCTTTTTTGATTATATTTAAATTATCCATCTAAACTTTTCAAATTGTTTTCCATACCAATTGGGACATTGATAATCTTGATATCTGGATGGATAAATGTTTGTATCTCTTTTTTGACTATAAACTCTAAAGTAGTTGAACTAGAAGCACACCCTATGCAAGCACCTTGAAGCTGGATATAGACTTTTGCATCTATGATATCGAGCAGTTTGATAGCTCCACCATCTTTTGCTAACATGGGTGATATTTTGTTTTTTATTATCTGTTGTATTGGTTCTTTTAACTCTTCGTCTGTAAATGGTATGCTCATAAAACTCCTTGTGATTAAAACACGAGACACCTCTGGTGAAACTAAAATTATAGCTTTTAAAATCTCTTAATCTTAAGGCTATACTACCAAAATAATCTTAAACTTACTAAAAATTTACTGTAAACAATGAAAAACGAATGATATTTAAAAATATTTTGGTATAATACTATTGCTATATTTTTGCGATTGTCAAATCTATAAGCATTTAAATTTATAAGGATTAATATATGAAATTTACACCAATAGGTGATAGAGTTTTACTAAAAATTGAGGAACAACTAACCAAAACAGCAGGAGGTATATATATACCAGACAATGCTTCAAAAGAGAAGCCACAAACTGCTAAGGTAGTAGCAATTGGAAGTGAAGTAAAAGATGTAAAAGTAGGTGAGAAAGTGATCTTTTCAAAATATGCAGATAGTGCAGATGTGAAGATAGATGATGTTGAGTATTTGGTCATGAAAACCAAAGAGATATTAGGAAAATTTTAAGGAGATATATAGATGGCAAAAGATATAAATTTTGGAGATGATGCAAGACATAAGTTATACAACGGTGTCAAAAAATTAAATGACGCAGTTAAAGTGACTATGGGACCACGAGGTAGAAATGTTTTGCTTCAAAAATCATACGGCAGTCCAGCTATCACTAAAGATGGTGTGAGTGTAGCAAGAGAGATAGAGCTTGAAGATGCTATAGAAAATATGGGTGCTGGATTGGTTAAAGAGGTAGCTTCAAACACAAACGATGAAGCAGGAGATGGTACAACTACAGCAACTGTTTTAGCTCATAGTATATTTCAAGAGGGACTAAGAAATGTAACAGCAGGTGCAAATCCAGTTCAAATCAAACGAGGTATGGACAAAGCAACCAAAGAGATATTGGTCAACCTAAAAGCTATAGCAAAACCAATAAAAGACAGAAAAGATATAGCACAAGTAGCGACTATATCGGCAAATAGCGACAAAGATATAGGCAATATGATAGCAGATGCTATGCAAAAAGTAGGCAACGATGGTGTCATCACTGTTGAAGAGGCAAAAGGTATAAGCGATGAGCTTGTTGTAGTTGAGGGTATGCAGTTTGATAGAGGCTACTTAAGCCCATATTTTGCTACAAATATGGATAAGATGATAGCTGAACTTGATAACCCATATATACTATTAAGTGAGAAAAAAATATCTTCACTCAAAGAGATACTACCAGTGCTTGAAGAGATAAACAAAACTCAAAAACCACTTTTGATCATCGCTGAAGATGTAGATGGTGAGGCATTGTCTACTTTGGTTGTAAATAGATTAAGAGGAAGTTTAAATATAGTTGCAGTCAAAGCACCTGGGTTTGGAGATAGACGAAAAGCAAGTTTGGAAGATATAGCTATACTCACTGGCGGAACAGTAATAAGCGAAGAGTTGGGTATGACACTTGATGCTACGACTATAGATATGCTTGGAACTTGTGGCAAAGTTGTTGTAGATAAAGATGATACTACTATCATAAATGGTTCAGGCAATCAAAAAGATGTAAGTGCACGAATCAAACAGATCAAAAATGAGATCAAATCTACCACAAGTGACTATGACAAAGAGAAAGCTCAAGAGAGATTGGCAAAACTAAGTGGTGGAGTAGCTGTGATAAAAGTAGGAGCTCCAACAGAAACAGAGATGAAAGAGAAAAAAGATAGAGTAGATGATGCTTTAAGTGCTACAAGAGCCGCGGTTGAAGAGGGTATAGTCATAGGTGGTGGATCTGCCTTGATAAAAGCATGTGCAAAATACAAAAATACACTAAAAGATGATGAAAAAATAGGTGCGGATATTATCATAAGAGCTATCTCATCGCCACTAAAACAAATTGCATTAAATGCAGGATACGATAGTGGAGTTGTAGCAAATGAGATAATATCATCAAAAGAACCAAACAGAGGTTTCGATGCTTCAACAGGCGAGTATGTAGATATGTTTAAAGCTGGTATTGTTGATCCTGTAAAAGTATCGAGAGTAGCAGTGCAAAATGCAGTATCTGTGGCATCTTTACTACTTACAAGCGAAGCGACTGTAAGCGACATAAAAGAAGACACAGCGACACCTGCTATGCCTGATATGGGTGGCGGTATGCCTGGTATGGGCGGAATGGGAATGTAAATTCCAAAAAGGAGAATATATGTTTGGACAATCAAATAAACTAAAAAAATACAATATTGCATCAAATGAACTTGATAGCTACAAATATGCAAAAATAGAGACAAACGGTGGCAATATATGGATAAAACTTATGACAGAAGATGTTACAAACACAGTAGCAAACTTTGTTTCATTGGTTCGTAGTGGCTTTTATGATGGGCTAAAATTTCACAGAGTAATTCCTGGGTTTATGGCTCAAGGTGGTTGTCCAGACGGCACAGGAGCTGGGGGACCAAACTGGTCAATAGCATGTGAGACAGATGCAAACAATCAAATACATGCTAAAGGAAGTTTGTCTATGGCACATGCAGGAAAAGATACAGGTGGAAGCCAGTTTTTTATATGTTTTGTCCCTTGTCCTCATCTTGATGGTGGGCATACGGTATTTGGCAATATAGAAAAAAACGATCAAGATAGTTTTAAAACACTTGACAATATCAAACAAGATGATACTATAGTTTCTATCAAACTATATCCATCGAAACTTTAAGGATAAACTATGAAATATATTTATATGATATTTGTTTCTTTGTTGCTTACAAGCTGTAGTTATAGCAGTTCAACCTCAGGTGGAACAGTAGGAGCAGATAGAAAACAGATGATGTTAGTATCAGCTGGAGATATGAGAGCTGGCTCAGCACAAGCATACAAAAAAGTATTAAGTGATGCAAACAGCAAAGGTCTGCTAAATAAAGACAAAAAAACACTAAATCGCATAAGAGCGATTGCAAAAAGGTTGATACCACATACAAGAGTATTTAAAAAAGATGCTCCTGCTTGGAAGTGGGAGGTCAATCTAATAAGTTCAAAAGAGTTAAATGCTTGGTGTATGAGTGGTGGTAAAATAGCATTTTATACAGGTATCATAGAGAGTTTGAAGTTAAACGATGGACAAATTGCTGCTATCATGGGACATGAGATAGCTCATGCATTAAGAGAACACAACAGAGAAAGAGCAAGCTCTCAAGCTGCATCTAACTTAGGTATGGGACTACTAAAATCATCTCTTGGTTTGGGTAGTTTTGGAAGCAAGATTGCAGATGTAGCATACAATGTTGGGGTAAATCTACCATTTAGTAGAAGCCATGAAACTGAAGCAGACAGAATAGGTGTAGAGTTGTCAGCAAGAGCAGGATATGACCCAAGAGAAGCTATAAGAGTATGGGAAAAGATGGCAAAACTCTCAAAAGGTGCACCACCTGAGATACTTAGCACTCACCCATCATCAAAAACAAGGATAAAAGACCTCACAAAATATGCAAAAAAAGTGATGCCTCTATACAACAAAGCAAAAAGATAAATATGCAACAGCTCTATAGTCCTTGGAGAGATGAGTATGTCAAGATAGACAAAAAACTTATAAATGACTGTGTATTTTGTGATATAGCAAATAGCACAAACGACGATACGAAGTTAGCAGTGCTTTTTAGAAACAAAAACTTTTTTATAGTGATGAACCGCTATCCATATATACCGGGGCATTTTATGATTGTCCCCAATTTTCATACAGCAAATCTTGAAGATCTTGATATGGCTGTATGGCTTGATATGACCAAAACAGCTCACAAGCTTGTGCCACTTCTTAAAGATATCTTAAAAGCACAAGGTGTCAATATAGGTATGAATCTCGGCAAAGCCGCTGGAGCTGGTATAGAAAAACATATTCACTTACATCTGCTTCCACGATACAAAGCAGACACAAACTTCATAACAACTATAGCAAACACTAGAGTCTATAGTGTGGATTTTGATAAAATTTACAAAAAACTTTTACAAAATATAAAAAACTATATATAGCTCAATAGTTTTACAATAAAAAACCAAAGAGTAGAACCAAACCCCTACTCTTTGGTTCTATTTGATACCTATTTTGCTTTGTTTATCATATCTTTAAAACTATAAAATGGATCTTGTTTTATGATTTGTCCATCTCTATCATCTACTAACCCATAACCAGGAGCTATGAGTTGATGCCAAAAAACTTTTGAGATCAACTTGCTATTTTCGGATATTTTAAAATATTGTTTCATATATTTGTCGTATTGTTGTAGGCTGACTGATTCTTTTTCACTTGTAGGAGCATATGGTGCTCTACCGCTTATGGGCCAATTTGTCTCTGTGATATATATCTCATCGTGACACTTTGGACTAGTTTGTACTATACTCTCAAGTAGTTTTATCTTGTTTGACAGATCAAACATACCATACTGTGTGTTGTTTGGAGAGCCTCGTCTATCTACATACAAAAGCGACGATACTTTATCATAAAAGATATTGTATTTGTGAAACAAACTCCCAATAGTCCAATGATACTCAAAATCAATCACACTCGAACCTATTAGTTTGATATGTGGAAAATGCCTATCTTTTATATCTTGTATAGTTTGAAAAAAGAGAAGATACTCATCTATAGTCACAAAAGACCATTTGATACGGTTTATGGCATTGCCTATCATAAACTCATCTGTGATATCTTTAAATTTTTCAAACACTATTTTGATATCATCTTGCAGTAATTTTTGATTTTTTATATGCTCTTTGTTTTGAATTATCGTTATGAGTATCTCTTTGTCCTCTCCAAAACTTTTGGCAAACTTGACATAGTCATCTATATGTTGCATATCATCTAAAAAAAAACGAATTTGAAGTGATTTGACTGCTAGCTCATCTACAAGCTCTTTTTGTATCTCACCTTTGTCAAGATTTACACACAAACCATAAAAAAAGATATCCCTTTTTCTCTTTTTTGTAGTAAAGTTTTTCAAAAATAAAAATTTTATAAACAAAAAAGGAAACAAAACAATATTTTTAGCTATTAGCTTAACTATCGACGATAAGCTACCTTTTCTTAACTCTTTTTTGGTATTTTTATCCAATATTTTTGGCTGGTCTGAGTATATATCCCAATTTTGCAATCTATCTTTCATAAAAACATTGTATAATAATAACTTTAAAAAAGGGCAACATTTGGAAAGATTTAAATTAAAAAGCAATTATAAACCAGCAGGCGACCAACCAAAAGCTATAGATGATATAGTTTTAAATATCCAAAAAGGCAACCAATACACCACTTTGCACGGAGTAACAGGCTCTGGCAAAACTTATACTATGGCAAAAGTTATAGAAAAACTTCAGTTGCCTACACTCATAATGACACACAACAAAACTTTAGCCGCCCAACTATATAGTGAGTTTCGTGGATTTTTCCCAAAAAATCATGTAGAGTATTTTATATCCTACTATGACTATTATCAGCCAGAGGCTTATATACCAAGGCAAGACCTTTTTATAGAAAAAGATAGTAGCATAAATGAAGAGCTTGAAAGATTAAGACTAAGCACCACAGCATCGCTTCTTAGTTTTGATGATATCATATGTGTAGCATCGGTATCTGCAAATTATGGTTTGGGAAATCCAGATGAATATAGGAAAAATGTCCAACTATTGGAACTAAATCAAAGCTACTCTCAAAGAGAGCTACTACTCAAACTTGTGGATATGGGATACAAAAGAGATGACAATTTTTTTGATAGGTCAAACTTCAAAGTAACTGGCGATGTGATAGATATATTTCCTGCTTATTTTGATGAAGAGTATATAAGAGTGGAGTTTTTTGGAGATGAAGTAGATAAGCTTACTAAAAGAGAGTATCTTACAAACAAAAGTTTAAAAGAGTTAGACAAGGTTACCATATATAGTGTAAATCCATTTGTAGTATCCAAAGATAGATTGGCAAAAGCAATTGATATGATAGAAACAGAGTTAGATATCAGACTAAAAGAGTTTCAAGCACAAGACAAATTAGTAGAGTATCAGCGACTTAAAAGTCGTGTAGAGTTTGACCTTGAGATGCTACAAGCTACTGGTATGTGTAAAGGTATAGAGAACTATGCTAGACTTCTTACAGACAAAAAACCAGGCGAGACTCCATACTCTCTTTTGGATTATTTTCAATCTTTAGATAAGCCATTTTTGCTTATAGTTGACGAATCGCATGTATCGTTGTCACAGTTTAGAGGTATGTATAAAGCAGACAGAAGTCGCAAAGAGGTGCTTGTGGATTATGGTTTTAGACTGCCAAGTGCTATGGACAACCGCCCTTTGATGTTTGAAGAGTTTATCAAAAAAGCAGACCATTATCTCTTTGTGTCTGCTACTCCTGCACCGCTTGAACTTGACTTAAGTAGTGCTGTAGCTTCACAAGTGATACGACCCACTGGTTTGCTTGACCCAACAGTTGAGATCATCAATAGCACCTATCAAGTAGAAAAACTTTTTGATGAGATAAAAAAAACTATCGAAAAAGGAGATAGAGTATTAGTAACAGTGCTTACAAAAAAGTTAGCAGAGCAACTTACATCCTATTATCAAGAACTTGGCATAAAAGTCAAATATATGCATAGCGATATAGATGCTATACAGCGAAACCATATCATAAGAGAACTAAGAGTTGGCAAATTTGATGTGCTCATAGGCATAAATCTATTAAGAGAGGGTTTAGATATACCAGAGACATCGCTTGTAGCTGTGATGGATGCCGACAAGGAGGGGTTCCTAAGAAGTCGCACCAGCTTGATACAAACCATGGGACGAACCTCCAGACACAAAGATGGCAGAGTGATTTTGTTTGCTACAAAGATTACGGATTCTATGCAATATGCTATAGATATCACAAATGAAAGACGAGCGATACAGATCAAATACAATAAAAAACACGGTATCACTCCCACATCTACCAAAAGAGTTTTAGACAAGTCACTTAAACTTGAAACATACGATGATATTTACAACAAAAAAGCAAAGATAGAAAAACTACCAGCAAATGAACGAAAGAAAATGATACTTGAACTAAACAAAGCTATGTCAAAAGCGAGTCGCGAGCTTAATTTTGAAGAGGCTATACGACTAAGAGATGAGATAGAGAAGATAAAAAAGATATAGATGATTGGTCTGCTTTTGTTTTGATACAAAACTAAAGTTTCAATTCCAAATATAGCTAAAAAGTTCTCTTGTGCTTGATAACTATCGAGTTGTTTTCTCTCATATTGTAGCAGTAGATAGTGACTTTAAGCATAATATGATAGACATAATATGATAGAATATAACTATAAATATTCAAAAGGTATCAAATATGACAAAAATCACAACAGATGATAGAGTTATCTCATCTGCTACAAACCCCAGTATGTACACACAAGAGCACAGAGATCATACTCTTTTAAGTAGTCTATACACAAAAGCACGCTCAGTATTTGTAGGTACTGTCGTGGTGCTAGCTATTGCTGGTTGTGGTGGCAAAGGCGGAGGTGGTTCTGATAATAACAGCAAAGATAGTTCAGTGCCTACTCAAACCCCTATCCCAATCACAATCCCAGTGACAAACCAAGCACCAACAGATATAACTTTGTCTAACAGTGCTATAGTAGAAAACAGCCCAGCAGATACATTTGTAGGGACTATCTTAGCAACCGATAGCGACACAGATAGTGGCGATATATCATATAGTTTTGGTGGTGGAACTGATGATAGCCATTTCACTATAAGTGGCGACAAACTAAACATAAAAACATCACCCAACTTTGAGGCTAAGTCAAGCTA
>JAOZJU010000025.1 GCA_029935705.1 Arcobacteraceae bacterium
CAAAAACAAATATATGAAAAGCAGACTAATTTGAGAAGCTCATTAAGTTGTAGGATTGAATTTTGGTACTATGCTTTAAAATTGGGAAATAAAAATCCAATAATAGGAACAGGAACAGGAGATACGATATTAGAGTTAGAAAATTTAATTGGGAAAAAAGAAGTCGATAAGCTTTTTGCTATGTGTTTGGGCAATGGAAGCAAGCAGTTTAATCCACACAATTTATATCTTTTTCTTTATATGAGTTTTGGTATTTTGGGTTTATCTCTAATTTTTTGGATGTTTTTAGTTCATTTTAAATATGGCATAAAAACAAGGTATGTTCCATTTTTCTTTTTAGTAGTAATAAATTTTATTTATTTTTTTACTAATTCTGCTATGTTTATATCAAAATATTATACTCCATTTTATGTATTTGCTATAATGACTTTATACCTTGTATCAAAAGAAAATCAGTCGATATTTGGTGAAAAACCAAGATGTTTTTGAATAAACTTTTTGATGCAAATGAAAAATAGCTCTAAAAATTTTAGTTAAAATTAGTAAACTTTTATAATTGATTTTAAAGATATTTTGATATAAGTGTAAATGTTTTCACTTTAACTAAAGTTTATTTAGATATAATTATTAAAGGATGTAATAAAAATGTTTGATTTTTTAAAACTACTAAGCACTAAAGAGAGAAAGAAAAAAAGAAAATCATTAAAGAGATTTTCAAATAAAAAAAGTTCCAAAACAGCATTAAAACTACTTGAAGTTACTATAAATACACTTAATGAGCATAATATCAAATATTATCTGGATTTTGGTACACTAATAGGAGCAGTTAGAGATAAAGGATTTATACCATGGGATGATGATGTAGATATATGCTTGTTTGATGAGAAAGATTATCATAAGGCAGTCGATCTATTAAATAGTATTGCTAAACAAGGATTTAGAACATCTTTAAATACATTTTATGAAAGCATAAGAGACAGAAAATATAAAATAATGAAAAATAAGCAATCAGGTATTTTTGTTGATGAAAAAGAGATTAATTTTACAAATATTCACAACTACAAAACCGCTAGAGTTAAAACGAATACTTCACCATTTGTATCTTTGTTTACAAATCAGTCAACTGTTTACCTCGATATCTTTTTTAAGTATGTTTATAAAAATAACAATTATTGGATGGCTCTTAACAGAATAAATAAAGTTGATGTTATGGTAGATGAATTAATTGAAATTAATTTTTATCATCTTAAATGCACGATTCCAAAAAATTATGACGAATATCTAACAGCAGTTTATGGAAATTGGAAAATTCCAAATAAAAGTTGGATTCAAACAGATAATCTTACACACATAAAAAAAGGAGATAGTTTTGAAACCAAACAATTATGACGAATTGTTTCCAGACATGAGAGATAGTTTATCAAACAATTTAAAACAGGCACAAATCGTAATGCTAAGAATTCTTAAAGTTATTGACCACATATGCAAAAAACATAATATTGAGTATTGGCTAGATGGTGGAACTTTATTAGGAGCAGTTAGACACAAAGGATTTATACCATGGGATGATGATATTGATTTGGGTATGATGAGAGATGATTATAATAAGTTCATTAAGATATCAAAACAGGAGCTTCCAGAAGATATGTTTTTGCAGACAAGAGAAAGTGACTCTTATTACAATATAACTGTACCTTTAAAGATAAGAGACACTAAAAGTCTATTTGTAGAGGAGTTTGAAACTATTGAAGAGAATTATAATCAAGGTATATATGTAGATATATTTAGTTATGATTTTTTGCCCAAAAATGCAATAAAAAGAAAATTATTAAAAAGAACAATTAAAAAAATATCTAAAATAATAAGAGCAAAATTAACACCTAACAAAACTTATACCAATGACTTGCTGTATAAAACATTAAAATATTTTTTTAGTTTAAAAATGCTCCAAAAATTGGTAGACAATGC
Organism: Arcobacteraceae bacterium; assembly: GCA_029935705.1. Classification (GTDB taxonomy): domain Bacteria; phylum Campylobacterota; class Campylobacteria; order Campylobacterales; family Arcobacteraceae; genus B24-G6. The sequence goes on from JAOZJU010000025.1 coordinate 1,969, forward strand.
TATTGTAAAAACAAACAAAAATAATCATGAGATTATTGGATTTGGGCTTGATTCAAGTTTGACAAGAAATTACATAGCAAAAGAGTTTTATCCTTTGATAAGGTTAGAGTTTGAAGGGTGTAAATTTTTGGCACCTAATAATTATGATTATTATTTAAAAACTACTTACGGAGATTATATGAAACTTCCACCCAAGGATAAACAAAAACCAAAACACTCTATAGCACTAATACCAAATATAAAGCGAAAAATATGAAAAAAAAAGTAATATTAACTTATGGAACTTTTGATATGTTTCATATAGGGCATCTAAAACTATTAAAAAGATTGGCAAAAATGGGCGACAAACTGATTGTAGCAGTATCAACAGATGAGTTCAACCTACTTAAAAACAAAAAGACCATCATACCATACGACCAAAGAGCACAAATAGTTGAAGCTATAAGCTATGTAGACAAAGTGATACCAGAATACAGTTGGGAACAAAAGATTGAAGATATAAAACGATACAAAGTAGATATATTTGCTATGGGACACGACTGGAAAGGTAAGTTTGATAGATTAAAAGAGTATTGCGAAGTGGTATATCTACCAAGAACAAAAGGTATATCTACTACATCGCTAAAAAAGAGTTTGAAACTTTTTTCAAGTATAGACAAAGAGGAGCTACTAAAAGCTTTTGATATATTGGATAGATTAAAAACAGATTTACAATAAGATGAAAAGATATAAGGCAAAATTATGAATTTAAAATTTTCAAACCATATTTATGAAGAGTTTATGAAAAATATAAAGAGACATTTTAAAAACTCAAACAGTTCAATACACAAAGCAAGAAATGAGATAAAGATAGTTTGCCACAAAAACGAAGAGTTGGTCATAAAATCTTTTAAAATCCCACATATCATAAACAAAATTGTTTATACATTTTTCAAAGATAGCAAAGCAAAAAAATCGTATCAAAATAGTTTGAAAGTAGGGCAGTTCGCTCCAAAACCTGTAGGTTATATTGAGTTTAGAAAGTTTGGACTTATTTGTGAAACTTATTTTGTATCAAGTTTGTTTAAATATGAGTTTACTATACGAGAGCCACTTACAAATAGTAGCTTTAAAGACAAACAAAATATATTTGAACAGTTTGCTATGTTTGTATACAGTCTGCACCAAAACAACATCTTGCATCTTGACTTAAGCCCTGGCAATGTGCTTATACAAAAAGAGCAAGATAGATATATATTTAAAATAGTAGATATAAATCGTATGAGATTCAAAACTCTTAGTTTAGACGATAGGTTGAAAAATTTTGACAAACTGTGGGCAAAAGATGAAGATATGACTACAATGATAAAATCATATGCTAAAATATCAAAACAAAATGAGAGTTATTGTATAGACAAAGCAATATATTATTCACAAAAAAACAAGGATTTTAAAAACTTCAAAAAGAGACTAAAAGGGATAAAAGTTGTTGACTAAATCAAATATAGTTGATAGTGCAAAGCATAAAGTATATAAATAGTGGCAAGTGAAATAATAGAAAATATCAAGCTTCATAAAGAGATAGCTATCATAGGACCAACAGCTTCAGGCAAAACAGATTTTGCAATAGAGTTAGCCAAACAAACAAATAGTGTGATACTCTCTTGCGATTCTTTGTCTGTATATAAAACTATAGATATAGCATCTGCAAAACCAAGCAAGAAAGAAAGAGATGGTATTTGCCATTTTTGTATAGATGTGGTTTCTCCAGATGAAAGTTTTTCGGCTGTTGATTTTGTGAAGCACTACAAAAAAGCAAAACACTATGCTATACAAAATTACAAAAATCTTATCATAGTCGGTGGTACAGGTTTTTATCTTAAAGCGATAACTGATGGTTTGTCACCACTACCACCTATGACAAAAAGAGTTGAAAAAAAGATTTTAAAATCGATGCAAGACCCAAAAGAGTGTTATTTGTTTTTGTTAAATATCGACAAAAAATATATGACAAAAATTTCACCAAACGACAATTATCGTATAAGAAAAGCGATATCTATATACCACCTCACAGGAGCAACTGCGAGTAGTTATTTTGAAAAATTTACTCAAAAACCATTAAACCAAAATCTACCAATATATCAAATAGACACACCAACTAACAAACTATTTGACAATATACAACTAAGAACAGACAAGATGTTAAAAGATGGTTTGATAGATGAAGTTATCTCTCTTGAAAACAGCTACCAAAGAGATATTCAGCCTATGAGTGCCATAGGTATCAAGGAGTCTATTTGTTATATAGATGGCAAAATACAGATGCAAGAGTTACGAGATCTTATCTGTCAAAACACCAAAAAATTGGTCAAATATCAAAAAACCTTTTTCAAAGGACAGTTTAAAAATACCAAATTGATAAATAAACAAGCCCATTTAACAACAGAAAAATAGTATTTGACAAGTTATCTTCGCCTAAAAAATGCAAAATAAACCGCCTAACAAGAAAGGTGTACAATACGATATAGATAGCTGGTATTATATGTCTATAGAAAGGATAATTATCAAAACTCCAATTATTTATAAAAACTCCACCAATACTATCGATGATATAATATGTTTGAGATATACCTATGATAGCATTTATCACCATCCATTTTATCGCATCCAATCCAAATATAGCGATATAAAATATGATATAAACAAATATAGCAATACCACCGTGCATTAGTGCCATAAGATAGATAGTGTTTGTGTCATATGCAAGAAAAAATCCAGAACTACCAAAACCAAACATATGTACTAAAAAAAATAGATATATGCCAATATGCGGTTTGCCTACTTTTTCCCCTTTTTTGATCTCATTTAATTTTAATTTGAACTTCATTAACTATATTCATCTTTGAACTTTACATATCGAGAAGCATGTTTTACAAGCTCATCACACTCCTTTTCATTTAGTTGTTTGACTACTTTAGCTGGACTTCCCATAATCAAGCTTCGTGGTGGAAAAACCTTATTTGAAGTTACCAATGAGTTTGCACCGACTATACTTCCTTTGCCTATAACTGCACCATCTAAAATAGTAGCACTCATACCTATCAAACATCCATCCTCGATAGTGCACCCATGGAGCATAACTTTATGTCCTACTGTTACATCATCGCCTATGATTGTTTGGTTTCCATCACTTTTGTCTTCATTTTTGTAGTGTGTTACATGAACCATACTTAAGTCTTGTATTGAAGTTCTCTTGCCTATAGTTATCTTGTGAACATCCCCACGAATCACTACACCAAACCATACAGAACTATCTTCACCAATAGTAACATCGCCTATGATATCAGCACTTGGTGCTATCCATGATTTTTTGTCTATTTGTGGATATTTGTCCCTAAATTTTAGTATCATAATTCTCCTTTGTGTTCTATTATGATAGGTTTGCTGTAGTTTGGCACATTGTCATAAGTAAAAACAGCATAATATTTACTTATCTTTATATTGCCAAAATTATCATAAGTATAGTTGTCATTTCCAGCATATATCTTATCCCCATCAAATGGATTTCGTGGTTTTCTAAATCTGTTTCTTACTACAAACACACCTACAAAATCATCATCAGTTGGTTTGTCCCACTGGAGTTTGACACTTTTGTTCTCAACTGTTTTTCTCAAATTTGATATGGTATCTACTGGTTTTTGTCGTTTGTGAATATAGTTTAAGACAAGTTTTACATCATTGTCCCAAACTGCTTTGAAGTTTTTGGTATCTGAAGTAGTTGTCTTGATGATAAAGTTAGCATACTGTTTGTCTGCTATCATCTCTTGTAAAACTATTTTAGAATAGTTGTCAAATATAAACTTGTTTGATTTGGTTTTTTGCACATCAGATTGACTCACCTCATAACCTATAAACTCTATTCTGTCTCTATCTTTTATAGCTTCATAACTATTTTCATCTATATCTACAAACTCTATATTGAATCTTATGTCATCTTTTGTTTTGGATATCGAGTCATTTTTAATTTTTAAATAACAATCAGTTATGACTATATTTTCAATATCCTTTAAGCTGTTTAGATCAAACCTAAAGTTGCCATATATTTTATCGTTGTTTTCATCATAACCACACAAAAGTTTGTTGTCCAATTTTTTATCTTGGTATATCGTAGTGGTTGTAATCGCATTTAGTGTGATAGTCTCGTTTGGCACTGTGTATATGATATCTATGCTTGGACGATAGTGGATACCACCACCAAAATTACCATAACCTATATCAAACATCATCATCTGGCTATCTTTACCATCTGGCAAGCTTGAAGGACCAGCTATTTTAAAAAGAAGTCTACCATCTTTTAGATGCGAAGAGAGCACATCTTTTTCTGTTTGGTTAAAATACCAGTGGCTCCATTTGCCTTGTGTTAATTGTTCTGATGGTATCGTATCTCCTAAGGTTTCTATCGTTTTTGCATTGTTTATTTGCTCAAAATCAAATATCTCAGCTACTGTTTTTGTGTCCAAAAAAGATATAGACCACTCTCCATATTTTTCAATCTTTGCATTTACTCTGTTCAATGGATACAAAGATATTCTGACATTTTTTATGATAGCATTTGATGGTATATTTTCTATACTAAACTCAATCACACCTAGACTTACACCTCTTTTTTTATCTACTCCTATAAAAAGCGAATTGACTCCAAAATGCAATCTGTTTGTTTCAAGAAGCTTAGATGCTACATAGCCTACTTTGTTTGATGCTGGAAAAATTGTCTTGCTAAACTCATCTGCTTCAAGAGATGTTTTGGCTTTAATCTTTGGTGCAAATGGCGATTTGGTATGTGTCAAGTTATTAACCGCCCTTATGTAGTAGTAGTATGTAGTGCTACTTTTTAGCTGAATATCTTTGAAACTTTTATTGTATGTTTGTCCTATCATTGACTGAAAATTACAATTTTCTTTGTTTTCAAGGTTGCGATAAATTTCAAAATATATATCTTTGTCTGCTTCATAATCCCAGCTAAGAGTTATCTCATTTGCTTCAATTTTATCTATATGAAAGTTGGAAACTCTTTTTGGTGCGATAGGACTATAGTTAGATGCTTCACTCAAAGCATATAGCACAGCAGGTATATTTTCATTACAACTTTCACTCATATTTTTCATAAAATCAGGTATATTTCTAGTTCCTACTTCTATGACAAACGATAGTATGCCTTTGCTATAATAATACTCTCTACCACTACCACTTATAAGTTTCGTAGGTGGCTTGCCTCTGTGGATACCGTATTTTCTACTTGTTACTTTATTTATCTCATAGTTCATATTTGCACATATTGTATTAAGGTCGGTTCCATTTAATTCACTTTCGTGATTGAAGTTGTGAGCTGGAAAAAAGACATTGCCTTGGGAGTGATAATCAAGAGCTATAGTGATATTGTCATGATTGTCTACAAACTCTTTGATAGCTCTTGTCTCTGGTTCGCTAAATGGTTTTGGGCCACTATATACATTTGACGATGTGTTTGATGATTTGCCATAACCTACACTAAAATTTCTATTTAGATCAACCCCATATGTTCCATCTTTGTTGTCTCGGCGATTTTTCCTCCAAAAGGAGTAGTGTTTTTGGCTATATACAAAACCATCTGGATTTAGACATGGCACTATATATATGGTATTTCTTGTGAGTATCTTTTGTATATTTGGATTGGTGTTATAGTTTGTCAAAACATAATCCACAAATGCTACAGATAGCTCATGACCTATCCACTCTCTTGCATGCACTGTGCCAGTAAATAGCAAAGCAGGTTTTGTAGCTTCATTTTCAATATTTATAGTTATCGTTGCTAATATTATATCTCTATTTTCCCATGTTTTGCCAATAGATTGCACTGATATTAGGTTTGGATATTTTGCTACCATATCATATAAAAATGCTTTACTTTGTTCATATGTTTTATATTGTTGCTTCAATTTGTTCCTTTGGTTTGTGTTTTGGTTTTGCTATTTTAGTTCATATCATAGAGGTTTAGGACTACTTTAGAACTTTATTTTTTTATTTTATTGTATTTTACCCACTTGTTTAGTATTAGTTTTTGTTTTTTGCTACTTATGCCTGGCACCTTTGTAAGCACCTCAAGATGGTTGTTTAAGATAGCTACTACTTCATCTGTATTGCCAAACTCATCTAACACTTTTTTGAACAATTTTTTACCAATACCTTCAACAGTTATAAAAAACTTTTTTAACTCATCTTTGCTTATAGTTTGAAGCTGTTCGCTCTCATCGCTCTCATCTGGTGCTGGCGCATCTTGGTTTTTTAGTTGTGGCACTTTCATACTTTTGATACTTTTTAGTTTTAGTTTATCTTGATAATTGTATATGCTACTTGGCCACTCTTCACCCCATCGTCTTTTTACATCAAACATTTTATAAGCACTATCAAGTTCGTGCAGATATTTTTCACCATCTCCATACATTTTTTTCTTTTTGCCAAAATATGCACCATCGTAACTAGGGTTAAATTTACCAAAGTTTATATGTCTCATAGTTCTTAAAAGTGAGGCATCTATCTTGCTTAGCTCCTCCCAGTTGAACATAGGTATATGTGGCTTTTTGAACAATCCCTCGCTCAAGCTCCACATGATATATTGTCCAATCCAGTCTCGTATATAAGGAAATGCCGCAAAAGCAGTAGCACACTCAAGTATTCGCACTTTGTTATCTTTGCCGTAGGCTATATCACATGCCCAATACTCTGCTTTTGCTGCTTTGCTTGTCTTGACTGCCAAATCAAGCACATTTTTAGGCACATTCATATAATCCATACTTCCGCCTTGGCTTGTGTTGGTTAGCCACTGCCCTTTTGGTGCTCGTCGCCAAAAAGCACACACAGGTTTGTGACCTATGAGCATCACTCGTATATCTGCTTGCATAGGCACAAAATCTTGAAAATAGATAGGATGATACTTTTTAGTAGCCAAAAGCTCTTTCGCTTCTTTGTAGCTGTCTACTTTATGCACAAAATATCCACCATAGTTAGATGGTCCATACGATTTTTTGACAATCTTAGGATATGAGGTTTTTTTCAAAAACTTGTCACCATTTTCTCTGTTGTAGTATATATATGTTTTAGGTATAGGAAGGTTGTATTTCCAAGCAAACCTTGTGACATTTTCTTTTGATTTATTTGAAAACTGTGTATCAAGCGATGGAATAAATCTAACATTTGGTAGTTTTAAAGCTATATCTCTAAAAGTTTCATAAGCAGTAGCTGGTATATTGCCTATGAGCACATCTATCTTTTTTCTTTTGACCTCTTTTATAAATCTGTTTTTATCATCTCCCCAATGGTATGTGACCTCTTCAATCTTGTTTGGCCAACCTTTGAAGTTGCTATAATCAAAAAACCTCAATACATAATCCAAATACAAAAAACCTAATTTTGGTAAATCTTTCTTTTTTAGTGCCATCTTTTTATCCTTTTAATATTTATTTTTTTATATTCTACTATTATATCAAAATATCATTAAAGTTTGTTTTCTTTTATCATCAACAACTTTTTTTATCAACTTTTTAATTTTTTAAGAGATGATCTATATATTGTAAACTATTCTTTAAAGCTATATTTTATATCTACTTGCTATTTAGAAAAACTAGTTTATCATCTTTTTGTAAATTAGATTTAAAATGTAAGTTAGATTTAAGATTGTTGTGTTATGATTTCATATCAAAAAAAAGGAAAAATATGAAATATAAAAATTTAATTTTTACACTGTTGTCTCTTTGTGTTTTGACACTATCTTTACAAGCTCGTGAGCTTTTAAAGATAGTAGGGTCATCGACTGTCTATCCGTTTAGTTCAGCAGTGGCAGAGGAGCTTGGAGCAACTACCAAACATCCGACTCCTGTTGTAGAATCAACAGGTTCAGGAGGAGGAGCTAAGCTTTTTTGTGCCTCAAATGGTGCAAACTCACCAGACATAACCAACGCAAGTAGGAGGATGAAAACTAAAGAGTTTAAAACCTGTGTTAAAAATGGTGTCACTGATATAACAGAGGCGATTATAGGGTTCGATGGCATAGTATTTGCACAAAGCAAATCAAACAAACCGTTTAGTATAAGCAAAAAGCAGTTACTCTTAGCAGTAGCCAAAGAGGTGCCAAACAAAACAGGCGACAAACTCATAGCAAACCCATACAAAAATTGGTCACAAATAGATAGCTCGCTACCAAACAGAGAGATAATCATATACGGACCACCAAAATCAAGTGGCACAAGAGATGCTTTTGAAGATATGATACTCAAAGCCCAAACCAAAAAGATGAAAGTATATACAGATCTGTTTAAAAAAACAGGCAACAAAACCTACAAAAAATACAAACTCATAAGAACAGATGGTATATATGTGCCAAGTGGTGAAAATGACAACTTGATAGTCGCTAAGTTGTCTAAAAACAAAGCTGCATTTGGTATATTTGGTTTTTCGTTTTTGACAGAAAATGAAAACAAAGTTCAAGGAGCCAAGATAGATGGTGTATATCCAACAGCTACTACTATATCAAGTGGCAACTATCCTATATCGAGGAGTTTGTTTTTTTATATCAAAAATTCACACTCAAAAAATGTTCCCTCTTTGGATAAATATGTAAAGATGTTTATGTCAGAAGATATGATAGGACCAGATGGTATCTTGAGTGAAATTGGGTTGATACCACTACCTACAAACAAAAGAAAATCTGCAAGAGAAGCAGTGATACAAAAGAATAAACTCACCCTTGAAGCTCTAAAGAATAAATAGTAAAACTAACAAATGTTAGAGTTTCAAACCAAAAACCATACAAAACTATCAAAAGAGAATATACTTAAGTATCTACTTTTTATAGCAACTTTAGTATCAGTCTTTACGACATTTGCTATATTGTTTTCTGTATTGTTTGAGGCATTGGAGTTTTTTGAACTACGAAGTTTTATCTATTTTGTCACACAAACACAGTGGTCGCCAGGCACTATAGATAGCAAATTTGGTGCGGTGGCTATATTTACTGGAACATTTATCATCACTGGCATTGCCTTGATAACTGCTGTGCCTATAGGTGTGTTGAGTGCTATATATATGAGTGAATATGCACACAACAATACACGAACTATAGTCAAACCACTACTTGAGATACTAGCAGGTATCCCTACTGTTGTGTATGGGTTTTTTGCTAGTATTACAGTAGCACCATTTATAGTTGACCTGTGTCAAGCTGTAGGGTTGGATGCTTCTTTTAACTCTGCTTTGGCAGCTGGAGTGGTGATGGGTATCATGATAATACCTATCATGTCAAGCTTAAGCGACGATGTCATAAACTCAGTTCCAGGACACTTGCGATTGGCTAGTATGGCTTTGGGTATGACCAAGAGTGAGACTATCAAAGATATAGTAGTGCCTTCAGCTTTGCCTGGTATCATATCGGCATCGCTTTTAGGTATGTCCAAAGCTTTAGGCGAGACTATGATAGTAGTCATGGCAGCTGGTATGAATGCAAACAAACTATCTATAAATCCTCTTGAAGATATGACTACAGTGACTGTGCAGATTGTATCAGCACTCACAGGAGACTTTGAGTTTAACACACCAGATACATTGAGTGCTTTTGCTTTGGGGCTTATGCTATTTGTGGTCACTTTAGCTTTAAATATAGTTTCAGTAGTTTTGATAAAAAGGTTTAAAGAAAAATACAAAGTGAGTAATCTATGAGCAAAAAAAACAAAGATATATTTTATGATCCTACTTTAAAAAAAAGATATATCAAAGATAAAATTTTCAAATACACAACTTTAGCAGCACTTGTTTTGTCTCTTGGGTTTTTGTTTGTTTTTTTGACAAGTATGATAAACAAAGGTTTAGGAGCATTGCAACAAACATATATCCAAGTAGAGATAACTTATGATGATACCACTTTGAAAAACTATAGAAAATCTGTAGAGAAAAAATACAGAAAATTAGTAAGTCGTGCATGGCTTAGAGATATTCAAAAAAGAGTAAAAAACGACCCATCGCTTATGAACACAACTCAGCTTATATGGGCATTGGCCGATGACCAAGTGGATATGTATAAAAAAGGCAACGACTACAAAATTTCATCCAAAAATATGCAAACATTACAACAATTGGAAAAAAATAACCAAGTAAAACTCAAGTTCAATACCACCTTTTTCACTCACGGCGATAGCAAAAGTCCAGAATACTCTGGTATAGCATCTGCTGTAGTGGGTACTATATTTGCTATGATTGTAGCTATGGTAGTGGCATTTCCTATAGGTGTGGCTACTGCTATTTATTTAGAAGAGTTTGCAAATCCAGATAGCAAATGGTCACAAACAATAGAGATAAATATCAACAATTTAGCAGCGGTGCCCTCTATACTTTTTGGATTGTTGGGTTTAGCTGTGTTTATCAATCTTTTTGGTATGCCACGAAGCTCTGCACTTGTAGGTGGGCTGACATTGGCATTGATGACACTACCTATCATAGTCGTCAGTAGTCGTGCGGCTTTGCGAAGTGTGCCTGCATCTATACGACAAGCTGGATATAGCTTAGGCTTGTCAAAGACACAAGTAGTCAAAGACCATGTGTTGCCACTTGCATTTCCTGGTATTATGACAGGTAGTATCATAGGTTTGGCACAAGCTATGGGCGAGACGGCACCGCTTATCATAGTAGGTATGGTAGCATTCGTCCCTGATAGCCCAAATAGCATATTTGATGCAGCGACAGTGATGCCAGCACAGATATTTACATGGGCTGGTATGCCAGAGATGGCATATATAGAACGAACAGCTTTGGGTATATTGGTGCTATTGTCAGTGCTAATATCTTTAAATACCATAGCTGTATATCTGCGAAAAAAGTTTGAAGTAAAATGGTAAACAATAAAAAAGGATCAATATAAAAAAATCAACAATCAAAATAGATATAAAAAATCTAAACCTATGGTATGGTGACACACAAGCACTTCACAATATCGATATAAAAATAGAAAAAAATCAAATCACAGCACTCATAGGACCATCAGGATGTGGAAAATCCACATTTTTGCGGTGTCTAAATAGGATGAATGACTTGATAACAGATGTCAAAATAAGCGGCGATGTAATCATAGACGGCAAAAATATATATGACAAAGATATAGATGAAACAAGTGTGCGAAAGAGAGTAGGGATGGTGTTTCAACAGCCAAACCCTTTTCCAAAATCGATATATGACAATGTAGCTTATGCCCCGCTAAAACACAATATAGTCAAGAAAGGCAAATCGTGTGATATCTTGGTAGAAAACTCTTTGAAGAGTGCAGGTATATGGAACGAAGTTAAAAATATACTCAAACAACCAGGCACTTCGCTTAGTGGAGGACAACAACAAAGAGTTTGTATAGCTAGAACTATAGCTATAAAGCCAGATATCATACTGATGGACGAGCCCACATCAGCACTTGATCCTATATCAACTCAAAAGATAGAAGCACTTATGTTGAAACTCAAAAAACTATACACTATCATCATAGTCACACACAATATGCAACAAGCAGGAAGGATAGCAGATATGACTGCCTTTTTCAACTTAGGCGAATTGATAGAGTATGACAAAACAAAAAATATCTTCCTTAATCCCAAAAATAAAAAAACAGAAGATTATATCACAGGGAGGTTTGGATAATGTTAGAAAATTATAAAAAAAAGATGAAGAAAATCAAACAAGATATCAAAGAGATAGGCGATGCAATAGTAAAATCAAACGAAACAATCTTCCAAGCTGTTTTAGAGTTTGATATCAAAAAGCTAAAAAAGAGCAAGTCATATATCAAAAACAGCACCAACAAAACCAACAAGATAGATAAAAAAATCATAACAACTCTAGCACTTCACTCCCCAGAAGCTAAAGATTTGAGAGCTATGATAGCATATCTGAAGATCACATACGAACTTCAAAAAACATCATCAAACACAAGAGCAGTATCCAAAGGGTTTTTGGAAGTTTTTGAAAATATTGAGCACGATATGATACTTGAGTATATCAAACCTATGCTAAACTCAACTCTTGATGCACTCAAAACCACTATAAATATGATAAACATCACATCTAATGATGAGATAAGAGAAAGCTACGATACAATACTTATAGCAGAAAACAAAACAGAAGATCTATATGAAATAATAGAAAACGATATCATCAAAAAAGCAAAAGATATTCGCAACTTTGATACATATCACAATATCTTGAAAACTCTTCGCAAGGTCAAAAAGATAAGCGAAAGAGCCACTAGTATAGCAAAACTTTTATTGTATGCCAAGCTAGCCGTAACGATAGGGCGAAGCTAAGAGTCGCTTAAAATCATACCATCAAGATAGAAGTAGATAGCTTTGTGTTTATGGCTTGATTTTAGTGACTATAAAGTTGATATATGCTATATCATCTGAACAAAATGTTTCACATTGAAAAGTTTCAACGATTCGCCTTTTAAAGATTTTAACTCTGTTGTGAAACCTTTTTTGGAAAAGATTGCATAGATATCTACATCTATTTGTAGTTTTTTGCAATTTTCTTGCAAAAGTGTAAGTTCGCTTTTTTTTATCTTGGAGTTTGTATATTTACAGCTACTTGCTATCGTCTTGCCATCTTTTGTTTTGACTAACATATCTATACTGATATCATCGTCCCAGTATCTGCCTATTTGTTTGATATTTTTCTCGCCTATGGTGTATTTGATATATTCAAAACACAATTGTTCAAATATAAAATATGCCCATTGGGGTTTTCTGTTTTCATATCTTGTGCGAAACTCAGCAAAATCCCCATCTCTGATACCTTTGAATATAGGAGAAACAAAACCAAACCAAAACCTAACAAAAGGAGATATGAAAATCAGCTTTTCAGATACTGTGTATTGGTCATCTATAGCAGAAAAATTTTGTAGTGATTTTTCTAGCTTCAATACTCTTAGGTCGCATAGCTCATCTACTATCTTGATACCATGGTCAAACGATACTTTAGTGTGTTTAAATGCCGAGTTTGTTCTCCTGTCACCCATAGCTAGAGCCGTCAATATAGAGCTGTATGAGGCTTCATCTTTTATGAGATTGTTTATATCGTATCTTAAGGATTTGTATTTTTTCAGTATGTGCTTTTGGATTAGGTCATAGATAGGTATGTTTGTATCTATAGATATATCAAGCCCACCAAAAACAGAAAAATAATCCACTGCTATTTGTTGAGTTTTTGGCTTGTTTCTTTTACAAAACTCTTTGTATTGTGTGAGTATTGGGCGGTGGTCTATGGTCATATCGTTTTCCTATTTTTGAGCATATATCATCTTTGCTTTGTGTGATTGTATCAAATATGGCTTAAACTTCTCCAGTGTGTATAGATAATCCTACAGACTAAAGATTGTAGACAATCTTTATGTGACTATCGCTCAAGCCAAATAGTGAATATATCGGACTGTTTGTTTGGCTATAGTTTTGTGGTGGCTTTGTCTTGTGGTCATATCTTTCTAGAATATTTTCTAAACGACTTGATAGTCTCGCAACTTCAAAGCTCACTGTTTTCTAAAATTTGTCTCATCTTCTCTTGATCGTTCTATCTTTGCAATCATCTCAATAACTTTTTTGTAACTATCGATAAAATAGTTTTTAAACAGAGTATAATCTCCAGTTTCATAGTAAGATACAATTGATTTTAAATACTCTTTAACATTTTCATCATCTGGAATATATATCATATTTGAGCTATCTTTTAACACTACATTTAGCATCACTCTTGCAGTTCGTTTGTTACAATCTGCAAAGTATTGGAGATATGCTAAATTATTATGAATATACAAAGCTTTATCAAATGGATTTTTGATAGTATCGCTGATCTTAAATAGATAATTTAGTTCATCTTCTAACTTTTCTTTGCTTGCTAGTGGGATATAATCGCACCCTGTGATCGCAACTTCTTTGTCTCTTGGTGTAGCTCTTTGATTGTGAGCTACCATTTCAGCAGATAAAATATAGTGCAAATCTTTTAAAGTTTGTTTTGATGGTTTCAAATCTTGTGTGATAAATATATCATAAGCATCTCGTAGATTTAAAATCATCTTTGCATCGCTGTATTTTTTGCCACCTGCTGTTCTGCCATATTGTATCAAAGCTTGTGTGTCTAGCTTATCATAAGTATTGCCCTCTATCAGTGCGGATGTATGAATAAAATCCAAACCAAACTTATCTATATAGCTTTTGTTGTCCAAAAACTTTTTCAGCGATACTTTTTGATTTAGTTCTTCTAAAAGTTTTATCTCATTTGGTGTCCATATATCTGTGTTGTCTAGATAGTTGGGATTGTATGTTGTCTGTTTTGCCATGGTTTACTTTCTTGTGTGATGATATCATATCAAACTTAAACTTCGGCTGTGTATCAATATCGCACAAGCTGAAGATTGTCGACAATCTTTATGTGGCTATGTGCCAAGCCATATAGCCCATATGTT
>JAOZJU010000026.1 GCA_029935705.1 Arcobacteraceae bacterium
CAGTTGTACCACCATCACCTGTATTTGTATCATAAGTGATATCGTATACATTTAATACTATAACATTTAAGGTATCTGTAGCAGTTCCGCCATCACTGCTTGATGCCTCTACTGCAACTGCATAAGTTCCAGTTGCTACAGTATCACTAAAATCAACCTGACCTGTGGTGCTGTTTATAGATATACCAGCTGCTCCACCTGAAGTTATAGCATAAGTTATAGTTCCAGTTCCTTTAGTCAAGCCTGATTCATCTACTGTGTAGTTTTTGGCAGTTCCAAGTGGTGTGTTACTATCTGTATAAGATATGGTTCCACTTAAAGGGATTGTTTCTACTACTACATTTAAAGTATCTGTAGCAGTTCCGCCATCACTGCTTGATACCTCTACTACAACTGCATAAGTTCCAGTTGCTACAGAGTTACTAAAATCAACCTGACCTGTAGTGCTGTTTATAGATATGCCAGCTGCTCCACCTGAAGTTATAGCATAAGTTATAGTTCCAGAGCCTTTAGTCAAGCCTGATTCATCTACTGTGTAGTTTTTGGCAGTTCCAAATTGTGTATTGCTATCTGTATAAGATATGGTTCCGCTTAAAGGGAGTGAATCTACTGTAACATTTAAAGTAGTTGTAGTAGTTCCGCCATCAATGCTTGATGCTTCTATTTCAACTGCATAAGTTCCAGGTGCTACAGTATCACTAAAATCAACCTGACCTGTGGTGCTGTCTATAGATATACCAGCTGCTCCACCTGAAGTTATAGCATAAGTTATAGTTCCAGTTCCTTTAGTCAAGCTTGATTCATCTGTTGTGTAGTTTGCAGCAGTTCCAAATGATGTGCTACTGCCTGTATCTGTATAAGATACAGTTCCGCTTAAAGGGGTGGCATTGTTGTTGGTTGCGGTATCATTTACAGCACTTGAAACCGTGTTTGCATTGTTGTCGCCCATGATAGAACTATCAGATGTAGCATCTGCTACTGCATCTTTGATAGTATCATATGTTTTATTGTTCGGTATATAAATAGCATCGCTAAACTCATCTATTTTAGCAACAATATTTGATCCGTTTGCATTTGTAGCTTTTGAAAATACAGCCAATAAAAATCCATATTTTTTAGCATCGTCGCTTGTTGCAGCAGCATCGTCGCTTGTATCATTTACTATATTTGGTGTAGTTTTAGTAGGGTCAAACTCATTTCCTGATAAAAGTTTTGCAATTTTTTTATTCATAGCTACAACTTCACTTGCTGTAGACGAACTGCTGAGTTTTTTAGCAGAAATTGCTGTAATAGGTGTGATATTTACAATATTGTCACCTACACTTATAGTTGATACAGCATCAAATGTTACACCTGCAATATCTATGTTGTTGCCAGTAACTTCGTCTTTGTAGCTTCCGCCTGTTGATTTTGCTACTACAACTCCTTCATAGCGTTCACTAAGCTTGATAGAATAGTTTCCATTTGTATCTGTTACTCCACTGCCTAACAAAGTAGTGCCATCTTGTTTATATATACTAACACTACCAATATTTATTGGACCTTTTGTTACTTTACCAGTAACTGTATTAGCGACATATCCTTTTGTGACCTTATTGTCACAACCTGTTGTCGTCATTATTGCTAATATTGCTAATAATATTATATTAATTATCTTTTTCATATCATTCCCCTTTTATAGTTGGTATTTTATTCCAAACAAAATATTTGTTTGTATATCATAGTTCAATTCTTTTTCGTATATACCTATTAAAAACTTTTTATTAGATGGTATAATTTGAAGATCAACACCCCATGATAGTCTATTGTTCAATCTATAATCAAACCCTGCTACAGCACCAAAAACTGTACTAGTATGTTCAGTTTCTCCATCTTCTAAAACGATTGTGTCATCATCAAAAGTCAAAACACTCTGAGCAACCAAACCACCAAGTTTGTATGATTTTAGCCCTCTACGCAACCAATAGTTAGCAGCAAGATAAGTATTTGTTATTTTCCCTATACCAAAAGATGATTCTGCATAATTTATTGTCCCAGTTATATTTGAAGTAAATATATAACCCACTCCAAAATCGATTGTGGTACCAAAACCATCATCTACATCTTTTACTTCACTATCGTCTAATTGTGTATCTATTGTCAAGTTATGAATACCTACAGCTGCTCTTAAAAAATAATTACCAACACCTCTATCTATAGTATCTTTTACTTCTTCCTCTACTACTTCTTCCTCTTCTGCCATCTCATGAGTAACTTCTTCTTCTATTTCTTCTTCTACTATCTTTTTTTTGCTCTTTTGTTTTGTAGGTATCTGTTTGTATTTTTTTCTTTTATCGTTATTTTTACATTTGAGATACAAAAGATTTTTACCTTTATATTCTATTGTTTTATTGTTACTTTTACATTTGAGATATAAAATTTTTTCTTTTTTGCTCTTATTTTTATATTTTTTCTTTTTATTATTTTTTTTACATTTAAGATATAAAAATTTTTCCTTTTTACACTCATTTTTTGATTTTTTTGTTTTGATATCATAACACTTAAGATATTTTTCTTTTAAAGCACTGCAGGAACTTGATGCATTTAAGCTAACCACAGCAAATCCAAGAGTTATAACCAACAACAAAACCACTCTTACAAACTTCATACTAAATCCTCTATTTAAAATTTTACCTATTATACCATAATTTTAAAATAAAGTCAAGTAAAATCTAACATTTTTTCAAATTTACTCTTTTTTTACAACAAAAGTGAACTATATATGAGACTTGAACCCATATTGTATAAGTGGTCTTCTAAAAAGATGCTCAAACCTTATATTATCCTTAAGCTCTATCTTTTTTGAACAATATCAACATTTGTGTTACAAACTATCATACTGTGACAAATCTTTTTCTATTTTGTGGATGATTGTTCCCAAAATGGTTAATTCAATTATTTCTCATTTTAAGTATATTTTAATTTTATAAGTTGTTAAGTATTTTTACGATCCTCTATCTTTGAGTAGTTTGTTTGGTAAAATTATAAAAGCTTTGGATAGATGCCTGTTGTATAGATAACCTCTAAAGAGTCAAGATTGATAGTTTTGCTGAAAGTTTTTTAAAATTTTGTTATTTAAAATCAGAAAATTTCTATATAGTATATTTGTAGTATCTTTGTAATATGTTTGATTTGCAAGTAAAAATTGTGGCGGACAAGGAGGGATTTGAACCCTCGGTACCCGTAAGAGTACACACCCTTAGCAGGGGTGCGGTTTCAGCCACTCACCCACTTGTCCAATAAAAGTTTGCTATTATACCATAAAAAGATAAATTAACTACTCAAAATAGGATTTTATGACAAATTGTTTTAAAAATCACAATCTTAAAACCAACTTTTTAAACAAATCACCTCTATGTTTGTATGACTCAAACTGGTCAAAAGATGCACAAGCAGGGCTTAATATAGCTATACTATTTTTCTCTTTATAGTTTTTGTCTATCATATTTATACTATTTTGAACTGTTTTTGTCAAAAAAGTTTTAGTTTGTTGTTTTGTCAATATATCATAAATCGTTTTACCACTTTCTCCTATACAATATACTACAACATCGTATTGCTTGATCATATCATACAACAAAGAAAAATCAGCATCTTTAGCATCGCCACCAAGTATTAGGTGTATATGTTTCTCTTGGTATGATTTGATAGCTTGAATGGTTGCATCCATATTTGTAGCTTTGCTATCGTTTATCCATACTCTTTTGTTTTTATCCATCACCACTTCTAACTTATGTTCATCTTGTATAAAACTATTTATAGTATCGTATCTTATCTTTTTAGATACTATTTTAGATACAACCAAACTTAAAACCGCATCAAGTAAAAATGGTTCTTTAAACTTGACTTTAGATATATCTATCTCAAACTTTTTTGCTATATGGGCGGTATTTTTATATGTGATAAGTTTCGCTTTTGTTGGGTAGTTTTGAAACTTCTCAGGCACTATTGCTATACTATCTTTTGTCATCATATCGAGTGGTTTTAGTTTGGAGTTTTGATAGTTTTCAAAACTCCCATGCCACGATATGTGGTCTTGTGATATTGGCAACAACAGATATATATTTGGTTTAGCTTTTTTAGTATAAAATAGAGTAAATGAAGAGACCTCTATGATCCATATCTTTGCTTTTTCCTCCATATTTGCAACTGGTATGCCGATATTGCCACCATATATAGCTCCATCCTCTTTTAATAGTTTTGCCAACATTGATGTAGTTGTAGTTTTGCCATTTGTTCCGCTTATCCATATAGCAAAACTATTTTCAAATATATCAAGGTCGCTTACGATATTTTTAGAAAACTTTACGATATCGTTAAAAGGTGGCACTCCAGGACTTACTACAGTTAGTTCATTTGAATCTTTATCAAATATCTCTAAGTCATCATCATCAAATATCTTTGCATCTTCAAACCTTTGTTTGATAGCATATGCAGTTTTGCCTTTGCCTATGATTCTCATATTAAGTCAAAAAACTCTGCTCTGGTTTTTGGGTCATTTTGAAACAAACCTTTAAGTGACGATGTGATAGTTTTGCTCTGACTTTTTTGCACACCTCTCATCTCCATACACATATGTCTTGCTTCTATCATCACTGCTACTCCTTTTGGATTGACAGCTTCATCTATCGCATCTGCTATTTGTTCGGTTAGTCTCTCTTGTATTTGTAACCTTCTTGCAAATATATCAACCACTCGTGGTATTTTAGACAAACCTATCACTTTGCCATTTGGTATATATGCCACACTTGCTTTACCAATGATAGGCAACATATGGTGTTCGCAAAATGAATATACTTCTATATCTTTTATCACTACCATTTGCTTATTTTTGGTATCAAATAGTGCTTTTTTGATTGTATCTATAGGGTCTTTGCCATAACCACTACACATATATTGCCATGCTTTTTGCACTCTGTTTGGTGTCTCTTTTAGGCCTTGTCTATTTATATCTTCACCTATATATGCCAATATCTCTTCAACTGCTTTTTTCATATTTTTCCTTATTTTATAATTGTTCCTAACTCCCAAACTGGCAAAAATATCGCCAACATCATAAAAAGCACAAACAATCCTATCAAAACTATCAAAATAGGCTCTATCATGAGAGATATATTCTCTATCTTTTTATTTAATTTATCTTCATATATAGTATCTATCTTTGATATTACTGACAAATTATCGCCACTTTGTTGTGATGAAAGCAACAATCTATTTGCCCAACTATCAAAAAGCTTTGAGTTTTCAAAACTACTATATATCTCGTCGCCTTGTTCTATTGATAGTTGGATTTTATCTAATTTATCTAAAATATAGCTATTTGTAGTGCTATTTTTTGATATTTTAAGAGCAGTTTCAAACTTGTAGTTTGCTCTTATTATTGTCTTGATTGTCATAAAAAACCTGTACTTTTCAAACAAAAAAACTGCACTGCTAAAGTATGGGATATAAAACAAAGCTACTTTGTCTAATCTTAGTTTGATATCTTTATAGTTTTGTTTTAGATACCTTATAACCAAAGATGAAAAAAACATAAAAAACAAAACTACAAATAGATAAAATAGAAAATTTTCCTTGATTTTTAAAAACAACACTGTTATATATGGCAACTTTGTGTCAAATTGTGAAAATATATATTCAAATTTTGGCACAACTACCATAAATATCACAATGAAGCTTACCATCAATACAGTCAGTAAAATCAAAGGATATTTTAGTTTTGAATAGATTTTCTCTTTTATTTGTGTTGATTTTTTTAGTATCAAACTTAGTGATTTTATAGTTTTTTTCATCTCGCCACTATCTTGTGCTAACTTTAAAAATGAAACGATAGTGTTGTTTATCTTAAATTGGGGCAAAGCAAATGCCTCATATATTGGTTTGCCAGCTTTCATACAATCATAAACATTGGACAAAAAGAGATATTCATTTGAGTTTGCCTTATATCCATCTCTTACTAACAATACAACCTCATCTAATTTTATATTTGCTTGAAGCATAATATCAAAACTGTTTATAATCTCATCTATCTTTTTGACTTTATAACTTTTTGGTATTAGGTTTTGTTTTTTATCTATATCTATGATATTTTTATTTTTTAAATTGTTTGATATGTATCTATCCAAATCATCTGTTGATATTTTGATTTTTGTTTGTTTGTTGTTTTGTTGATATATTATCTCATAATCTTTTATCATTTATCAAATACACCCTCTTTTATCTTCTGCTTTATCCTCTCCTGTATAGATACAAAACTGTTTTTTAATTTTTTGATTATTTTATTTTTGCTATATCTTTTCATAATATATTTTTGCAATTTATCATCAATCTTAAGCACTTCATCTACTACCGCCCTACCCTTGTATCCACTATAAGCACAACTTGGGCAACCTACTTTTATATACAAACCATCTTTGTATATTTTACAACTTTCACACAATTTTAGTTTGAGCTGTTGGGATACTATTAGTTTAAGTGAGCTAACTATCAAATATGGTTTAACTTTAAAGTTTAACAACCTATCGATAGTCTCCAAAGCACTATTTGTATGGATAGTGCTTAAGACCATATGTCCTGTAAGCGATGCTTCTATTGCTAACTGGAGCGAATATCTATCTCTAATCTCACCTATCATTATGATATCAGGGTCTTGTCTTAAGATATTTTCAAGTATTTTATCAAAACTCAAATCTATCGAGTTGTCTATATTTATCTGTGTTACTCCATCTATCCTATACTCTACAGGGTCTTCTATGGTTATGATTTTTTTATTTTGATTGTTTTTTTGGTTTAGATATTTTATAATCGCATACAAAGTAGTTGTTTTGCCTGAACCTGTAGCACCAGTTATCAACACAAAGCCCTGTTTTTTATCAACAATATCTTTGATAGTTTCAACACAGTTTAAACCAATTGTATCTATATCTTTATATAAGTTTTGATTGTTTAATATCCTCAATACAATAGACTCACCATAAATAGTAGGCACCACAGATGTTCTAAAACTATAGTTTATGCCATCTATTCTTTTTTCAAAAGCTCCATCTTGAGGCAATCGCACTATAGATATATCCAACTTTGAGATCAGTTTTAGCACTGAGGATATTGGTTTTTGGATATTTGATGTTATATTTATGATAGTTCTTAAGATACCATCAACTCTATATCGTATCGTTAGGAAAGATTTTTGTGATTCTATATGAATATCACTTGAGTTTTGCTCTATTGTAAATCTTATCAATATATCTATAAAACTATTTATCAAAAGAGTATCACTATCTTTGTTTTGTTTGATAAACTCTTCTTTTATCTCATATAGTTTGAGTTTGATATCAAAGTTCAAAAACTCTTTTTGCAACTGCTTTTTTTGACATATCACAAACTTGATTGGCTTTTTGTATATAAGCTCAAGTTCATCTCTTAACTTCTCGTTTGTTGACAACACCACCACAAATAGTTTTTCATCTTTTATAGGCAAAATCAAATTTTTTATCTGCCATGGAGTTTCTAATAAACTTGACAAACCATAATCTATCATATTAGTCATTTTTTATCTTTAGTTCTATTTTGGTTTTGTTTTTATCTAATACTGTTTTGGTTTTATCTATCTTTTTTACGATATACCCCTTATAAACATCATCTGTCTTAAGCCACATATCATCTAAGAGTGCTTCATCGTCTACGATAGCTTTTAGTTTTGGTTTTTGAACTATTTGTTCTTTGATCTTTATGCCTATATCATCATCTATAGCAAAAAACGAGATAAAAATAAACAATACCACAACCAAATAGAGCCATCTGCTTTTTTCTTTTAATCTGTCAAGATTTTTTATTTTATTGGTTTTGAACTTTTGTTTAAAAGACTCTATTTTATTCTTTTTGTATCTTTTTATCTCATCTATAGTTATCTTTTGTTGTTTAAGATAGTTTATCACATCATCTTGCGAATTTGATAAACTGTTTAGAAAAACTCTTGACATCTTGCCATCTGTATAGATGACTGTATATCTATCTGTGATGATTAGTGTGTTGCTATTTAGATATATATCTTTTTTGTTAAATAAAACTGAAAATATATATGGTTCAATTACAATATTTTTAAACAACTCTTTTTTGAGCACAAACACCTGATAAAGCCCAAATCGGTCACAATAGTTATAAAAATAGTGGTTGTGATGCTCTATTTTTATATTTTGATTTTTAAGGTTGGTTTTGATAAACCTCTGTATATCTTTACGGTCTATTTTTTCAGTTGAGTTTATCTCTACAATTTTGAGTTTGTCTAGATCTACAAATCTATACATAACCCATCTGTTTGAGCGATTCTTCCTTTTTTGTCCAACCTTTTTTGACTACTACATCAAGTTGCAAATATACTTTTTTCTCACAAAGTAGTTCTAACTTTTTTCTCGCTGTTTGGCCTACTCTTTTTATAGTTGTTGCTTTTTTTCCTATTAGCATACCTTTTTGGCTGGTTTTTTCTACTACTATCCAAGCTTCTATTATATCTATATTTGGTTTTTCTTTGACTGATTTTATCAATACATCAGTTTCGTATGGTATCTCATCGCTTAAGTTTTCAAATATAGATTCACGAATTAGCTCTTTGTATATATCTCTTAAGTGATCTGTAGTTGTTATTTGTGTATCAAAAAGATAGTTTTCATATGGCAACAAACTAACCACTTCGTCTAATATGTTGTTTTGTTTTTTGCCCTTTTTTATAGATATAGGCACTATCTTTTCATAATACTCATCAAATTTTTTAAATTGGTTTATTTTAGTCAAAATCTCACCAGGAGTCAAAAAATCAGTTTTTGTCAAAACAACAATATGTTTAGTCTTTTTTTTGTTTTTTTCTAAAAACTCTTCATAATAGTTTGTCCCATCTGTAATAGGCGACAAAAATAGTATCAAATCACAATCACCTATAGCTTTGAGTGCTTCATCAAGCATAAATTTGTTTAACAACTTTTCACTCTCGTGAAGCCCTGGTGTATCTACAAATACTATCTGTGCCTCTTTTGGTTCGTCATCTATCTTGTGCATTACGATGATATTCATCCGTTTTCTTGTAGCATTTTGCTTGTGTGATACCATAGCCAACTTTTCACCTACTAGCCAATTTAAAAGTGAGCTTTTACCGGCATTTGGTCGTCCTACAACTGCAACAAAACCACATCTTGTATCTATATTCAAATTTTACCTTTTTTATATTATACCATAAAACTTTAAAACTTTTATGGTATAATAAGATTATGAATATATTTAGATTGAAATTAACTGCTGTTAAGTTTGTAGTGTTGTTTGCTGTTTTTGTTTTTGTAGTAAACAATGCCATCATTTTAGACAAATTTACTATTTGGTTTTCAGATAAAGGTATATTTGACAGTGTAGGTTTTGTTAGTTTTGCTCTTGCTAGTTGTTTGTTGTGGATAGCTGTATTTGCATTGGTCTCATACAGATATACTCTCAAACCACTTAGTATATTTATCATTATAGCATCTGGCATATCTACATATTTTATCCATACATACGATGTGGCTGTTGAAAGAAGTATGATACTAAACATAGCATATACAAACCCTACTGAATCATGGACACTAATGTCATGGAATATGTTGCCATATATTGCTTTTTTGATAATTTTGCCCATATATATAGTCATCAAGACAAGAATAGTATTTGACAAACCTCTCAAACATATATTTAAGATGGTTTTAATCTTTCTTATAACTTTTGGGGCAACTTTGGCTTTGATATATACAAACTTTAACTCAATGCACAAAGCTGGCAACAAATCAAAAAAATATATACTATATCAGCAAGTCCCATCAAACTATATCGGTGCTTTTATAAATATAGGACGACACTACATAAATGACAACTTCAAATCAAAACCAAAACCTATGGAGATAAAAGGCTCGATTACTTCAAATGACAACTTAGTTGTAGTATTGGCTTTAGGAGAAACATCAAGACAAAAAAACTTTTCTTTATATGGTTACGAAAAAGAGACAAATCCGCTCTTAAGCAAGATAGAGAATCTTTTTGTTTTAAATGGCATAGCAAAATATGGTTCAACTATATGGGCTATACCACAAGTGCTTTCAAGAGATGATATAAAACTTTCAACTATCACAGATAAGTTAGGGGTTGATTCTAGTTGTTTTGTAAATTTTCAACTTTATGGCAATTGTGGCACAGTGCCAGAGGTTAAAGTATCAAATTGCAAACACGGCAAGTGTTACGACGAAGATGTAGTGCCACTACTTAAAAAAGACCTTGAAAGCTACAAAAATGGCAAAAAGTTTATAGTGCTTCATATGGGGGGCGGAAGCCATGGACCTATATATCAAAGTAGATATCCAAAACATTTTGAAAAGTTTAAGCCACTTTGTAAAAGTGCCGATATCATAAACAACTGCACCAAAGAGGAGCTATATAATTCATTTGACAATACTATCTTGTATGTCGATTTTGTAGTTTCAAATGCGATAAAAGAGTTGGAACTTTCTGGTGTTCCTTATGTGTTTATATATCTTTCTGATCATGGCGAATCGTTGTTAGAGGATGATAGAATTTTTCACGGTATGCCTCCGGGTATTAGTTTGCCAGATGAACAAGCTAAAATACCACTACTCGTAAAGGCATCTATGCCTATAGATATAGTCAAAAAAGACAGCTATATACAACAAGATGTTTATGATACAGTTTTAAGTCTCTTATCAATTGATACAGAGATATTAAAAAAAGAGAAAGTGTTTATCAAGATAAAAAAATAAGACTAAGATTAGACTCTTTTAGTTAAGAGGATAGCTTTAGATAGTTTTGTAAACTTTTCATCTTAAGATATACTCCTTGTTAAGAGTATAATTGTCTAATCACAAGATTCAATTTAAGCAATTTTTGATAATATAATAAAAAGGATAAAATATGAAATTTAGCGGAACAAATGTTTTGGTCACAGGTGCAAGCAAAGGTATAGGCAAAGTAGTAGCCATAGAGTTGGCAAAATATGGTTTAAAGGTCTGGATAAACTACAGAAGCAAAGCTCAATTGGCAGATGAAGTTATGGATACAATTATAAAAAATGGCGGTAAAGCTGCTGTAATCAAAGGTGATGTCTCTATAGAAGAAGAGTGGAAAAATATGCTAAAGGTTATCACAGATAGTGACGGAGGAGTTTCATATCTTGTAAACAATGCAGGTATCACCAAAGATAAGCTTGCTATTCGTATGAGTTTGCAAGATTTTGATGATGTAATAGATGCAAACTTAAAATCAGCTTTTATAGGTTGTAGAGATTGCCTTAAACTTATGAGCAAAAAAAGATTTGGAAGTGTGGTAAATATTTCATCAATAGTTGGCGAGATGGGCAATGCTGGTCAAACAAACTATAGTGCAAGCAAAGGTGGAGTAAATGCCATGACTAAAGCTTTTGCAAAAGAGGGAGCTATAAGAGGTGTTAGATTTAATGCCATAACTCCTGGTTTTATCAGTACAGATATGACAGATGATTTAAAACCACAGATAAAAGAGAATTATGAACGAAATATCCCTATGGGTAGGTTTGGCAATACTATTGAAGTAGCTGATGGAGTTGCATTTTTATTAAGCGACCACTCATCCTATATCACAGGGGAAATACTCAAGATAAATGGTGGATTGTATACATAATAGAAAACTATTCATAGTTGCTTAATAGTTAATTAAGACAAATTATAGTATAATGCCGCACATTTAAAAAAAGGAATAGTATGTTAGACAAAGTCAAAGCAGTAGTTGTAGAACAGTTGGATTGTAATCCAGAAGAGGTAAAAGAGGATTCAAAGTTTATAGATGATCTTGGAGCAGATTCGCTTGATGTAGTTGAGTTGGTTATGGCTCTTGAAGAAGAGTTTGATATAGAGATACCAGATGAAGATGCTGAAAGCATATTGACAGTCGCTGATGCTCTTAAATATATAGAAGAGCATAAGTAAAAGTTAAGCACCCCTTTTTTTGGGGGTTCTTAAAATATAATATTTTTTAAAATTTTTTAAAATTTTAAAAAATGAGATAGGAGTATATATGCAAAAAATTGTCGTCACTGGGTTGGGTATGATAAATGCCTTAGGACAAAATACAAAAGAGTCTTTTGATGCAATAGTTAGTGGCAAAACTGGTATAGACAATATCACAATTTTTGACACAACTGACTATTCAGTTAAGATAGCTGGGGAAGTAAAAGAGTTTGATGCTGCTGCAATTTTGGGCAAAAAAGAAGCAAAAAAAGCAGACAGATTTATACAGCTTGGCATCCATGCAAGTGCTGAAGCTATGAGCGATGCTGGACTTCTTACAAACAACAAAGTAGCTGACGATATAGCTTGTGATATTGGTATCGTATCAGCATCTGGTATAGGTGGTTTGCCAAACATAGAAAAAAACTCTGTAGTTTGCAATACAAGATCACCAAATAAAATTTCGCCATTTTTTATCCCATCTTCACTTGTCAATATGCTTGGTGGATTTGTGACAATACAACACAACATAAAAGGACCAAACTTATCTGTAGTAACTGCTTGTGCTGCTGGAACTCATGCTATAGCAGAAGCATACAAAACTATAGCACTAGGTGGTGCTTCAAAGATGTTAGTAATTGGTGCTGAGTCAGCTATCACTGGAGCTGGTATTGGTGGATTTGCATCTATGAAAGCTTTATCTACTAGAAACGACGATCCTAAAACTGCTTCAAGACCATTTGATAAAGACAGAGATGGTTTTGTCATGGGCGAGGGAGCAGGTGCGATAGTATTAGAAACATTAGAGTCTGCTACTTCAAGAGGAGCAAAAATATATGCCGAAGTTCTTGGGTTTGGTGAAAGTGGCGATGCAAATCATATCACGACACCTACTCAAGATGGACCATATAGAGCTATGAAAGCTGCATATGATATGGCAAAGAGAAACAACGGTGGCGAACTTAAGATAGATTATGTAAATGCACACGGTACTAGCACTCCAGTAAATGACAAAAACGAAACGGCAGCGATCAAAGAACTATTTAACAACATACAAGATATACCACCTGTCTCATCTACAAAAGGTCAAATAGGACACTGCTTGGGTGCTGCTGGTAGTATCGAAGCTGTTATATCTATAAAAGCTATGATAGATGGTATCTTGCCTCCTACTATCAACCAAATCACTCCAGATGAAAACTGCGACCTTGATTATGTAGCAAATCATTCAAGAAAAGCAGATATTGATATAGTTATGTCCAACTCATTTGGTTTTGGTGGTACAAATGCTGTAGTGATTCTTAAAAAATACAAAGGTTAACAGATGGCAACATATTTGGACTTTGAATTAGAACTCAAAACTATAGAAGAGGATATAATATCTGCAAAATCAAAAGCTGATGAATATGCTGTTTCTATTTTAGAAAAAAAACTTAATAAATCTATCAAAAAAACATATGAAAATCTTGATGATTTTCAAAAACTAAAATTAGCAAGGCATATAGATAGACCATATGCGCTTGATTATGTCAGAGCACTTTTAACCAATCCACATGAGATACATGGTGACAGACACTTAAGAGACGATGCTGCTATTATATGTTATTTTGGCTATATTGGCGACCAAAAAGTGCTGATCATTGGCGAACAAAAAGGCAGAGGTGTCAAGAACAAAATCAAACGAAACTTTGGTATGCCAAACCCAGAAGGGTATAGAAAAGCTTTAAGAATAGCAAAAATAGCTGAAAAATTTAATATTCCTATTGTGATGTTTGTAGATACTCCAGGAGCTTATCCTGGTATAGGAGCTGAAGAGCGAAGTCAAAGCGAAGCAATTGCAAAAAATCTTTTTGACTTTAGTGATTTTGATACTATTACTATATCTATCGTTATAGGTGAAGGTGGTTCTGGTGGGGCATTGGCTATTGGAGTTGCTGACCGCCTTGCTATGATGAGATATAGTGTATATTCTGTTATTTCGCCTGAAGGTTGTGCTGCTATCTTGTGGAATGACCCGAAAAAGGTTGAAACAGCTTCAAAAGCTTTAAAAATCTTGCCAGAGGATCTAAAAGATATGAAACTAATAGACGATATCGTAGATGAACCTCTCACAGGAGCTCACAGAGACAAAAATGAAGCCTACAAAGCAGTAGGAAACTATATCATAAACACTATAAATGAACTAAAAAAATTACCAACACAAGAACGAAAAAATAGAAGATATGACAAACTTCTTTCACTTGGAAGTTTTGATTGTTCAAAATAAAAAACAAATCAACAGATGAATTGATAAAACTCTCATCTGCGATACGAGAACGTATCATATCTGTAGTATCTAAAAATGGCGGACATCTTAGCTCCCCTTTAGGTGCTGTAGAGCTGATCATAGGTATGCATAAGGTTTTTGATATATCTAAAGATCCATTTATATTTGATGTCTCTCATCAATGTTATGCTCACAAACTTTTGACCGACAGATGGGATAAGTTTGACAGTTTAAGACAATTTGGCGGATTAAGTGGTTTTACCAAACCAAAAGAATCAGATGCTGATTTTTTTGTAAGTGGCCACAGCTCCACATCTATATCTTTGTCAGTAGGAGCCGCTAAAGCTTCCAAACTAAGTGGCGATGGTTCTGTGCCTGTTGTTATGATAGGTGATGGTTCTATGTCTTGTGGGCTTGTATATGAAGCACTAAACGAATTGGGAGACCTCAAACTTCCAGTAGTGATCATCTTAAATGACAACGAGATGAGTATAGCAAAACCTATAGGGGCTATTAGCAAACATCTAAGCCGACTTCTTGCTGGTCAAACATATCAAACTTTCAAAAAAAAGATAGACAAGATTCTTACGAAATATGTGCCAAATAGTGGCAGATATATTGCCAAACGGATGGAGGAGAGTCTTTTGCTTATCACTCCTGGTATAATTTTTGAAGAGATGGGTTGTACTTATATAGGGCCTATTGATGGACATAACATCAAAGAGATTATAGATACTTTAAATATAGCAAAAAATATGCAAAAACCAGTAATTGTCCATGCTAGAACAACCAAAGGCAAAGGATACAAGATAGCTGAGGGGCATTTTGAAAAGTGGCATGGAGTTGGTCCTTTTGATATATCAACAGGAGAGCAACTAAACAAAAAAACAAAAAAAGATGCCACTACCATATTTAGCGATGCTTTATTGGATTTAGCATCAAAAGATGAAACAATCGTAGGCATAACAGCCGCCATGCCTTCAGGAACTGGTATAGACAAACTGATAAAAAAGTTTCCGAATAGATTTTGGGATGTAGCTATAGCAGAACAACATGGAGTAACCTCTATGGCAAGTATGGCAAAAAAGGGTTTCAAACCATTTGTTGTGATATACTCTACATTTTTACAAAGAGCATTTGATCAGATTGTTCATGATGTTTGCTTGATGAACTTGCCTGTGAGTTTTGCCATAGATAGAGCTGGCATCGTAGGAGCAGATGGAGAGACACATCAAGGACAATTTGATATATCATATTTAAGAATACTACCAAATATGACTATATTTGCCCCTAGAGATGATGAGACACTAAAATATGCCGTAGAGTTTTCTGCCAATATCAACTCACCATCTGCTTTTCGTTATCCACGAGGTTCTTACAAACAATTAAAATGCCCATCTACTACTTTTGAATATGGCAAAGCCGAACTTCTTCAAGATAGCGATAGCGATAA
Source organism: Arcobacteraceae bacterium (assembly GCA_029935705.1). Lineage (GTDB taxonomy): Bacteria > Campylobacterota > Campylobacteria > Campylobacterales > Arcobacteraceae > B24-G6. Next base: position 15,764 of record JAOZJU010000026.1, read on the forward strand.
AGTTTTTATAGGGTTTGGTAGTGGAGTAGCTACTGCCTATGAGACAGCAGAATTTTTTGATGAGACTATAACTATAGCAGATCTAAGATTTGTCAAACCACTTGATGAAAAATTTCTTATAGAGTTATCTAAAAAACACAAATCTTGGTTTATCTTTAGCGATAGTCAAAAAAGTGGCGGTGTGGGGTCTGCTTTGTTGGAATTTATATCTTGCAAAAACCTTGATGTGAGATTGAAAATATTTGAATATGATGACATATTTGTCCAGCATGGCGAAAAAGAGTTATTGTTGGAGAGTTTAGGACTACTACCACGACAAATAGCAGATGCGATTAAAAATAACCCACATCTATAATACAATAGGCATCAAAAATATTATCTACAATTTAAAACTTTATCTACATATCTAATTGTAGCAAGACTAAAAATATTATCTCACCATTTACATTTAAAAACCCCACTTCTACAGTAGGCATCAAAAATATCCTTACAATTTAAAACTTTATCCAAACATTAACATAGTGAGGCTTGCCTCGCATCATATCAATATGGTTCGCTTTGCTATTGTAGGAGAAAGATATTTTAGATAAA
>JAOZJU010000077.1 GCA_029935705.1 Arcobacteraceae bacterium
TATTTTTCAAATCTTTTTTAAACAGATCGCAATAGGCACAAGTTTTAGTAGAAAAGAGCATCATGATTGGTTTGCCAGCTTTTTTAATATCGGTGCTATTTTTTATCATACTGTTCGCTTGTATAGTTAAAGTCAATACGACTGCTATAAAAATAGTTTTTAAAAATATATTTTTCATTTTTTAGATACCTCTATATTGTTTTTGATATAAAACTTCTTAAGCTCTTCATATACTTCGCCATCTTTTCTGCCTTTGCCTACCCATTTGTTTGACAACATAAAATCCAATGTAACTAAAAACTGTTTTGTAGGCATATATCCTGGCACTATTATTACTGCTTTGCCTTTATCATCTGTAAATATCAGTGTAGGAGTTGCTGTAATACCATATATATTTATCATAGTTTTTGTATCTACATCCATATATTCGCCCTCATGAAAAAGTTTGTGTCTTAAGTTTTCATGTGCTTTAAAATAGTATGATGAAAATTCGCCTTTTAGTCTGCTTTGAAGCTCTTTTGACTTAAATATATCCTCTTTTAGTTTCATACTATATGGGTCTGTATTTGTGCCAAACACCAATATCATAGGTTTGCCATTTGGTCCTACTTTTGCTACATCGTTAAACACTTGTATAGCGACCATATTTGCTTGTTTTGCTTGATTTTTAGATATATTTGTATCTACTGTTTCACTCTTTTGAGATATTGATTCATCTACTTTTTGTTCTTTGGCTACTTTGGTTTTATTATCACAACCAACTACCAACAAAGATAGAAACAACAAACCAACTATTATTTGACTTTTTTTCATATTTTTCCTTTTTATTTTTATAGATCTAAAAATCATATTCTATTTTCAGATCTAAAAAAATTGACAGATGTGAATTAAATCACATCTGTCTTAGAGATACTACTTTTGGATATTATCTATCCAAAGGAGCTTTTTCCATCTTTTCTCTTTGGTCTTGATCAAGTGGTCTTGAATCAGGCCAGTGAGTTCCTACACTTTGTAGCTGTTTGCCATCTCTTGTGATCACTTTTGACCAGTCATAATCCATACCAGGTATCGCTTTTATCTGCACTGTTTTACTTTTTGGTATATATTTACCAGTTCTTAAATCTTGCAGATCCATATATTTGTCTTTGTCTCCACTTTTCATAAACAATCCATCTTGAATACCATATCCATATGTTTTTGGGTTGCTATGACAGCTTTCACAACTTCTTGCATGTCGCCCTGATGTATGTGGTTGCACTGGTGAC
>JAOZJU010000007.1 GCA_029935705.1 Arcobacteraceae bacterium
AAGTTGTCGCTTAACGATATAATAAGTTGATGCAAAAAAAGATAAAATAGTTGCTATCTATGCAGATGCTAGTATTAACATAATTGTATTCGCAGGAGAAAAATATTATTTTATAGAAAATCTAATAGATACACATATAGTCACAAAAGATGACAAACTATATTTACGAAAGTTCTGTCCTAAGTGTGGCAAAAGTTTTAGTAAAATTTCAGATGATTTTGAATACTACAAATATAAAAAAAGAGTGCAATTTTATGGTCAAGAAAACAAAAGTCGTGCCATTTAGCACATACAATAAGCGATTGCAAGAGTATTACATAGATAAAAAGCAATACACAAAGGCAACTTTGCAACTTATATTATTTGTAGTAGTACCTAAAGCTATGAAGATATTAGTTTTATAGAACTGTTTATAAGTTTATTTAGGTACAATAGCAGTTAAAAATATGGAACATAGATGAAAAACTACATACGAAAAAACGCAGGAAAAATTAGCACAATAATTATAGCATTGACATTTCTCTATCTTGGATACAATTTATACATTGCCCCTGCTGACAATTTGACTGATAAGTTTGTTTATCTTATGAAAACATATGGATATGTCATACTTTTTGCTTGGAGTGTTCTAGAAGGTGAGTCTGGGCTTATTATGGCTGGAATTTTATCTCATACTGGAGATATGAATCTTTATCTTGCTATATTTGTAGCTGGATTAGGTGGATTTGTTGGAGATCAGATATATTTTTATATAGGTAGATTTAACAAACAGTATGTCACAAGAAAACTTAAAAAACAAAGACGAAAATTTGCATTTGCACATTTGTTGCTTAAAAGATATGGTTGGCCCATTATATTTGCACAAAGATATATGTATGGTTTGAGGACTATTATTCCTATATCTATAGGCTTGACAAGATACGATGCAAAAGCCTTTGCTTTTATCAATCTAATATCTGCTTGGGTATGGGGGGCAGTGACTATAGTACCTGTTTGGTATTTTGGTGAAGAGATTTTAAAGCTAATAACCATAGCAAAAGATCATTGGTATCTTGTAGTTCCTTTGGTTGTCATATTGGCTGGTTCTATATATCTATATCTACACAAACATACAAAAAAAGGAAAAAAATGATAAAAGTCGAATTTTTAGGACCAATAAACAAAAAGTCAATATCTATTGATATATCAAACTTAAACCAACTAAAAGATATTTTACAAAAAGATAAAGATATGGAAGATTGGCTTAAAAACTCAGCTATTGCTGTAAATGACAATATCATAACCGATATAAACAAAGAGCTAAAAAATGGCGATATCATATCGTTGTTGCCTCCAGTATGTGGTGGATAGATGAGAAGACTGGAACTAATAGATGGTGCTTTGGATGTCAACAGTATCGTAAATAGCTGGTTTGATGAGTTTAAACAACAAAACTATGGAGCTGTTATTACATTTGTAGGTATAGTTCGAGATGAAAACGGTATAGATGGTTTGAGTTTTGATATATATAAACCTATCTTAAATAGTTGGTTTGATGCTTGGCAAAATAAAATGAAAAAACAAAATGCCGTGATATTGATGGCTCATAGCATAAACGATGTGTTAAATCACCAAAGTAGTTTTGTAGCTGGTGTTTGTAGTCCTAAGCGAAAAGTAGCTTTGAAACTTATAGAGGAGTTTGTAGAGGATTTTAAAGCATCTGCACCTATATGGAAATATGACATTAAAAATGGCAAAAGAGTATGGGCAAAAGATAGAAGTCAAAAGATAGTTGGAGCTGGTTTATTGGCTTGATTTAGAGTTGTTTTCACTCTTTATCTGTTTTTTTAATCTTTCTCTTATTTGTTGTGTAAGTTTTTGTTCTATGTGTTCTATCTTGTTTATTTTGTCTGTAATATAACCTATATTTTTACCTTTTGGGACAATATATGGGGTAACTACTATTGCTAAACTTATCTTTTCTTTTCTTTTTTCTTCATTTTTAAATAGTTCGCCCAAGAGTGGTATATCGCTCCAAAATGGCACTTTGTTTTGTATAGTTTCATCTCTTGTCCCTATCAATCCGCCCAAAACAACAGTTTGAGATGTATCAACTATAGCAGTAGTTTGGATATGTTTTTTTGTAGTATCTGGCTGACCATTCGTAGTAGTGCTAATAAGATTTTCAACTGAGATATTTATATCCAATACAACCTTTTTATCGCTTAAAACTTGAGGTGAAACTGATAAGCTTAACCCAATATTTTCTCTGTTTAATGATGACATCACAACTTTGTTATTGTCTGTGAGTGTTGTGTCTGTTTTGATTGATTTTGTTTGACCTATGTAAATTGAAGATTTTTTATTGTTAATACATAGCAGTGAAGGTTGAGATATCACCTCTAATGCCCCGTGCGAATTTAGCAAATTTATAGTAGCTCCAAGTAAAAAACCACTATCAAACTCATGTTTGTTCATACCTATTTCATCTGTATTGAAAAGCAAACTCTCTCCACCAAGGTTAGCAGCAAAACTTCTTAAACCATAATTATCACTTTTGCCTCCAATTAAACCATACTTTACTCCAATATTGTGAGCTTTTGTATGACTTATTTCGATTATTTTTGTTTTGATATAAACTTGATATTGATTTATATCTATTGATTTTACAATCTTTGATACAATTTTGATAAAATCCTTATCTCCTACAATTGTTATGCTATTTGTTCTATCGTCACTTAAAATTTTCCCTTTTTGTTTGTAAAGAGTTGTTGAAGTTTTGTTTTGATTTTCAAGTGGTTTTAACACCTTTTGAATATGCGATGCTTTGCTGTAGTTTAGATGTATTGTTTTTGTCTTTAATTTTTCAAATATTTTAATATCTTGGTTTGTCTGTGTTTTTGTATCCAATTTTTCAGGTTCAATTTTTTTGGGGATATCTTGAACAATCTCATCTTTCTCATCTTTGTGTTGATCTTTGATGATTTTTAAACTATTTTTAAACTCCACTATCTTGTAGCCTTTTTGTTCTAAAGAATACCTAAGTATATCAAGAAGTTGCTCTTTATTTAGTGCACCATCGTTTACCATATAAACATAACTATCCATAACTTCAGGCATAAGTATAGTTTTGTTTAATGCTTTTGAGGTTATTTTGACAAGATCGCTTAATTTTAGTTCGTTTGTGTTTATATATATTGATTTTGCATTTAGTGTAGTTGTTATAACAATACAACCTATAAATATGAGTTTAAATATCATAAAAGTAGTTTATTTGTTTAATGATTTAAGTTGTTCTATTGTCAGCCCTGTTGATTTTGAGATACTCTTCATATCAATTATTTTGTAGTTTAGCTCCGATATTGAGTTTAAAAAACTAAACAATATCTCTTTACTATTTTCGCTACCAAAAACTTTTTTAAATGCATAATCAGTCTTTATATCTATAAATCTCATCTTTGTATCCTTTGTTTGTGTTTATTATTATATCATAAAAAACTAAAAACACCTTTATAAATCTCAAGCTATAAAGATAGAGTTTTTTACAGACACTTAAAATAGAATATTAAGCAAATTATGATAAAATAATATAATGACCACTTTAGATACTCAAGCTTCACTTTACAGTTTTATAAAAAACAAACCATCAATTGATACCATAATCACAGCAGATGACAAAGAGTCTATGATGGTTCGCGATATATTTGAATATAGTGGTTTTACTACATACACCTTGCCAGATTTTAGAGCAAACTATCTTGATGATCTTTTGCCATATAGCACTGAGATTAGACTTATAGTCAAAACATTAAGAGAGTATTGGCTAGATTATAAACAAAACAAAATTCTCATTTGTCCCATTAGGACAATCACACACAAACTACCAAACAAAGGTCATTTTAAATCCCTAAGACTAAATTTTGGCGATAGTGTTGATATAGAAAAACTAAAAGATAAGCTATACAACTGGGGATACTATTTTGTGGATATTGTGACAACTTATGGCGAAGTTTCCATAAGAGGCGATATCATAGATATCCAGCCTATTGATAGCGATAGTGGATATAGAGTATCGCTTTTTGGTGATGAGATAGAGTCTATAAGAGTTTTTGATATTCAAAACCAAAAATCCTCTAAAGATGAGCTTGAAAAAATCACAATATATCCTGCTTTTTTGTCATTTGATAAAGATGAATTTGATAAAATAGAACAAAATATCCAAAACTCTTCAAGCAGTAGTTTTGTTAAAGATATTCATTCGCTAGGATTGTGGTGTCTTGGCGATATGTCAAAATATTATATCACAAACAATACATATATGACATCTCAAACTATAGATGAGTTGGATGAAGTTTATATCAATGACAAAGAAAGGTTTGACAAAGATTTGTTATCAAAGATACCAAAAATAGTTCAAAACAAAGAGTACAAGCACATAGTATTGGATAACATAAATGAACTGTTGAGTTTGCATAAAAATAAAAAAATAACAATAATATCAAATACACACACCATGATAGAAGCACATAGCTTACAAAACAGAGACTACACCTATGTCATAAAACCATATATCATAAATCTTTTATCTAAAGATGAGTTGATAATCTCACTAAACAAAAGTTACAAAACCAAAAGAGAAAAACATATAAAAATTGCAATAGATGAACTAAAACCAGGGGATATGGTAGTTCATGAGATTCACGGTATTGGAAAATTTAAACACATAGAACCTATCTCTTTTTTAGGTGCTACTAAAGATTTTGTAGTGCTTTTGTATCAAAACGATGACAAACTTTTGATACCAGTAGAAAATATAGATATCATAGATAGGTATGTAGCAAACAGTGGCGATATAGCTATGGTTGACAAGCTTGGCAAAGGAAGTTTTGCTAAGCTAAAAGCAAAAGTAAAGCAGAAGCTTTTTATGATAGCAAATGAGATTATAAACCTAGCAGCAAAAAGAGAGTTATCAGATGGTGCTTATATAGATTCAAGTAGTCCAGAGATCAAAGTGTTTCAAAAAGAAGCGGGATTTGTATACACCAAAGACCAAACAGATGCAATAAACGATATATTTGTCGATTTTAAAAGTGGTAAAGTTATGGATAGAGTAATATCAGGCGATGTTGGTTTTGGCAAAACTGAAGTAGCACTAAATGCCATGATCGCTTGTGCTATTGGTGGTTATCAGTCTATACTTTTGTCACCTACGACTATTTTATGCTCTCAACACTTCAAGACCATGCAAGATAGATTTAAACACAAAAGATTCGCTGTAGCAAGACTCGATGGAAGTTTAACAGCAAAAGAGAAGCAAAATATAAAAGAGAGGTTTCAAAATGGCGATATAGATATGATAGTAGGCACAAGCTCTTTGCTTGAGATAAAACCAAAAAGATTAGGTATCGTTATAGTAGATGAAGAGCATAAATTTGGTGTCAAACAAAAAGAGAGGCTCAAAACAATATCCACAGATACACATATGCTTTCTATGAGTGCAACTCCAATACCAAGAACATTAAATCAAACATTTTCAAATATCAAAACTATAAGTGAATTAAAAGAGCCTCCAAAACATAAATTAAGCACAAGAACATATCTTAAAGAGTTAGACGACAAAGCGATTAAAGAGATAGTTTTAAGAGAAAAAAGGCGAGATGGACAACTATTTTATATACACAACAACATACAAACTATACAATTAAGAAAAGATCAACTTCAAAATATACTACCAAATATAAAAATAGAGATAATCCACTCCAAAATTACACAAAACAAAACACAAAAGATATTAAATGATTTTATTTTAAAAAAGTTTGATATACTGCTTTGCACTACTATTGTAGAGTCAGGTTTGCATATGCCAAATGTAAATAGTATGATAGTAGAAGATGCTGACAGATTTGGCATAGCTGATCTGCATCAACTAAGAGGCAGAGTAGGTAGAGGCGACAAAGAGGGGTTTTGCTATTTTTTCGTAAAAGATAAAAACAATATAACAAGCAGTGCCACAAAAAGATTAGTAGCACTAGAGTCAAACTCATATTTAGGAAGCGGACAAGCTTTGGCTTACAATGACTTACAAATAAGAGGTGCAGGAAATATATTGGGTTCATCTCAAAGTGGACATATCAAAAATATAGGATATAGTTTGTATATCAAAATGTTAGAGGAGACTATATCCTCTTTAAGTGGCAAAGCAGATGACAAAACAACAGATGTAGATATTAAGTTGTCTATATCTTCATATATCTGTAGCGATTTGATAGCTCACGATAGAGTAAGATTGGAACTTTATAGAAGATTGGCAAAGTGTGAAAATATAGAAGATGTGTATGATATCCAAGAAGAGATTGAGGATAGGTTTGGCAAAGTAGATATAAACACCAAGCAGTTTTTACAGCTTATTATGATAAAAATAAAAGCAAAAAAACAACATATCAAATCAATTATGAATTATGAATTAAATATCACAATAGTTCATCAAGATGGCAAAACTGTTAAACTAAAAAGTAAAAGTAAAGATGATGACGATATCATCACAAAAGTTTTAGAGTATTTGTAAGTGAATTAAAATTATAAAAATTTTGCAATTTTTTAAATACTCTTTAAGTCAATTTTGATAAAATAATCAAAAAAGGAAAAATATGAAAAAGCCATATTTGGAAACTATGCCAGACGAAAAAGGATATTTTGGGGAATATGGAGGCTCATTTTTGCCACCACCACTTGAAAAACCATTTCAAAAGATACGAAAAGCTTACGATGAACTAAGCAGATCAAGTGATTTTTTAGATGAACTAAGATATATAAGAAAACATTTTCAAGGTAGACCCACACCTATAAGTTTTGCCAAAAACCTAAGCAGATATTGTGCAGGTGCAAATATATATCTCAAAAGAGAAGATTTAAATCATATGGGAGCTCACAAACTAAACCACACTATGGCAGAAGCATTGTTAGCAAAAAAATTAGGTATCAAAAAACTTATAGCTGAGACAGGAGCTGGACAACATGGAGTAGCACTAGCTACTGCTGCTGCTTATTTTGGCTTAGAATGCGAGATACATATGGGGGAAGTAGATATACAAAAGGAGAGACCAAATGTAATTCGTATGCAGATATTGGGAGCTAAAGTAGTGCCAGCAACTCATGGACTAAAGACACTCAAAGAAGCAGTTGATAGTGCTTTTGAAGCATATATGAGCGACCCAGATCAACAGCTTTTTTGTATAGGCTCAGTTGTAGGTCCTCACCCATACCCAAAGATGATAAGAGATTTTCAAAGCATAGTTGGGTTTGAAGCTAAGCAACAGTTCAAGCAGATTGCAAAAGTAGATCTACCAGATATGGTGACAGCTTGTATAGGTGGTGGTTCAAATGCCATGGGTATATTTAGTGGTTTTATAGATGACGATGTAAAACTCTATGGAGTAGAGCCTATGGGCAAAGGGGAAAATATAGGAGAACATAGTGCAAGTTTGAGTTATGGAACTGCTGGAGTGATGCATGGGTTTAATTCTATTATGCTTAAAGATAAAGATGGCGAGCCAGCACCTGTGCATAGTATTGGTAGTGGTATCGACTATCCATCAGTAGGACCAGAACATGCATATTTGCACAAAATAGGGCGAACAAAAATTGGACTATGTAGTGATGATGAAGCTATAGATGCATTTTATAAGCTATCTAAACTAGAAGGTATCATTCCTGCACTCGAATCAGCTCATGCGGTTGCTTTTGCTATGAGATATGCCAAGCAGAACAAAGGTGAAAATATACTCATAAATCTAAGTGGTCGTGGTGATAAAGATATTGATTTTGTAGTAACAAACTATCCACCACAAATCCTCTCATAGACAAATCATGAGGTGCCTTTAAGCTTAAATATGGTATAATAGCTACAAGGCTCTTCTTTAAATAGAGTTCAAAATATATCAGTTTTAACATTAATATACAGGAATAAATATGCAGATAAATAGATACGAAGATGAGGACGAGACAGACCTTAGAGAATTGTATAGGACGATAATAGATAGAAAAAAGTTTATATTTCTATTTACAACTATAGTTACTTTGACTAGTTTGGGTTATGTTTTTTTAAAAACACCTATATATGAAGCAACTGCCCTAATAGAGATAGGTAGTTATAAAATGTATAACAACGATAAAAAGAATAATAACAATAATGACAACAATAATAACGAAAGAGTTATTCTTGATAACAATACTCAATTAGCAAGAAGATTAAATATCTTATATATAGATATGTTAAAAAACAAAAAAGATAGAGTATCAAAAATAGAAACAATTAAAATACCAAAAAATACAAAAAACTTTATTGAGATAAAATCACTTTCTACTTCAAACAAACTTGCCATCAAAGAGATATCAAATGTAGTTTTATTTGTACAAAAAAAACATCAAAAAATACTTGATGATATCAAACAGCAAAGAGAGGCAGAGATAAAAAATATAGATATAAAGATTGACAATATAAACAAAAGGACGATACCATTATTAGCTAAAAAGATTAAACTACAAGAGCAGACAATATTGGATTTTAAGACCCAAGTTGAAAATATATCAAAAAATTTGAAAAAAATAGAAAATACAAATCCATCTTTATCTGCACTTAAACTTATGGAAAAGAGAGATTTAACATCTTTTATCATCAAGCTAAATACTCAGCTTATGGATATGAGAGATAAAAAAAGCGAACTATCAACTACCGCAATCAACTCGTTAAAAAAGGAAAAAGCGATAGTCTCATCTTTGTTGCTTAGTCACAACTACAAAAATACTCAAATAGTAGGAGAGATTATGACAAATGATTTTCCTGTAAAACCAAAGAAAAAATTGATGGTAGTTGTATCGTTTGTGACAGCTTTTATACTCTCTATATTTATTGTATTTTTTCTCAATTTTATAAGAGATGAAAAACAAAAGAGAGTATAGTGCAATATAGCAAAAATTTTTATCAAATCAAATCAAACGAGGTGATATTTGATGAGATAAAAGATGAGTTAAAAACTGTAGGTTATTATCATCTGCCATTTGAAGATACGACAGATATTAAGCAGTTTGCACAAACTGTTGTTCAAAAAGATATAGTAGTTGTAGGCATAGGTGGTAGCAGTCTTGGTGCTTTTGCTATTCACAAATTTCTCAAACAAAAACTTAAAATTTCCTCAAATAAAAAATTACATTTTTTAGAATCGACTGACCCAATGGAGTTGGAATATAGAGTATCAAAGATAGATATGCAAGATGCGATGTTTATAATCATAAGCAAATCAGGAACTACTATAGAGACTATGGCTATATTTAAGTATCTGCATACAAAAACAGATATTACAAATAAAAACTGTCTAATAATAAGCGAGAATGATAGCACACTTACTTCATATGCAAACAAGCACAATATGAAAAGATATGAGATACCCAAAAATGTTGGCGGTAGATTTAGTGTCTTTTCTGCTGTAGGGTTGGTGCCACTATGTATAGTAGGGGTTGATATAGACAAGCTGTTAGATGGATGCAAAAAAATTTACCACGGATTTTTTGACAAAGAGGAGTTTTATGAACCTATCATGGAAAAAGCAAGGTTTATTGTAGAAAATAAACATAGATTCAATATAAATGTTCTGTTTAGTTATTCATCTGCTTTAGAAGGTTTTAATAAATGGTATATCCAGTTGTGGGGTGAAAGTTTGGGAAAAATAAATATCAACAACACCAAACAAGCCCTAACTCCTATAGCTATAACTGGTCCAGTTGATCAACACAGTTTTTTACAACTTATCATCCAAGGCAAAAGAGATAAGACTGTTACATTTGTCAAAGTTGATGATTTTCAAAACTCTCTTATAGTGCCAGATGTGAGTTTGACCCATCTTGAAAATCTTGACAATCTAAACAATATAAAGTTTCAAAATCTCATAAACTATCAAGCAGATGCAACAATTGGGGCAATAAAAGATATCAAAGATATACCATGTGATGTTATCAATATAAAAAAAGTAGATGAGTATAACATAGCAAAACTTATGTTTTCGTATCAATTGCTCACATCTATTGTAGGAAAATTTTTGCAAATAAACACATACGATCAACCAGGTGTAGAGCATAGCAAAAATATACTAAAAGATAAGCTACATAGCATCTTTGAGACTAAACAGTTTTAAATTTTAAAAAAAAATAGCAAAAAGAGTAAAAAATAGAATAGAATTTATTTTTTTTTGATATAATTTCAATACTGATTATCAATATGATTAAATAAGGAAAAAATATGAAAATAACAGAGACAAAGATAGGAGAAAACTACACAGTAGTCAAGCTACATACACAAGGTTCTTTAAGACAAAGATTCATATCTTTTGGGATATTAAAAGGTGTAACTATAAGATATATGGGACGCACAAGTTTAAAAGGCACCTATGAGATTAGAGTAGGAAAGATGAGTATAGCTCTACGAGAGCAAGAAGCAAATAAGATTGAGGTAAAAAAATATGAAAACGATTAGAGTTGCACTTGTAGGTCAGCCAAATGTAGGCAAAAGTATGCTTATCAATGCTATGGGCAAAGCAAAAGAGCATGTAGGAAATTTCACAGGTGTTACTGTAGAAAAAAAGACAATCAAGTTCCAATACGAAGGATACAACATAAGTATGGTTGATCTGCCTGGCACTTATATGCTCACTGAGTATTCAACTGAAGAGAAAGTTACAAGTAGGTTTTTAAAAACAGATAACTATGATATAATTTTAAATATAGTAGATGCTACAAATCTTGAGAGAAACTTACAGCTTACGAGCGAATTGTTAAGTTTAAACAAAAAGATGGTTTTGGCTCTAAATATGATAGATGAAGCTCAAAAAGAGAATATATCTATCGATTCAAAATATATGAGCGAACTGTTAAGTATAGATGTCGTAAAAACCTCTGCTAAGACAAAACAAGGCACAATTGAACTTTTAAAATCAATCATCAAAACATACAACAATGACAAAATACCAAACAAATTAAAATTTAGTGAAGTTATGGAGGAGGAGATAACAAATATCTCAAAAATACTTGAAGCAAATAAATTTAACAACGATATACCTTATAGACAATTGGCAATATCTTTGATAAGTGAAAATAAAGATGTTTATAAAAAAATTCATGAAGAGCCTATATGGACTATTGTCCAACCAGTAGTTGCAAATGCAATAAACCATATGAAAATTCACAACAACGAAGAGGCAATGATTGATATAATAGCAGATGAGTTTATGGCATTTAACGACGGTATCATAAAAGAGACAGTTAAAGTGGGCAAACCAGAGACAACAACACTTACAAATACACAAAAAATAGACAATCTTTTAATACACCCAATTCTTGGTATTCCTATATTTTTGTTTTTGATGTGGGGTTTATTTCAGCTTACATTTGAAGTTGGCACTATACCTATGGATTATATCGATGCATTTTTTGGTAGTTTAGGTGAGATAGTAGGTCAACAAATATCAAACGATGAGTTCCGTTCTTTGATAGTAGATGGACTTATAGCTGGAGTTGGAGCAGTTGTGCTGTTTGTTCCAAATATTATGATACTTTTTATAGGTATCGCTTTGCTTGAAGGCACTGGTTATATGAGCAGAGTCTCATATTTGCTTGATGGGTTTTTTCATAAGTTTGGGCTTCATGGTCAGTCATTTATACCGCTTGTTACTGGATTTGGATGTTCTATACCTGCATATATGAGTGCTAGAATATTAAAAAACGATACAGACAGAATGCTTACTTTGTTTATCATAGGATTTATGAGTTGTGGAGCGAGGTTGCCTGTGTATGTGTTGTTTGTAGGTGCATTTTTTGCTCCTGAGAATGCAGGAAATATACTCTTTTTTATATATATAAGTGGTGCATTTTTAGGGCTTGTTATGGCAAAAATACTTAAAATGACAGCATTTAAGGGTCCTAGCGAGCCGTTTGTTATGGAGATGCCAAAATATCGTATGCCATCGTTTATGCTTGTGTGGCATACAGTCAAATCAAAAACACTGATGTATCTAAAAAAAGCAGGAACATTTATAGCTGCTGCATCTATATTGGTATGGTTTTTAAGTTCATATCCAAAAAATGCTGAACTATCTCAAAGCTATGAAACCAAAATAGAAGAAGCAACAATAAAGAGCAAAAATAGTTTGTCAAATGAACTAAATGAGAAGTTATTAGAACAAAGTTATCTTGGAGCTATGGGCAAATTTGTAGAGCCAGTATTTACTCCACTTGGTATGGATTGGAAGATGGCAGTTGCTTTACAAACAGGTTTAGCAGCAAAAGAGGTTGTAGTGGCTACTTTAGGAGTATTGTATAGTTTAGGCGATGAGATAGATGAAAATAGCAGTTCTCTAATCCAAAGACTAAGAGGCAACATATCGTTTGCTTCTGCTGTGGCTTTTATCATCATCATCATGATATATTTGCCTTGTCTAGCAGCAACTACGGTTTTCACAAGAGAAGCTGGTGGCATCAAATATGCTTTTTATCTGTTTGTTTTTACATCAGTAGTTGCATATAGTTTTGCATTTGTAGGTTATCGTATAGCACTTTTGTTGTAGTAGATTAGGAGAATATAAGTTATCAATTTCTCATTTGACACGGTTTGAAAGATTGCACTTTGAGTTAAATTTGTGATTGAGTTTTGATTGTTGTTTGATAGTTAGATCCTTATGCTATGTTTGATATATCTATCAAAAGTTGTCAGTGTTGGTAAATTTTGTTGCAATTTGGTATTGTAAAATATCAAAAGTAGGTTTTAAGTTAAGATAGGAATATATCAGAGCAAAACTCTTATTGTTCTATTTGATTATAATGAATTATTGTGAATTGTTTTGAATTGTATTGAACCCTCACTTTTGGGGGCAGTTTGAGTAAAAAGCCCATATTTTTCAAACTACTAAAGTAGTTCAAAAAATTTATGGACCTTTTATCATCAAAAACTATTTTTAATTGTTAAAAGTCAATAGTATAGACTATTTTCCTACACCAGTTCCTGCTAAGTCAGCATCGCTATATTTTGCTACTTGAGCTTTCATAAGACCTTTTTGAGCTCCACCATAAGTTCCTGCTTTATATCCTTTTAAAGCTGCAGTAACTTCTGCTTTAGTCATATTTGCAACTACTTTAGAAGTTCCAAGAGCTTTTTTCTCCCAATTTTGACCGTGGCAACCTTTACAAGCTCCAAGATTGACAGCAGCAAAAGCTGCAACACTACATACCAATGTTCCTAATACGATTTTTTTCATATTTTCTCCTTTTTGTGGTGTCGTATTATACCATATCTTTTATTAAAGTTTCTTAAGATAAAATAGGTGATAATTACAAAAGGATAAATGGGTAAATATGAAACATTTAGAGATAAATAACCTTTGTTTTGCATATAATAAACAAAAACAGATATTAAAAAATTTTAGTTTGAGTTTGGAAAAAGGGCAGATGATAGTGCTATGTGGCAAAAGTGGAAGCGGAAAATCAACAATTTTTAATCTGATTATAGACAAAATCAAACCAACAAGTGGTTCTATAGATGTAGGCAAGTTGTCTATAGTGTTTCAAGACCCTTATAGCTCTTTTCATCCTAACTATACAATACTAAACCAGATAAAGGATGTAACTGATAGTTTAGATAAGTTAAACTATTATCTTGAAAAACTTGAACTTTCAAATAGTTTGATAAACAAAAAACCAAATAGTTTAAGTGGAGGACAACTACAAAGATGTTCTATACTAAGAGCGGTGCTTATGAAACCAGATATTCTACTCATAGATGAACCAACCTCTGCTTTGGATAATATAGCAGCATATGATGTGATGAATCTAATACTCTCTATCAAAGAAAATTTTGGTATAATACTTATAACACATGACAAACAATTAGCTTTGTGGTGCGATACAACAATTATAAATATGGAGAATATATGAATAAAGCAGTTGTGCTTTTAAATATGGGAGCAGCAAGAAGCAAAGATGAGTTAAAAGAGTTTTTGACAAATATGTTTAACGACAAAAATATTGTAAATATAAAAAATAACAAAATAAGATCTATGTTGGCAAACTATATTATAAAAAGTAGATTAGATGAAGCTTGGATAGGTTATAAAACTATAGGAGGTAGTTCGCCACTATATAGATATACAGAAAGTTTAGTAGAAAAACTACAAGCAATACTACCAAATATATATATAACATATGCTATGAGATATACAAAACCATATGCAAAAGAGTGTATAGATCTAATAAAACAAAAAAACATAACAGAAGTTTTATTGATCCCTTTATATCCCCAATACTCAACTACTACGACAAAATCAAGCTTAGAGCAGTTTGGGATATTGTCAAAGAGCAATTTGAAGATAAATTATATAGAAAACTTTTATAAAAACAAAACACTAAATGAGATAATAAGCGATGAGATAATCAAAAGAACAAATGGCCAAAGTGATTATAACTTGATATTTTCAGCACATGGTTTGCCACAATCCACTATAAACAAAGGTGACCCATACCAGATACAAACACAAGAGCATATAGAGCTGATAAAAAAATGCTTGAAAGAAAAAGAAGCAACATTTGCCACAATATCTTTAGCATATCAGTCAAAAGTAGGTCCCATGAGATGGTTAACACCAAGTTTAAGCAGTGTTTTAAAAAAATTTAAAAATCAAAAAGTGTTGGTCTATCCTATATCGTTTATGATTGACAATAGTGAAACTATATATGAACTTTGTTTTTTTTACAATAAAGTAGCTATGAAATATGGATGCAAAGAGTATAAAATATGTAGCTGTCCAAACGACAAAAAAAGAGTAGTCGATATGATAAAAGATATGATAGATCAGTGAAACAAATAGTATTTGCTACATCAAGGGCTATACGAGAGTATATCAAACTAAAAGAGCACAAGAACCAACTTTTGCCAAAACTTATCACAATAGGTGAGTTGTTTAGAAAAGTTCTCTTTTTAAAAGAGAAAAAGTTTATAGATGATATCTTAAGAGTGGTCTATCTTAAAGATGCTATTTGTGTAGAAAATTACCGCACTTTGGGTATAAGCTCAAGTTTAAGTGAGCTTTTTACACAAGGAGATTATATACTTAACTTTTTAAGTGAATTGTCAAATGAGTTTGTATCTATAGATGATATTGACAAAAAAGATATATATGCTTTATACGACGAACATCTTGCGGTATTGAAACAAATTAGCCAAAACTATCTTGATATATTGGAGAAAAATGGTTATGTAGATAAAATCAACCTACCACAAAACTACGAATTAAATAAACAATATATCAAAAGATTTGATAGTTTTGAGTTTCGTATTGAGGGGTTTTTAACTAAGTTTGAGTTTAAACTTCTGCATGATATATCTAAAATAACCAATACAACTATATTGTTTGATTATAATAAATTCAATACAAACATAGCCAAACATCTTGATAGTTTTGATCTAAAACTATATCATAGCTATGAGATAAACCTGACACAAAACAAAATTAAGCATATCAAAAAACAAAAAAATATCATCAAAACTATCGATATAAAACCATTTGCATCTAAGATAGATGAGATAGCATATATCAAATATGCTATATACAAGATGATAAATATAGACTCTATTGATCCTCAAAATATAGTAGTAGTATTGCCTGATGAATCTATGGCTACATATATGAGACTTTTTGATGAAAATCACAATTTTAACTATGCTTTTGGTTTTGATATAAAAAACTCAAAACTCTATCAAACTATAGATAGATTGATATCTTTAGATAGTATAAATAAAACCAAACATAAAGATATGGTTGATTTTTTAGATATAGATAAAGATTTGATATCATTTATAAAAAAAGATATAAATAAAAATATTGACAAAACAATATTTGAAAAGTTTGTTCAGTTTGTGACGGATATACAGATGTCCAAAGAGATAAAAGAGCATATAGATAGTATATTTTACAATTTTAAAAATATATTTATAGATAAAAATATCAAGATAAAGCTAAAAGATATATTAAATATTTTTTTTAAAAAACTATCCAAAATATCTATAGATGATACAACTGGTGGCAAAGTTACAGTCCTTGGAGTGCTTGAGTGTAGAGGTGTAGAGTTTGAAGGTGTGATTATATGCAATTTCAACGACAATATAGTTCCAAAACAAAGCATAAAAGATAAGTTTATAAACTCCAAAATCAAAACTCAATGCAACTTACCTACGACAAAAGATAGAGAAGAGCTTCAAGGGTATTTTTATGATAAACTAATAAGATGTGCAAATAAAGTGCATATAAGTTTTGTAAAAGATGATGAAAACGATATAAGTCGTTTTGCAAAACTATTGCAACTACAATATAAAGATAAGACAATAGATAAAAACTACAAAGATATTTTATATAAAGAAAAAAAATATGAGATAAATAAAGAGAAAATCATAATAGATATTGATATCTCTAAAAAAATATGGTCAGCTACATCACTTGAGAGTTACCTTACTTGCAAAAGGCAATATCTATATAAATATATCTACAATATCAAAGAGCACGACGACAAAATAAAACCAAAAAAGAATGAAATAGGTATCTTTATACACCAGGTGCTTTTTGAGTGTTATAAAGATAAAAAAACTTATGATGATAAAGATGAGTTATATCAAAAAATCATAAGTTTATTACAGATGCAAAATAGTGCAAATATATATTTGGTATTTGATATATCGTTGTGGAAAAAAAGATTGAAAAAGTTTGTGCAAAATGAGATAGAAAGATTTGAAGCTGGCTATAGAGTCAAACATATAGAGCATAGTGTGGATATGACATATAAAAATATAAAAATAAATGGCAAGATAGATAGAGTAGATACTACACCAGATGGTTTATATGATATCATAGACTACAAAACATCTAAACAGATAAAAATAGATAATGAAAAAAATGTAGATACAACAAATAAATTTCAGCTTCAGTTTTATCATATACTTTTACAAAGCAATGGTATAAAAGATGGATATTTTTATCATCTTTTTGATGGCAAACTTATAAAAGAGGATATGATGAAACAAAAGCTTGAAAGACTAAATAGTATATTTGATAGTCTAAAAACTACAAAAGTTGATTTTGCTATGACACAGAGTATTTCAGATTGTTCGTATTGTGCTTATAAAATTATCTGTCAAAGAGACTAAAGAACGATATCTGTTTTAAATAGATGTTTCAATTTTTGTGGTATCATATCTATATCCATATGCTCTCTTAGCTTTGTAGAGCTTGTAGGTATATCTATCTTGATAGTTTTGTAGTTTTTGCTTTTTATGCCATCTCTAGAGGCAACTATAAACTCTACAAGTTGGTTTAGTCGGTCATAATCATCCCAAAGTTTGAGTGTAGATAGATTGTCCGCACCTATTATAAGATATAGTTTATCTATATTGTATCTGTCATAAAGATACTCTACAGTCTCAATCGTAGGAACTTTTCTTTTGCTTTTTACTTCAAACTCATCTACAACTGCTTTGTCTATGTTTTGACACAATATCTTCATATATGATAGTCTAACTTGAGGTTTTAGATGAAACTGTTGTTTAAATGGGTTTAGATATGTTGGCATAATTATAAGCTTGTCAATATCTAATAAATCTATTGATTTTTTGATTATCTTCTCGTGAGCTATATGAGGCGGGTCAAAACTGCCACCAAAAAGTGCTATATTCATATCTTGCCTTTTTCTTATTTTACCATTTTAAGCTAAATGTGATAAAATAACAAAAAGGGCATATATGACAGTAGGTATATTTGATAGTGGAGTAGGTGGTTTGACTGTCGCTAAGCCTATATTGGAGCAAAACCTTTTTGATGAAATAATATATTTTGGCGATACAGCAAGAGTGCCATATGGCAATAAAGACAAAAATACTATAGTGCGATACTCTCTTGAGGCTTTGGAGTTTTTCAAAAATTTTGATATAGATATGCTCATAGTAGCTTGCAATACAGCAAGTGTCCATGCTATAGAGGAGTTAAGAGCCTCTACAAATATACCAATAGTTGGTGTCATAGAAGCTGGAGTAAATAGTCTATCCAAACAGATAGATGATAAACAATCAAAGATACTCATCATAGGAACCAAAGCAACCATACAAAGCAACTCTTATGAGAAAAGACTGCTTCAAGAGGGTTATAAAAACACTATATCAATAGCCACACCGCTTTTTGTGCCAATAGTTGAAGAAAATTTACAAAATACAAAAATTTTAGATGAAACTATGAAACAATACTTCAAAGATATAAAAGGTATAGATGTAGTGATATTAGGATGCACACATTTTCCTCTAATAGATAAAGAGATAAAAAAATATTTTACCATAAATAGCACGATACATAGTGGTGAAGCAATATGCGATATGATAAAAGAGAGATACAGACCAAAAAAACCAATCAAAAAAACCAATATCAAATTTTTTGCTTCAGAAAATCCACAACAACTTGAAAATAGGGCAAAAGAGTGGTTATTGACAAAATATATTTAAATAGTGTTAACTCTACTCAAGAATACTTAGTGAACTATATATCCAAAAATGGCTATAAAAATCCTATGATGATAATAGCAAACGAACAAACAAACGGTAAAGGCAGTAGAGACAATCACTGGATATGTGAGAAGGGAAATCTCTTTTTTTCTTTTGTAGTTGATACAAGCTACCTGCCAAAGGATATGAAAATAGAGTCATCGTCTATATATTTTAGCTGTTTGTTAAATATGGTTTTAGAACAAAATGGTTCAAAATCATACATAAAATGGCCAAATGATTTTTATATCAACGATGATAAAATAGGTGGTACTATGACATATTTTAAGTCAAAATTATTGTATTGTGGTATTGGGTTAAATATAATCAAATCAAACATAGGCTTAAAAAGTTTGGATATAGATATGACACAATATCAAATAATAGATCAATTTATCAAAATTTTATCAAAAAACCACACTTGGGCTTTTGTTTTTAATAAATTTATGGTAAAATATAACTTACTCAATGAAAACAAAAAGACTACGATAAATAACAAACAAATAAAAATAACACAAGATATGTTACAAGCTGATGGTTCATTGCTGATAAATAACAAAAAGGAGTATAGCTTACGATGACACAAATAATCACAATAGCAAACCAAAAAGGTGGAGTAGGCAAAACAACTACAGCAATAAATTTAGCTGGAGCTCTTGCAAACAACAGAAAAAAGGTGTTGCTCGTAGATAGCGATCCACAAGCAAATAGCACTACATCTTTGGGTTTTGCAAGAGATATGTATCAATACAACATATACCATGCAATGATAGGCAAAAAAACTCTACAAGATGTCATACTAAACACATCTGTGCCAAACTTGAAGCTAGTGCCATCAAATATAGGTTTTGTAGGTTTTGAAAAGGAATATTACAACAAAAGAGAGAAAGAGTTTGTGCTTAAAAAACTTATAGATAAAGTCAAAAAGGATTATGACTTTATCATCATAGATTCGCCACCAGCTTTAGGACCACTGACTATCAATACTTTAACAGTGGCTGACTCGGTGATAATACCAATTCAGTGTGAGTTTTTTGCTCTTGAGGGGTTGGCTCAGTTGCTAAATACTATCAAACTTATCAAACAAACGACAAACTCAAACTTGACTATAAAAGGATTTTTGCCTACTATGTTTACAAAAACAAACAACCTATCAAAACAGGTATTATCAGACCTTATACAGCATTTTGACAATAAGCTTTTTAAGATAAAAAAACAATCCTACATAGTAGTCCCACGAAATATAACACTCGCAGAGTCGCCGAGTTTTGGAAAAACAGTCATAGAGTATGATAGAAAAAGCCCAGGCTCAAAAGCATACCTTAACTTAGCAAAACTAATTATAAAAGAGAGATGATATGAGTAGAGAAGCATTAGGAAAAGGACTTGGCGAGTTGTTAGGTGAGATAGAAACAGCATATAAAAATGAAAACAACAAATATGTAGAAACAGTAGATGAGATAGATGTGGAGCTTTTTGACCCAAACCCAAAACAACCGCGAACTCAATTTAAAAAAGAACAGATAGATGAGCTAAGCTTATCTATACAAGAGCATGGTCTTTTGCAACCAATTGTTGCTACACGAAATGGCCAAAGATACACTTTGATATCTGGTGAGAGGCGACTAAGAGCGACAAAAGAAGCTAAAATCAAAAAAATCAAAACTATCATTTTGAGTATTGATTTGTCAAAGTTAAGCGAATTGGCTTTGATAGAAAATATTCAAAGAGAAGATCTAAACCCTATGGAGCTTGCTATCTCGTATGATAGACTGATAAAAGAGCATAGTATCACACATGAACAGTTAGCAAAAAAAATATCAAAAAGTAGATCATCTATCACAAATATATTAAGATTGTTAAACTTAAGCAAGTATGCAAAAAAGAAGTTGCTAACAAATGAAATAACACTAGGTCATGCAAAACTAATCATTTTGTTAGATGAGAAAAATCAAAAAATAGCAGTAGATAGTATAGTAGCACAAAAACTTTCAGTGCATGATACAAATGAGATGGTCAAAAATCTAAAAACCAAAAACCAAACCACCATAAAACCAACAAAACTCAAAAAATCAAACCTTGATACAAAAGCACTAAATAGTATAGTATCAATACTTAAAAAAGATGGTTTAAAAACTATTTTAAAAGATGGTTATATAAAAATTGAGTTTAAAGACAATGACGATATAATAAAACTATCAAAACTAATAGGGGATATCAAATGACACCCAAGCCAAAATATCTATTTACAAGTGAAGTTGTAAGTCCAGGACACCCCGATAAGTGTGCTGATATTATATCTGATGCTATAGTTGACAAACTTCTAATAGGAGACAAAAACTCAAGAGTAGCAAGTGAGGTATTTGTAGCTGGAAAACATATAATAATAGGTGGCGAGGTCAAGACAAAAACCAAGATGACTACAGAGGATTATCAAAAATTGGTTCATGATACTTTGGTTAATATCGGTTACAACGGCAATCCATATTTTACAAGGCAAGAGTGTTTGCACCCTGAAGATATCGATGTTCAAGTATTGTTAAATACTCAATCCCCTGAGATAGCACAAGGAGTAGACCAAGATAGTGGTGAGATAGGAGCAGGTGATCAAGGTATAATGTTTGGTTATGCGGATAAAGAGACAGAAAACTATATGCCAAGTGCGATATATTATGCAAGAAAATTGATGGAAAATGTCTATAATTATGCCTTAAAACATCCTGATAAACTCGGAGTTGATATCAAAACACAAGTTACAATTGACTATGAGACTAAAGAAAATTTTGAAAATTCAAATCCTAAAAAAATAGACACCATAGTAGTATCAGCCCCTTGTGTTGCGAGTATAAATATAAATGAACTCAGAGTTTTGATACAAACTATCATAGACCAAACAGATATACCAAAAGAGCTTTATGACAAAGATAGGTGCAAAATATATATAAATCCTACTGGCAAATATGTATCACATAGCCCACTACATGATAGTGGCTTAACAGGCAGAAAACTTATAGTAGATAGTTTTGGTGGATATTCGCCCATAGGTGGTGGAGCCCAAAGTAGCAAGGATTATACCAAAGTCGACCGAAGTGGGTTGTATGCTAGTAGGTATATTGCTAAACATATAGTAGCATCAAAACTTGCTACAAAATGTTTGGTGCAATTGTCTTATGCTATAGGAGTAGCCAAACCAATATCAGTAACTGTTGATACCTACGGCACTTGGACTACTATAGACGACAATAAACTTTCAATGTTTATAGCTGAAAATTTTGCTTTGACACCAAACTGGATAAAAGAAAAATTTAATCTTGACAAACCATCAAAAGAGGGATTTTTGTATGCAGATGTGGCAAGTCGTGGGCAAGTAGGGCAGAGTGATTATCCTTGGGAGCAACTCGACAATATAAAATTATTTGAACAATTAAAGGAAAAACAATGGATCTAAAACAGATATTTCAAAAACTAAAATTGCAAAAAGAGCAAGAACCAGAAAAAATAGAGAAAAAAAGTCACTGGATAAAATGTAAAGCATGTGATTCGCTGATGTTTTTTAAAGAGGTTGAAGAGATGGGACATGTATGTCCTAAGTGCAATTTTCATATGAGAATTGGAGCAAACAAAAGAATAGAACTACTATGCGATGCTGGCTCATTTGTAGAACATGATGTTTCACTACATCCAAACGACCCTTTAAAGTTTGTAGATAAAAAAAGCTACAAAAAAAGACTTGAAGAGGCATACAACAAAACAGGCAAAACATCATCAGTCATAAGTGGTGAAGGCAAAATAGATGGCCTTGATGTATCTATTGTAGTATTTGATTTTGCTTTTATGGGTGGCTCTTTGGGTTCAGTTGAGGGTGAAAAAATAGTTCGTGCAGTTAAAAGAGCAATAGATAAAAAACAAGGACTAATCATAGTAAGTGCAAGCGGAGGTGCGAGGATGCAAGAGAGCACTCACTCACTTATGCAAATGGCAAAAACAAGTGCGGCACTAAAACAACTTAGCAATGCAAAGCTACCATATATATCAGTGCTAACTGACCCTACATTTGGAGGTGTATCTGCTTCATTTGCATTTTTAGGTGATATTATTATGGCTGAACCAGGTGCTCTAATTGGTTTTGCTGGTGCTAGGGTGATAAAGCAGACTATAGGCAAGGATTTGCCAGATGGTTTTCAAAAAGCAGAATTTTTACTAGAACACGGAAGTATTGATATGGTAGTTCAAAGGGCAGATATGAAAAAGACAATTTATGATCTGCTTAAGATGTTTACAGAAAATAGATGACAATATATCTCTTGTGTGATATTGAACTTCTTTTGAAGCACAATATTACATTAGAAAATTATCTTAAAAAAACAGAAGATATAAACCCTATATATATCCAATATAGAGACAAGATAAACAACCAAGAGATGATGATAAAAAATCTCAAACTTATAGTTGATTATTTTAAGCATAAAGATACTAAAATTATCATAAATGACCATATAAAGCTGATAAACTATTGTCATGGAGTGCATATAGGACAAGAGGATCTAAAACAATATGCAAAAAATAGTGGTATTGATATTCAAACTTTTATCAAAAAACTAAAGATCAAATACCCAAATAAAACAATAGGGCTATCAACTCACAACAAAAATGAGATAATCCAAGCAAATGATTTTGACTTAGATTATATAGGATTAGGGGCATATAGAGCCACTTCAACCAAAAAAGATATAAATATCATAGGTAAAAAAGCAGAGCAGTTGGCGATTTTGTCCAAACATAAAGTTGCAATTATAGGTGGAGTAAGAAAAGATGACAAGATAAAAAATGTTGATTTTTTAGTCATAGGCAGTGGATTGTTATGAATATAACTATATATCAAATATCCAAATCTATAGACAACAATACAAAAGCAATCATAGATAACTATATAAAGATGTCAAAGATATATGCAACTGTAAAACTGATCAAAATATATGACAAAGATATAAAACAATCACAAAAACTGTCTGTAGAAAATATAAAAAAATCTTACACAAGAGTATATAAAACAAAGTTAAAAATGAGT
Organism: Arcobacteraceae bacterium; assembly: GCA_029935705.1. Taxonomy (GTDB): domain Bacteria; phylum Campylobacterota; class Campylobacteria; order Campylobacterales; family Arcobacteraceae; genus B24-G6. Next base: position 23,661 of record JAOZJU010000007.1, read on the forward strand.
TTTAATATAGCGCTTGATATGAGGGGGAAAGTTGTAGATAGTTTAGAATTTTCTGAATATTTTCAAGACCAACAAAATGTAAATTTTTTTATAGGTGGGGCATATGGTTTTGATGATGAGTTTTTAAGATGTTGTGATGCTGTTGTATCGCTTAGCAGTATGACCATCTCTCATAAAATCGTCCCGATAGTTTTGTGTGAGCAGGTCTATAGAGCGATAACCATAATCACAAATCATCCTTATCATAAATAGATTTGTTTATTTAAGCCAAATATGCAAAAAAGCAGATAATATTTTTGATGCCATTCATAAAAGTAGGGGGGGGGGGTTTTTTTTGATACAAATGGTTAGATAGTTGTAAGTTTTATTGTTTGTTTAAAGTAGAACTATTTGGAAAGTTTGTATATACTAACACCATTTTGTCTTAAAAATAGTAAACTTTTTTGAGAGTCGTTGTGTTTATAATCTTTATCATAAACGATTTTTTTGATACCACATGCTATAAGATTTTTGACACATTGACTACATGGTTCAAGAGTGATATATATAGTGCCACCATCTATAGCTATGCCATTTCTAGCAGCCCATATGATAGCATTCATTTCAGCATGTATCTCATAGTTTTTTGACCATTCGTGATGTTCTTTTGACCATTTGTTGTCCCAATGGTCATTGCAGTTTGTGTATCCTGCTGGAGTGCCGTTGTATCCTGTAGATAAGACTCTGCCATCTTTTACTATCACTGCACCAACTTTTTTAGATACACATTTTGAAGCGGTAGCTATCTCGTGGGCTATATTTATAAAGCTTCTATCGCTTATCATTTTATATCGTTACTAATGGTCGCAACCACAGTCGCCTTTTTCGTTATTTTTCTCTGTGCTACAAGCACTTACACCATTTGTTGTTGGTTGTATTGAACTATTGTTTGCATCTGATTTTACTATTGCTTGCCATAGGTTATCTGCTGCTATCATAAATCTTTTTGAAGTGACAGTCTCAGGGTTGTTATATACAACTGGTTTGCCTTCATCTCCAGATATTCTAATAGAAGGTTCTATTGGTATGCTTGCTAACACTTTAGTATCAAACTCTTTTGCAATATCTTCACAAGTTCCCTTGCCAAATATGTCTGATTCTTCATCACATTTTGGACAAACAAATCCAGACATATTTTCGATGATACCAGCTATTGGTATATGAAGTTTTTTGAACATTTGTAAACTTCGTTTTGAATCATCGAGTGCTACATGTTGTGGTGTTGTCACATTGATACCAACAGATACTGGAACACTTTGAGCTAAAGTAAGCTGTGCATCACCGGTTCCTGGTGGCATATCTATAATCAAAACATCCAAATCGCCCCACAATATATCGCGAAGAAGTTGTTCTATAGCTTTCATCACCATAGCACCTCGCCATATAAGTGCTTGACCCTCTTCCATAAGAGATCCCATAGACATAACTTTGATTCCGTATGATTCAAATGGTATGACTTTGTCTCCTGCTATTTTTGGTTCTTGATTTTGTAATCCCATCATTCTTGGAATATTTGGACCATATATATCTGCATCAAGTAGTCCTACTTTTTTGCCTTGCATAGCAAGTGCTACAGCTAGATTGACTGAAGTTGTTGATTTGCCAACTCCACCCTTACCACTACTAACCATCACAAAATTTTTAATATCTGGTGCTATATTTTTACCACTTGTGGTATTTGATTGTTGCTGTGGTTGTTGTGGTTTATCTACAGCAATATTCGCATCTATATCAATAGTTCTTAACTCTTTTGTGATATCATCAATCAGAGCATTTTCTACTTCAATAGCTGAAGATGTAATTTGTATTGATATATCTGCTTTTTTGCCATTTAGTTGAATATCTTTTACAAAACCAAAATCGACTATCGATTTGGCAAAACCAGGGTATTTAACATTTTTTAATCTATCATTTATTTGCTCAACAGTAATCATAAACAACCGTTATACAAATGATATATATGCCATCTGAGTAGCATCGCCAAGACGAATTCTTGTTTTGATGATAGATGTGTATCCGCCATTTGTTTCTTTATATTTTGGAGCAATCTCGTTGATAAGTTTTTTTGTGCTGTTTTTGCACTGTAGTTTAGCAAATATCTGTCTGTGTGTATTTGGTTCATCAACTCTTGCTTTTGTGACTAATTTTTCTACAAATCTTTTAAGCTCTTTTGCTTTTGGAAGTGTAGTTTCTATTTTTTCATGCTCTATTAGCGATATTGTTAAATTTTCCAACATAGCTTTTCTGTGAGATGATGTTCTGCTTAATTTTCTATATCCATGCTTATGTCTCATACTCTTATTCTCCTTGTTTTGTTTTTAGGCTTGACAACTTTTTTCTAAGTGCTGAAGCTATATCTTCGTCCAATGTCTCATCTATTGGATATCCTATCTCTTTTAGTTTATCTGACAACTCCATGAGTGACTTTTTGCCAAGATTTTTTATATTTTCTACTTCTACTTCACTTTTGAGAACCACCTCACCTATATATGTGATACCAGCTCTTTCAAGTGAATTAAAACTTCTCGCACTTAATTCTAATTCATCTATAGGTTGTACCAGATTTTTAAGATCAATCTTTTTGACACTATCTTTAGGTGATATATCTATATCTTCAAGTGTGAAAACTTTATTAAATACTGACATCTGTTTATACATGGTGCTCACCGCTTCTTTTAAAGCATCTGTTGGAGATATCTGTCCATCTGTTTTGATCTTAAATATGATTTTTTCAAAGTTTGGATTGTCATCTACTAACATATTTTCTATATCGTAAACCACATTTCTTACAGGTGTAAAAAATGCATCTAAAGGTATATAATCTTCACCTACTAAAGATCTTGTCTCTTCACTTGGAGTGTAACTTATACCTTTTTTTATAATCACTGTAAAATTTAGTTTACAATTTTTGTTTATATTTGCTAACTCTTGGTCTGGATTTACTACATCAATCTCATCGTTTATGAGGTCTTTTCCTGTAATTTGTCCAGCTTTTTCAAATGAATATCTCACATCTATCATATCTTTGTTTTCATCTTTTATCTTAAATCTAATAGTTTTTAGGTTTAAGACAAAGATAGCTACATCTTCGAGCATTCCATTTAACGAATCAAACTCATGGTCTACTCCATCAATCCTTAAAGCAATTGGTGCATATCCTACTGAACTACTCATAAGCAATCTTCTTAGAGGATGTGCTAAAGTTATAGCATATCCACTTTCAAAAGGATAGACAGATATCTTTGCAAGATTGTCACTAAGTTTTTCTATCTCAATATTTTGTGCTTTATGCAACATTAGTTTATCTTCACTCATAATTTTCCTTTGTTTTATTTTGAGTAAAGCTCAACGATAAGCCTCTCTTCTATAGGCACTACAATCTCTTCACGACTTGGAACTCTTGAAAAGACTCCAGATACTTTAGCAACATCAACTTCAACCCAATCCACAATACCAGTTTGGTTTGTAAGTTCCAAAGCACGAACTATTTGTACATTTGATTTTTGTTTTTCTCGTATCTCTATCTTTTGTCCAACTTTAACTTGATATGATGGTATATCCACTTTTTTACCATCTACTAAAACTTGACCGTGAGTTGTAAGTTGTCTTGCATTTGCTCTTGTTGTTGCAAAACCCATTCTATATACTACATTGTCAAGTCTTTTTTCTATAAGTGTCATGAGGTTTTCACCTGTGTTGCCATCTAATCTTGATGCTTCTTTAAAATATCCTCTAAACTGTTTTTCAGATATACCATACATAAATTTTGCTTTTTGTTTTTCTTGAAGCTGTAAGCCATATTCTGATAATTTACCTCTTCTTTGCCCATGTTGCCCAGGGGCATATGGTCTTTTTTCTAAAGCACTCTTGCCATTTAATCTTCTCTCGCCTTTTAATCCAAGGTCACAATTCAATCTTCTCTCAAGCCTTTCAACTGGTCCTGTCCATCTTGCCATAATTGCTCCTTATACTCTTCGTCGTTTTGGTGGTCTACAACCATTGTGTGGCAGTGGTGTTACATCTTTGAACCATTTTACATGGATACCCTCAATTGCACCTACTGCTTTTACCGCTGTATCTCTACCAGAACCTGGTCCTTGTATCTTGATACCAACATTTTTGATCCCTTGTTCTTTTGCTTTGTTCATAGCATCTTCCACTGCTGCTGTTGCTGCAAATGGTGTTGATTTTTTACTGCCTCTGAAGTTTAAGTTTCCAGCACTGCTCCATGCTATAGCATTGCCACTGTTGTCAGTGATAGTTACCATAGTGTTGTTAAATGTAGCTGCTATATGCACTATACCATCAGCAATATTTTTTTTGACTGATTTTTTCTTGGTTATTTTTCTTTTTGCCATCTATTCCCCTATTTTGCAGCCGCGCCGACTGTTTTCTTTTTGCCTTTTCTTGTTCTGGCATTTGTTTTTGTTTTTTGACCACGACATGGTAAACCAGCTCTATGTCTTAGACCTCTATATGAGCCCATATCCATAAGTGCTTTTATATCCATAGCAGTTTGTTTTCTTAGATCACCTTCAACTGTATAGTTTGCTTCCAATTCATTTCTTATGCTTGCTATCTCTTCTTGAGTTAATTCATGCACTCTTTTGTTTGGGTCTAATTTTGTAGCTTCCAATATCTTTCTTGAACTATGTAAACCTATACCAAATATATATGTCAAACCATATTCAATTCTTTTTTTGTTTGGAAGATCTGTTCCTGCAATTCTTGCCATATCTTATCCTTGTCTTTGTTTGTGTTTTTTGGTTTCACAAATAACTCTTGTGACACCTTTTCGTTTGATGATTTTGCATTTCGCACACATCTTCTTGACCGATGCTCTTACTTTCATAATCTGCCTTTTTTTGTTTTTCATCTCAATAGGTTAGGTAAACCAACTCTTAGTAGATAATTTTTATCTACAAAAACTTCATCGTTTGATTGAGTATGAACCTATATTGTATCATATTAAACTTAAATAAGCTATGATAGTAACAAAAATTTTAAAATAGGTGATTTTAGAGATGCTGTGCAATTTTTTTAAGAGTTTTTTGCTACAATTTATGGATTGAAAAAGAAAATGAAGTTTCAGTAAGAATAAAATGATAAATATTATTTGCGATACTTAAGTTGCTGACTATTTATAAGTTTTAAAGCATATTTGATATTTTTAACCAAATAAACCATAAAATATATTAAAACAAAAAGAGCTAAAAGTAGCTCAAAATTTATCGCAAATAGAAAAATATATGATAAAAATCAATATATTTTATAGTTTATCTATCTTTTTTACTCTATTTGTATGTCTGCCTTGCTCAAAACTACAATCTCGCCAGCTTTTGATTATCTGTTCTATCATAGCTTTGCCACTTACTCTTGAACCCAAACATAGTATATTTGCATCGTTGTGTTGTTTTGATAAAATAGCACTAAGACTATCGTGACATAAAGCTGCTCTTATGCCTTGAAATCTGTTTGCTGATATACTCATACCAATACCAGTGCCACATATTAGAACTCCTTGTGAGCCAATATCATCTAAAATTTTTTTTGATACAATTTTTGCAAAATCAGGATAATCAACCCTCTTGTCATCAAATGTTCCTACATCTATCACTTCATCCCCATATGATAGAAATATATTTTTGACAAAATCTTTTATCTCATATCCTGCATGGTCAGCACCTATATAATATCTCATTAGTATATTCCATCTTTATGTTCACTTTTATAGCTATCTAACTGCTCCAATTGTTTGGTGCTTTTAAATACTCTTTGCCATCTTATTTTTCTATCCTTATCCCATGAAAAATATACAAACCAAGGTTTGCCTACTATAAATTTGTATGGCACAACACCCCAAAATCTACTATCGTTGCTGTGGTCTCTGTTGTCTCCCATCATAAAGTAGCTACCTTTTGGCACTTGAATTGGTCCAAAATCAAAAAGCTCCATATGTGGTGAGCTTTCTCTTGTCACATTTTGGTCATAGTGTATGCCTTTGTGGATAGTTTTATATGGTTCAACAACAAAAAGCATATCATCTATAGTAACCAAAGTTTGATCTTTATACTCTTTTTTGATATACTCATCTCCTTGATGTGGATGAAGGTATAGTTTTTTATCTTTTAGAAACAATATATCACCCTCAACAGCTACACATCGTTTGACATAATGTATCTTTTTGTCGTGTGGATATCTAAATACCGTGATATCACCTCTTGAGGGTCCATCGGCACTAAATAGGTGACCATCACCATCAAAATCAGGAAGAATTTCAACCTCTACCCATGGCAAGGTTGGAGTCGGCACTCCGTAGCTAAATTTTTTTACAAACAACATATCGCCTATAAGAAGTGAGTTTTTCATACTGCCACTTGGTATCACAAATGCTTGAGCTATAAAAAATATGATAACCAACACAATAACTACAGTTCCTGTCCAACTGCTTGACCAGTTATATAATTTATTTAATATTTTCATTTAATTCCTTTATTTATTTTAGCCGCTTTTATTGTATTTTTTAAAAGCATAGCTATTGTCATAGGTCCAACACCACCTGGCACTGGAGTTATGTATGAACATTTTTTGGATAGATTTTTAAAATCCACATCACCTACAAGTTTGCCATTTTTGTTTTTGTTTATGCCTATATCTATAACTACTGTTTCATCTTTGATCATATCTTCTGTGATAAGATTGATCACACCAGCACCTACACACACAATATCGGCTTTTAAAGTATGCGATTTGAGGTCATTTGTATATATATGGCATATATCTACAGTCGCAAACTGGTTTAACATCAACGATGCCAATGGTTTGCCTACTATATTTGATGCACCAACTATACATACATTTTTGCCTTTTAGTTCTATATCGTATCTTTTAAATAGTTCCATGATACCATATGGTGTTGCTGGCAAAAAGCCATCTATATTTGCTACTAATCGCCCCATATTAAATGGATGAAAACCATCTACATCTTTTGATGGTTTGATAGCTTCAAGTATTTTGTTTTGGTCTATATGTTTTGGAAGCGGAAGCTGAACCAAAATACCATCTATATTTTCATTTTGATTCATCATATTTATAGTATCCAATATCTTTTGCTGAGATATAGATGATGGCATCTCGTGGACTATCGAATATATACCCACATCTTTGCATCGTTCGCTTTTCATATTTACATATGTTCTGCTTGCAGTATCGTCTCCTACGAGTATCACTGCCAAACCTGGGGTAATATCATAACTACTTAATTCTTTTGTTTGTTGTTTTATCTTTTGTATAATCTCATTTGCAACTTTTTTGCCATCTATTATAACCACTTTTGCCTCCTAATTGTATTGATAAGCACTATCTACTTCTCCTATTGGTTTCATCGTAAAGTTCAAATATATTGTATTTTCTCGAACTGCATTATTTGTAATCGTTGGAGCAGATACTAGTTGGTCTGTAAATTTAAGATCAACAGCCCAACACCTTTTGTTTATATTTAAAAAATACTCTTTTATGCTTGATAGATCATCTTCTATATTGTAGTTTTGTCTATATCCTGCTGTATAATATCTGTTAAACTTTAAAGATATGTCTATGATGATTGACTCATCTTTTTTTAGGTCGTTTTCATCATCTTCTTGGGTTTGGTTGTGTTTTAGGTTGAGTTTAAAATAATCATTTTTATCCTCGAGTTCAGTTATAGAAGATATTATTTTGTTTTTTTTGTTGCTATATTTTATCTTGTTTGAGATATATCCATCTTTCAAATAAAATGTCAAGTCATTTTCTAAAGCTTTTTTATCAGATGTTTTGTCTTCATTTAGTGTGACAAGTTGTCTTATTTTATGGTTCATTATCTGTCGTTTTGTAATAGTATCATAAAATGATTGGTTAAACAATATATCAATATGGTTTGTAGTTTTGGTTATCGCAAATGGTTCAAGTGCTACATCGTCATCTGTATTTATATAGATATCTCCATCTTTTATGAGTGTTTTTGTATGCAAAAAATCAACTTTTACACCTAAGGTATGAATCTTTTTTTGATATGGTTTTAAGATATTTGTAGATAAAGATATCACATCGTTTGCTTCAATATATTTTCCATTTGTAAAACTGTTCTGTCTGTCTTTATAATCAATAAATTCACCATTTATCTGCTCTTTTAGCTCTATATTTACAAAATCATCAAATGTATCAAAAGAGTATATAAAAGGTGTATCAAGTTTAGCGACAGTAGCACTTGGTTTGTCTGTATTTGACCTTGAAAAGTTGCTTATGGTTATATCCAAAGAGTTTAAAAGTTTAGTTTCAAATAAACTAGCAAGATATCTATGATGCTTTAATTTTGGAAGTTGTTGTAGTATGTCGTTTTGTTTTATCTCAATACCATTTTCATCTTGGTTTCTTGTATCTTTGTAGTATTTTAGTTCTATATTTGAAAACTCTCTGTCTTGGTTGTAAAAATAGGAGATAGTAGATGTAAGTTTTGTGCCTTGAAGTTTGTTTTCATGATTTTCAATATCTTGTGTAGTGTTGTATCCTATATCGTTTAGGTCATTTATAGATATATTTAAACCATCTTGTGTATTGTTGTTGGATATTATATGTGTCCTGTCGTAGTTTATATTGAAACCTTGGTGAGTTTTATTTTTTATATCATACTCTTTATAATAATCATCTTGTTCTACAAAAATACCTGTTTTTATCTTAAGTTTGGAGTAATAACTATCAACCAATCTTTGTGTTACAAATATCCCATAACCTCTTTTGGCTCTTAGCTGTGGAGTTATCTCTGTGTCCCAGTTTTTTTGTGGAGCTACAAAAAGTGATTGAGAGTATAAAAAACCCTCTTTATTTGATATGCCAAATTTTGGTTCTAACAAACCTGTTCGCCTTGTATCATCAGTAGAAAAACCAAACCAAGGCAGATAAAATATAGGAAGTTTGCCTATATACAATCTTGTATTGTAGGTGTTTATCCATTTGTCTTGTGTATCATAATCCCCCGATGTAAACTTTATGCTCCATAAAGGAGCTTCACAGTTACAGCTTGAGAGTTTTGCTTTTGTAAAACTATATAGCTCTTTTGATCTGTTTGCATCTTTTGATTTTATCCATATATTTGATGATGTGTCAAATATAGTCATATCTTTTATGGTTGCTGTATCATTTTTAAAATCTATAAAAACTTTGTTTGATAAAGTGAAGTATTGATTGTTTTTTAGCACTGATACATCATCATTTAACTTTAGTGTGTTTTTGCTTTTGTTAAATTTGATTTTTTTGGCTGTCATATAATAAGATGGTGAAAATATCACTACATCACCAGAACCAGTGACCTCCTCTCCATTGCTTACAAGCTCTTTGGATAAAAGCTGTATCTTTTCATTTGCTATCAAAGAGCTAAGCAAAAAGAAAAAAATGAATAGGATATATCGCATAGAAGTTTTATCTAACTTTCTATCTCATCTACAACAAGTGTTTTGCCAATTTTATCATGAAAAGTTTGTCTTGATGCTGTAAAAAATGCCAACAAAAAACCAAGATAGAAATACAACTCACTTAATACTCTACCAATTGATCTTAAGGATGATTGTAAAAGAGATACATTTTTATATGTATCAAAAGTTATCACACGAATTTTCATAATCTTTTTACCTACAGTTGCACCATAATACCATATAAAGATACTCTGGTACAAAAATTTTAAAAATATTATTTTATATACCTCTTCTTTTAAGACCAAAACAACAGTTTCATAAGTTCCACCTTTTATCATATCCCAAAACATAACAATAAGCACAATATTTATAAGTATATCATCAATCACAAATGCCATGGCTCGTTTTCTAGTAGTAGATAAAGAGAGTTTGCTTATATCAATATTTTTGTTATTCATATATTTCTCCTTTTTATATATTTGATAATCAATGTTAACATACCAACAACAAGCAGTATCCAAAAGATAGTTTCAAATATAAACTTTAGTTCAACAGGTTGATTAAAATCAAACAACATCTTGACATCTTTTGCATAAACTATCTTCAGTTTTTGCTCTATATTTCCAACATCGAGGACATTTTTGTTTGGAAGTTTTGTATACTTCAAACTCTATGGTATCAACTTCAAATGTAGTTAAAACTTGATCCTCTTTATGATGAATGATTTTACTCACTACTAACCAATCTTCGGCTTCTGTGCTATTTAATATATCAAGTTTGCCATCTATATCACAAACTACCAGCTCTAAAGTTGATTTGATAATTTTATCTTTTTTTAGATTTTCTACAGCTTCATTGAAACCCTCTTTTATTTTGAGTAAAAATTTATAATCAAAATCACAGTTTATATCATCGATAGTATATTCTTCAAAATCAAATATATTTTTAGCATCGTTTGTCACTACTTTTGGTGCATATGAGATTATCTCATCCATAGTATATGTCAAAATGGGAGCGAGTGTTCTTAAGAGTGCTTTAGTTATCATAGCCATAGCTGTTTGACTGGCTCGTCTGTTTGGGTCATCTTTTTTGTTGCAATACAATCTATCTTTGCAGATATCAAGATATACATTTGACAAATCAGCCACAAGAAAATTGTTCAACTGATTTAGACCTTTGCTATAATCATAGTTTTTAAAATCATCATCTATCTCTTTTAGAGTTTGTTTGGCTTTTTGTAGTATCCATCTGTCTGTTTGTTGTAGTGTGTTTATATTGGCAAACTCTTCTAGATCATCTATATTTGAGAGTAAAAATCTCATAGTGTTTCGTATCTTTCTGTATTGTTCTGCCATCTGTTTTAGTATCTCATCGCTTATTTTTAAGTCATTTTGATAATCACTCATAGCAACCCAAAGTCTTAGTATATCAGCTCCATATTGTTTGATCACTTTATCAGGGGATACTACATTGCCTTTTGATTTACTCATCTTTTCGCCTTTGGCATCTACTGTAAAACCATGAGTCAATACTGTTTTGTATGGTGGTTTTTCACAACTTGACAAAGAGGTTAAAAGTGAGCTTTGGAACCAACCTCTATGCTGGTCACTTCCCTCAAGATACATATCTGCTGGAAATTTTTCACCATCATAATCACCACTTCTTAAAACTGCATTTTGAGTGCTTCCGCTATCAAACCATACATCAAGTATATCTGTAGTTTTTTCTAAATCATCAGCATCTATGTTGCATCCTGGATACAATAACTCTTTTATGCTCATATCATACCAAGCATCGCACCCAAATTTGTCAAATATCATCGCTATATAGTTTAGTACTTTTTCATCGTATATGATTTTGTCTGTTGATTTTTGTCTGAAAAATGCTATAGGCACTCCCCAATCTCGCTGACGACTAATACACCAATCTGGACGATTTTCTATCATTGATCTTAATCTTTTTTTGCCATTTTTTGGATAAAATTTTATATCATCTATAGTATCTATAGCATTTTGCCGTAGAGTTTTATTCTCTTTGCCATATTTTGCATCAAGTTGAATAAACCACTGTTTTGTAGCACGAAATATCACAGGCTTGTGTGTCCTCCAACAAAACGGATAAGAGTGTGTGATATCAACTCTTTTAAGCAAACTTTCACCTAAGAGTTCAAGAATTTTTTCATTTGCTTTGAAGACATTTACCCCTACTAACTCTTCTGGATTGAACAAAAGCTTATCTTTGATCAAACTCTCATCATAACAACCATTGTCAGCAACTGGCATTAGTACTTCAAGGTTGTATTTAAGAGCTACTTTATAATCATCCTCGCCATGGCCAGGAGCAGTATGTACACATCCAGTTCCAGCTGTCATCTCTACATGTGAAGCCAATACTATAGTAGAGTCTCTGCCGTTTAGTGGATTTGTAGCAACTTTTCGTTCCAAAGTTTTTGGGTCAATTGTATTTACTATATCACCTTTTAAAATATCTTGGTCTATACAATACTGGTGTAGTTGTTTTGCTACTATATAATTGTCTGTTGTGCTTACATACTCTTCATCGCCATTTAGAGCTATGCCAGTGTTTGCTACAAGTGTCCATGGAGTTGTAGTCCATATGATAAGACTTTTGTCACTATCTTTTAACTTAAATGCCACATAAACAGATGGCGAGATTTTGTCTTTGTACTCAACTTCAGCTTCAGCAAGAGCAGTTTTGGCAGCCCACGACCAAAATACAGGTTTGCTTCTTTGACACAACAAACCATGTTTTGCTATGGCTATGAGTTCTCTATAGATATTTGCTTCAAACTTAAAATTCATAGTAAGATATGGTTTGTCCCAATTTGCTATGATGCCTAACTGTTTAAACTCATCTTTTTGGATATCAATATATTTTGTAGCATGGTTTCTACAAAGTTGTCGAAACTTGACTTTTGGCATCTCTTTCTTTTTTTGACCACCTACTTTTTCTTCTACTTTTTGTTCTATAGGAAGTCCATGACAATCCCAGCCCGGAGTAAATCGCACATCGTAACCGTCAAAATAATGATATTTGACCACTATATCTTTGAGTATTTTATTTAGAGCATGACCTATATGTATGTTGCCATTTGCATATGGAGGACCATCGTGAAATGTCCATATTGGTCTGTTTTTTCTGTTTTGTTTCATCTTGTCATATATATTGTCGCTATACCATTTTTTGTATTTTATAGGTTCGTTTTGTGGTAGGTTTCCTCGCATAGGAAAATTTGTCTTTGGTAGAAGCATTGTATCTTTGTAGTTTGTCATCTATCGCCTTATTTGTTGTTTTTTATTATTTTATCCAAAAAAGCTTAAGAGCACCTTCTAATTATATAACTTGGTAACTTTAAGGAGATTTTGTTAAAATATAGAAGTACAAAAAAGGATACAAATGAGCGGATACAAGATTGTAGCAGGCAGAGCAAATGAAGTTTTGTCAAAAAATATAGCAAAATATTTAGGCAAAACTATAGAAGATGTAGATATAGGCAAATTTAGCGATGGAGAGATAAATGTAAATATAAAATCATCTGTTCGTGGAGATGATATATTTATCATCCAAAGCACTTGCAACCCTACAAATGACAATCTAATGGAACTTCTCATACTTGTAGATGCATTTAAAAGAAGTAGTGCAGGTGAGATAAATGTAGTTTTGCCATATTTTGGTTATGCTAGGCAAGATAGAAAAGCAGCTCCACGAGTGCCAATAACCGCAAAACTTGTAGCAGATATGATAGAAAAAGCAGGAGCAAATAGAGTTATTACTATGGATCTTCATGCTGCTCAAATACAAGGGTTTTTTAATATACCTGTAGATCATCTTTTGGGTTCTATGCTTTTTGTGGATTATATCAAGAATAAAAATCTAAAAAACCCTATCATAGCTTCACCAGATGTAGGTGGAGTAGCAAGAGCTAGGACATTTTGCCAAAAGCTTGATTTTGATTTGGTTATTGTAGACAAAAAAAGAGACAGAGCAAATCATAGTGAAGTGATGAATATCATAGGGGATATCAAAGGCAAAGATGTCATAATAGTAGATGATATGGTTGATACCGCTGGCACTTTAACCAAAGCAGCAGATGCACTTAAACTCAAAGGTGCTACATCTGTCATGGCATGTTGTACACATGGAGTTTTAAGCGGAGATGCTTTTGAGAAAATAGCAAAGAGTAGTTTAGATGAGTTGGTTATATCAGATACTATACCACTTAAAAAGAGAGAAGATAAAATCACAGTTTTAAGTTCTTGTGATATAATAGCACAAACAATAAAGAGAATATACTCAAAAGAGTCTATAAACTCTATGTTTAATTAAGGAGTTAAATATATGGAATTTTTACACACAGACAATGCCCCAAAAGCGATAGGTCCCTATTCACAGGCAGTTAAAAATGATGGTTTGCTTTATAGTTCGGGACAAATAGCACTTGACACAAAAGGTAACATAGTTTCAAGTGGCATAAAAGAACAGACAAGACAAGTTTTGAAAAATATCAAAGCTATACTTGAAGACAATGAAAGTTGCAAAGAAAATGTGATCAAGGTGAATATCTATCTTGACAATATGGATGATTTTGGTATTGTAAATGTAATATATGCTGATTTTTTTGGAGAGCACAAACCAGCAAGAAGCACAGTAGCAGTCCAAACATTGCCTAAAAATGTTTTAATAGAGATGGATATTATAGCAAAAGTGTCAGATTATCATTAGTTAAAGGGATCTTTGAAAACTATTTTGGGGTTTTTTCAAAAGCTACCAACACACCACTTAATATGATAAAAGCTATACCTATGATGACAAAAGATGTAGGAAATTTATCTCCTAACATATATCCTAACATGATAGAAAAAACTATATTTGTATAACTAATGGTTCCTACCATACCACCCAATGCCAACGAATATGCTTTGGTCATAAACCATTGTGAAGCAGTAGCAAATGCCCCAAGTCCTACTATATAAAGCCAAGCTATACCATTTGGCATAGTAAAATCAGCCACCACCCAATCAAAAGCGACACTATCTACAAAAGTTGCCATTATCATAAGAACAATAGGCCCAATAGTGCCTACTGTCATAAAAGACAAAACTATGATTCTGTTGTCATAATATTTTCTAAGCTCTCGTATAGATGTATAAGCAAGTCCAGCAAATAGACCACTTAGGATACCGAGCCAATCAGTTTTGTCAAGTGTTGTTATATCAAAACCAGTGATAAACAACACTCCTACAAAACCAACTATTATGCCCATGATGCTTTGTTTGGATAGTTTTTCATTTAATAACAAATATGAAAACAAAGCAGTAAATATAGGAGAAATTTTGTTAAATGTTTGTGCTTCAGCCAATGGTATATTTGCTATATTGTAAAAATACATTAAAAGTGCTACAAACCCTACAAAACCTCTTAAAAAAAGCAAAAGAGGTTTGCCACCAGTTTGGATAAGTGGAGTTTTGTATATAGCATAGGATATGATAATAACACCAACTATATTTCTAAAAAAGACAACCTCTACAGAGCTTATATGTTGAGTTAGAAGTTTTGCAAAACCACCAGTAAATGCAAATAAAAAAGAAGAAAACAGCATATAATATACTGCTTGTTTGGTGGTGTTTGTCATAATATTTGCAGGATTTTAGCCTCTCCAGCTTCTAACATCTCCTATATCTATATGAACAAAATTTGACCTAGGATAATATCCTACTCCACCTTTTTGTATCTTTTTTGCTTCTCTTCTCAAACTGCTTAATTTTACACCACTTATGTTTATATCTATAGCTTCGCCTTTCATATGGAAACTATTTTTAGCGACTCTTCTGCTTCGCCGTCTTAATTTGCTATTTGACACAGGAGACCTATAAGCAGATATGATATTGATAAATGAATCTTTGTTATCGTGAAAACTTAGTTTGCCTTTAATATCATATAGCAAGTCTATGAGATCTTTGTTCATTTTTATCTTCTCATGTGTTCTATGGTCAGCCATAATTGAGTTTATCTCATCTAAAGCATAATCAAGATAGTTGCCATTTTCATAATAAACGACATCCAACTTCTCTTGTGTGTGAGTATTGTATAACTGCAAACTCCTACTTTCATTTGAATCCACTTCATCTACTATGCCACTATTTGTTTGACTTTGTGACACACCAAAAATATCATTTTGCATTGATATATTGTTTGAACTACTGATAGTTTTTAAACTATCATCAAGGTTTAAGCTTAAGTCCAATTTGCTATTTGCATATGAACTTTTGGGTAGTATTGTTAAAAAAAGTGGAAAAAATAAAAGTTTTTTTAAAAACATTCGTCTATTTGTGTTGTGTTGTTTAGACAATTTTTCTCCTTTAAAATTAAATTAAGCGTCATTATATCACAATAATTCTTAAAATACTCTTAAGGAGCATCTTCACCTAAGAATGAAAAGAAAAAATTCTTGGGTTACCTCATAAATAGTTCTTCAAATCCAACTAAGTTGATTTTGTTTTTTTGGTCAAATTTGCACTTATGTTGACAATATAGCTTTTTATAGATGCCCCTTAAGATAGTTTGGATATAATACCATTATGATAGTTTACGGAAAACAGATAGTTTTATATATATTGGACAAGCACCCTTCTCTTATAGAGCAGATATACCTAAATAAACAAATTGATACAAAACTATTTAGAAAGTTTAGTTCTTTAGATAAAAAAATTGTAATTTTAGACAATAAAAAAGCTCAAGCGATGGCAAAAGGTGGCAATCATCAGGGTTTTTTGCTTGATATCAAAGAGTTTCAATACTCAAAACTAAAAGATATAAAAAATAGCAAATTTATCGTTGTATTAGATGGTTTGACAGATGTTGGAAATATAGGTTCTATATGTAGAACATCTTATGCTTTGGGGATAGATGCTTTGATAGTATGTGGTCTTAAAGATATCAAGATCTCTCAAATAGTAAGAGTAAGCAGTGGAGCGGTTCTTGATATACCAGTTGTGTTGTGTGCAAATATAGCAGATCTGCCAAACGAACTAAAGCATAGTGGATATAGCCTAATAGGTGCTTGTATGAATGGAGAGTTTGATATATCAGATGAACTTCAACAAAAAGAAAAGATAGCTTTATTTGTGGGCAACGAAAGTAAAGGTTTGTCAAAAAAAGTGATAAACAAAATTGACTACAAACAAACAATAGATATGGAAAATAGTTTTGATAGCTTAAATGTATCAGTAGCTACAGGTATAATAATAGAAAGATTAAGGAGAAAAATATCATGAAAAAAATAATAATCATATGGATAGTTTTAACAGCCATAGCAACAGCAAATATATTAGATGAGAAAGTTAGAAATTTGATGCAAGAGTCAAACTACCAATCACATAAAAAACTGACCAAGATATTGTTTAGAAATAAAGAACAATTTTACAAAAATGAAAAACTAAATCTACCTAAAATCATAAACACACTAAAAGAAAATGGGTTATTAAAACTAAATCATTCAATACCAAAAAAGATGGAATTAGGCTTTAAAGTATCAAAAAACCCTATAAAAACTATCAAGATAGTTGAAGATATATTTAAATCTATGGGTTATTATTATATCTTCACAAAAAAGGCAAGCTTGACAAAAGATGGTATATTTGTTTGGACTATCAATATACAAACCAAAAATATGCCAGATCCTAGTGAGCTGATAAAAAGATTATACAATCAAAACATAAAAGTGGTAGATATATCAAGATATGGAAAAAATAGTATGAGCTATGAGTTAGAGACAAGTTATAGTCGTATCACAGCTATGCAAGTAGTACCATCAAATAAGATAGTGAATCTTAAAAAACCATTTAAAGAGTATTTTTTGTCAATCTCTCCTGATAGTTATGAGATAAATATCAAAAGCAACAATCAAGACAGATGGTATCCATATATTGTATATTTTGATATAAATCTACAAGTGCTTAAAGTGATAAGAAAAAAGACCAAGATAAAAAAACTTGCTACTACAATACCAACTGCTACAAGATATATCAAAATTGGAGACAACTTCAATCTAAAAAATATAAAAACTGGTTTGACAGTTATGATAAAATAAGGAATAAAATGTTTGATGAGATAAGATTTAACAGAATAGACAACTTGCCTAAATATGTATTTTCGGTGATAAATGAACTAAAAATAAGTTTAAAAGCAAGTGGCAAAGAGGTGATTGATTTTTCTATGGGAAATCCAGACCGAGATACACCACAACATATAGTAGATGAGCTATGTAAAACAGCAAATGAACCAGGCAACCATGGATATTCTCCATCACAAGGTATACCAGAGGTATTAGAAGCTATCACATGGTGGTATGGGGATAGGTATGGAGTGAAGCTTGACCCTAAAACTCAAGCAGTAGCAACCATAGGCAGTAAAGATGGCTATTCTCATTTGGCATATGCTATAACCAACCCTGGTGATACAGCAGTAGTGCCAACACCCACATATCCTATACACTCATACTCTTTTATACTTGCAGGTGGAGTTGTAGAGGATTTGAAACTAAAATTTGATGAAAACTACAATGTAGATGAGAACCATTTTTTTGATGAACTAAACCATATATTTGACAAAGCTCATGTAAAGCCAAAGTATGTGTTGGTTAATTTTCCACACAATCCTACATCTGCTACAGTTACACCACAATTTTACAAAAATCTTGTCGCACTTGCTAAAAAAAGACGATTTTATATCATATCTGATATTGCTTATGGCGATATAAGTTTTGGTGGATATAGGACTCCATCAATTATGGAAATAGATGGTGCATGTGATGTAGCAGTTGAGAGTTTTACAGTCTCCAAAAGCTACAATATGGCAGGATGGAGAATAGGGTTTTTTGTAGGAAACAAAAAACTCATAAGTGCTTTGGTCAAACTAAAATCATGGTTGGATTATGGTATGTTTGCCCCTATCCAAAAAGCAACCGTAGAGGCACTTACAGGTGATCAAAGCTGTGTAGATGAGATCACAACCAGATACAACGACAGACAAAATTTGTTGATACAAGAGTATGCCAAAATAGGTTGGCATATTAGAAAAAACAAAGCTAGTATGTTTAGCTGGGCAAAAATACCAAAAGAAGTAGCACATATGGGTAGTTTGGAGTTTTGTCAAAAGCTACTTTTGCAAGAGCAAGTTGCATTTTCGCCTGGTGCTGGATTTGGTGATGATGGTGAGGGTTTTGTGAGAATTGCATTGATACAAAATGATGAAAAAATAAAATTATCAGCTAAAAAAATAGAAAATTTTATCAAAAACAACAAAAGATAGTATAAACCATATGAGAGATAGAAAACAAATAAAAGGAAACAGATGATAAATATAGGCATAATAGGTGCTGGCACTGTTGGAAGTAGTGTTATAAAAATTTTAAAACAAAACAAAGATATTATTCAAGCAAGAGCTGGGAAAAGTTTAATTATCAAAACAGCAGTAGTAAAAAACATAAACAAAAAAAGAGATTTTGAAGATGTTATTATCACAGATGATGTAGATAAAGTTTTAAACGATAAAGATATAGATATAGTAGTGGAGCTTATGGGCGGAGTAGATGATGCTTTTGAAGTGGTGAAAAAAGCTCTGAAAAATGGCAAAGCAGTGATAACTGCAAACAAAGCTATGTTGGCTTATCATAGATATGAACTTCAAGATATAGCTGGCAAGTTGGCATTTGAATATGAAGCAGCAGTCGCTGGTGGTATACCAATCATCACAGCTTTGCGAGATGGACTTACTGCTAATCATATATTGTCTATAAAAGGTATCATGAATGGCACTACTAACTATATGCTCGATGCTATGATAAACGATGGTATCAATTATAAAGATATACTTAAAAAAGCACAAGATTTAGGATATGCTGAAGCTGATCCTTCATTTGATGTAGGTGGCACAGATGCAGCTCACAAGTTACTAATACTAGCTAGCATTGCTTATGGTATAGATGCAAAACCAGAAGATATCTTGATAGAAGGCATAGAAAACATAGCTTTAGAGGATATTAAGTTTGCTAAAGAGTTTGACTATACGATAAAACTGTTAGCGATTGCAAACAAAGTAGAGAATAAAGTAGAGCTAAGAGTTCATCCAGTGCTTATATCAAACAAAAAAATGATAGCAAAAATAGATGGTGTGATGAATGGCATAAGTGTAGTAGGGGACAAAGTAGGCGAGACATTGTATTATGGAGCAGGAGCTGGTGGAGATGCTACTGCTAGTGCGGTTATTGCAAATATAGTTGATATAGCAAGACAAGGCAAAGCTTCGCCTATGTTGGGTTTTGATAAACCGCTCGAACAAAACTTAAAACTTGTCAAAAAAGGTGATATACGAACAAAATATTATATAAGGTTTTGTGTAGCAAACCAAACTGGAGTTTTAAATAGTATATCAGAGATTTTATCAAAAAAAGGTATATCTATAGAAACGATGCTTCAAAACCAAAAAGATAAAAACAGAGCAAACTTATCATTGTCTATATATGAGTGTTGTGAAAAAGATATAAACGAAGCTTTAGACAAGATAAGAGAGCTTGAGTTTGTAGATGAAAATATATCAAAAATACGAATAGAGGTTTAGTATGATTAGAAAAATAATATACAGTGTAGTTTTCATAGTCGTAGCATTGTTAAGCTACGATGCTTGGAACATGAGGATAAACAACAACTTTGGAGTAATCACACAAAACAAAGTATACAAATCAGGAGCGATAGATGCAAATGAAATAGGTGAATATATATCAAAATACAAGATAAAAACAGTTTTGGACTTAAGAGATACACAAAACCAAAAGACAAACAGAGAAGAGGAAAAAAGAGCAATAGATGCTATAAGTGGCACAAAATATATCAATATCAAATCGCCACAAGTCCCTACAAAAGAGAACTTGAAGCAGTTTTTTGAAGTGATGGACGACAAAGCAAACTATCCTGTATTGATACACTGCTATCACGGATTGGGGCGAACTATGCTTTATGTCGCTTTGTATCGTATAGAGTATGAAAATTTTTCAAACGATGATGCCAGAGAACTTACTAGACCATATCCTGTTGAGTCATTTTTGCATCATAGTAGTTTTTCAAAAGGACGAGAAAAGGGTGATTTTTTGATAAACTATATCAAAAGAGACAAAGGTGACAAAGCTACCATAAGGACGATGAAATAACCTATGACAAATATAATTTTATGTGGAGGAAGTGGCACAAGACTATGGCCTATAAGTAGGACTATGATGCCAAAACAGTTTTCGCCTATATTTGGTGACAAATCGCTGTTTGCTTTGACATTTGAACGAAATAGAAAAATTTGCAATGATTTTATTTTTGTTTCAAATATAGAGCACAACCATACACTTAAAAATCAAATAGATAAAACAGTATCCACTCAAAAACCAAATATCAAATATCTGCTCGAACCAATAGGCAGGGATACAGCAGGGGCTATCGCATTGGCTTGTTTGGCTTTGGATAAAGAGACTGTAGTGTTGGTAACTCCAAGTGACCACCTAATCAAAGATGAAGCTAGATATAAAGATATCATAAAAAAAGCAAACAAATTTGCTACACAAGGATATATAGTAACATTTGGTATCACTGCTACATCGCCTCAAACTGGTTTTGGTTATATCCAAGTAAAAGGTTACGATACTATAAATTTCACAGAGAAACCAGACAAGCAAACAGCTACTAGATATATAGATGATGGCAATTATTATTGGAATAGTGGTATGTTTATGTTTAAAGCTGGTATCTATCTTGATGAGCTAAAACTATATGCTAAAGATATATACGATATGTCAAAAATAGCTATACAAAATAGCCAAAAGATAGAAAATAGCATAACTATAGATAAAAACGATATGCTAAATATACCCAAAAATAGTATTGATTATGCTGTTTTGGAAAAAAGCAAGAAAGTTAAAACTATACCAAGTGATATAAAGTGGAGCGATGTAGGAAGTTTCGATGCTTTATCAAAAGAGATACCAAACGATGAGAAAAATAACCTAATCATATCAAACAAAATAGTAAAAACCATAGATATAAAAGATACAATTATAGTCGACACAGACGATGCTTTGCTTGTTTGCAAAAAGGGAAGCTCACAAAAAGTCAAAGATATAGTAGGCGAACTAAAAAAGCAAAACGAACATCTCACAAAAATTCATCTCACTGGTTATAGACCGTGGGGCAACTATACAGTGCTAAGCGAACAAGATGGTTATAAGATAAAAAATATCATAGTCAAATCAAAAAAGAGACTCTCACTTCAGTCGCATAAATATCGCAACGAACACTGGATAGTCGTCAAAGGTGAGGCTACTATAACTATAAATGACAAAACTTTTAAACTACAACAAAACCAATCAACCTACATAGAAGCAGGAGATAAACATAGGTTAGCAAATGATACAAACGATGACTTGATCATCACAGAAGTTCAAGTAGGTAGCTACACAGGTGAAGATGATATAATAAGGTATGAAGATGATTTTAGTAGGTGATACAAAATATA
>JAOZJU010000008.1 GCA_029935705.1 Arcobacteraceae bacterium
CCAAAAAGTTTCCAGATTTTGAGTTTGCGATGCCATGGAATATCTCTTTTGTGTGGCACTCCAAACTTTTGTTTATAATCCACCACAGCATCTATCATCCGTCCAGCGGATTTGCCGTCTGTGTATGGGTGGTATTGTTTTATGATGGGCTGTCTGCTAAACTTATCGTTTCCGCTTAATATATCAAGCACCTTTTCAAACACAAGATTTTTGTCTGTCAAGTTTTCCCATAAGATATTGTTTGATATATTGTCCAAAGTAACCACGGGTTTGTCCAATAACATAAACTCATACAGCACAGACGATGTGTCACTTATCATAATATCAGCTAGCAAAAGTAGTGGCGATATATCTTTGATTTTTGATATTATGATGTTTTGGTTGTTTAGTTTTGTATAATCTTCTATAATATCTTTATCCATAAGGTCATGAAACTTTATAACTACGACAATATTATCTGTATTTGCAAGACGGTTTATCGTATCTATAAGCTTTACAGACGATGTCAATGATGGTGAAAATGTAGGAGCATACAGCACTATATGTCTGGCTTTGTGTTGTATCAAAAGTTGAGATTTTATCTTTTTTATATCTTTGTTGTTTTTGAAAAGTTTATCCAACTTACACCAACCAGTTTGAACTACTTTGAAGTTTTTATCTATTTTGCTCAATGCTACAAACTTGTCAGTGAAGTATGGTCCTTGAGTTAGATACAGGTCAAAATACTCACGAATCCTAAAATGACCAGACTTCTCACCAGCAAGTCCATGTGATATTTGCACTTTGATACCTCGCAAAAAATGAGGCACTTCATTGCCAGGGACAATTATAGCATCGCTTTTGAACTTTATTAGATCATCTATATCTGTTGTATATGGTGAATCTTTATATGGAAATTTGTCTAAAATATTTTTTGGCATATACCACAATATATCAAATCCACGATCGCATGCTTCATCTTCAAGTGGTTTTAACATAGCAAAAGCATAAGGCAAATAGCAAAATAAAATTATCTTCATAAGATATTTTACCTAAAAAAAATAAAATTACAGATACAATTTAAGAGAAATTGGATAATATAGCATATGTCAAATAAAGATAAAAAAATATGAAAATACGAGTCTATTATGAAGATACGGACTTAGGTGGAGTTGTCTATCATACAAACTATATAAAATACTGCGAGAGAGCAAGAAGTGAGATATTTTTTCAAAAAGGTTTATCGCCACATAAAAACAACAGTTTTTTTGTAGTCAAAAACCTTCAAGCAAACTTCAAACTACCAGCAAAGTTTGGCGATATGTTGGAGGTATCTACAACTTTAGTTAAAATCAAAAAAGCATCTATAATCTTGTCACAAACGATACAAAACCAAAACAATCAAGAGATTTTTGATATCTCTTTAACTCTTGCTTTTGTCAAAGATGGCAAACCTGTAAAGATACCAAACGATATGGTTCTTTTTTTTAAAAATATATAAACCAAGTATCAAATAGCTCCTATTTTTGACAAGATTCAATATCTTTGTCTATTTGCTCTTTTAACTCTTTTAAATTTTCAAACTTTTTATTTTCTCGTATATAAGATACAAAATTGATTGTGATATATTTTGGTAAGTTTTGAACCTCTTGGTTTATGATATGTGTCTCTATACTAAAAGCACCATCTGTTGAAACCCTTTTGCCTACAAATGTTATAGCTTTGTATTTTTTGCCATCGATTGTAGCAGTAGTTTGATATACACCATCTTTTGGCATTATAAACAATGCCACAGATATATTGATAGTTGGCACTAAATCAGTCGCACCCAACCCCTGTCCTGATACAATTTGACCCGTAATCTCATAGCACCTTCCTAACATTTTGTTTGCTTGGAAAATATTGCCATCTTGGATAAACTGCCGTATTGTTTTGGAGTGAATTGGTATATTTTGTTCTTTTAACTCATCTATTACTATCACCTCTTTAAAATACAACTTCAAATCATCTATGCCACAGTTAGCCTCAAGACCAAAACGAAAATCAAAACCAACTACAACTTTAGTAAGATTTGGAAACATCTTTTTCAATCTATTGATAAACTCTTTGCCTGTCATATCTCTTATGAGAGATAGTGTCAAATAGTATATAGTGTGCGATGTAAACTTTTCTCTATATTTTTTTGGTGTTAAGTTTGCAAAACCATTGTCAATGACCAATATCGCTCCAGATTTGTCCAATTTTTCAAAAAGTTTTTGATGGGCTTTGTGCATTCCATCAAAACCTCCTATAGCAAAAGTTGTGATATTTTTATCTTTTAAACCAGTAAAATGTCTCAATATTTCCCCTCTTTCCTTTTAAAGCACTTTGTGCTTTTTTGTTTAAAATCCAGCCTAAACTCTCTGCTTTTGACTCAAACTTCTTTTGTGATGCTGTTATTTTTAACTCATCTACTACTACCCCTTTTGCATCTCTTTTGGCATCTTTGCCAACTTCAAACTGTGGTTTGTATAGCAGTATCAAGTTTTTGTAAAAAAACTCATCAAGTTTCTCTATGATATTAAACAAACTTATAAATGACACATCACACACTACTATATCGTATAGTTTGTAACTTGAAAACTCTCTTATATCTATATTTTCAAAAACCTCTATTTTTGGGTTTTGTCGGAGTTTTTGGTCCAATTGCCCTACTCCAACATCCACACAATCTATTGACAATATTTTATTATTTAACAACACTTCACTAAAACCACCAGTCGATGAGCCTATATCCAAGGCGGTTTTATCTTTTATATCTATATCTATATCATATAAAAATTGCTGAAGTTTATTGCCAGCACGAGAGACAAACATATCTTTATCGTCTATTGCTATATCGCTATCTTCTGTAACTCTCATAGAGCTTTTTAAAACTATCTTGCCACCTATTGTAACTTTGCCATTTTTGATAAGCTCTTTGGCTTTGTTTCTGCTTTTTATATTCTGTTTTAAACTTAAAAAATTATCCAATCTCATTTGGGTCACTTATATATCCGCTTATAGCACTATATGAGGCCACTGCTGTGTTGGATAGATATACTTTTGAAGTTCTGCTACCCATTCTGCCTACAAAGTTTCTATTTGTCGTAGATATACATACTTCGCCATCGCCCAATATGCCCATATACCCGCCTAAACATGCTCCGCATGTAGGGTTGCTCACTACCGCACCTGCATCTATGAGTTTGTCTATATAACCCAATTTTTGGGCAGTTTGCAAAATCTTTTGAGTGCCTGGGGTTACTATCATTCTGGTGTGTTTTGCTATTTTTTTGCCCTCTAAAATCTTTGAAGCTGTTTTAAGGTCGCTTAATCTTCCGTTGGTACAACTGCCTACAAATACTTGGTCTACTTTGATATGGTCTTCAACTGCTTTTGATATGCTCTTGCCGTTGTCTGGCAAAAACGGATATGCTACTACTGGCTGTAATTGATCAAGATCTATTTTGATAGTTTGACAATAGTTAGCATCTTTGTCACTATAAAACTCTTTTGGCTGATCTCTTAGATTTTTATCTTTTAAAAACTCTCTTGTGGTATCATCTACAGCTATTATGCCACTTTTTGCTCCAGCTTCAATCGCCATATTGCACAAACTAAATCTATCATCCATTGACAAATATTTTATAGCACTACCTGTAAACTCCAATGCTTTATATAGTGCTCCATCAACTCCTAGTACTCTTATGACTTCAAGTATCAAATCTTTGCCAGATATATATTTGCCAGGCTTTCCATCAAATATCACTTTGATAGTTTGTGGCACTTTAAACCAGTTTTTGCCAGTTATCATAGCATATGCCAAATCAGTGCTACCCATACCTGTAGCAAATGCCCCAAGAGCTCCGTGTGTACATGTATGGCTATCTGCACCTATGATAACATCACCTGGTATTATCAAACCCTTTTCTGGCAACAAGGCATGCTCTATGCCCATATCTTTTTCATCAAAAAAGTTTTTCAAGTTATGCTTATAGGCAAACTCTCTACTAATTTTTGCTTGATTTGCAGATGCTATATCTTTTGCTGGTATAAAATGGTCAAGCACCAGACTAAAGCCGTCTGGATTTGATAGTTTTGTCGCACCACTATCTTCAAATGCTTTTATAGATATAGGAGTGGTTATGTCATTGCCTATGATCATATCTATAGGTGAGGTGACAATATCATCGGCATAAACCTTTTTGCCAATATGTGAGCTGAAAATTTTTTCTGTGATAGTTTGAGCCATATAGTTTTTCCTTTGATGACATTATACTAAAATAAACTTATGAAAAGTTGCATATCTATATTTAAAAGAGTTTTGATTTCAAATAGTAGTTTATAAAACAATAAGTTGCTTAAAATTTTATAATCTTTGCTCCATAACCACCCATACTCATAGGAGCATCTTCATATGTTGAAATAGCTGGATATTCGTCTAAAAACTCTTTAACTACTCTAGAGAGTTTGCCCTCACCTATGCCGTGATAGACAAGCACCTCTTCAATGCCATTTAACAAACTATCACTTAAAAACTTATCAAGTTTTTCTATAGCTTCTAAAGCTCTTAATCCATGCAGGTCAAGTTTGATAAAACCCTCTTTTGGTTTTTCTAACTTTAAGCTTATATTTTTTTTGACGATTGGCTTTGTTTTGCTGTTTGATATTGTTAGCTTGTCTATATCTATTTGAAGTTTTATGCCATCATCTGTCCATACTATAGCTTTTTTGCCTTTTTTAGATATTAGTTCCCCTTTTGTGTTATGGTAGGAGACTCTTTGACCTATCTTTGGTATTTGATGATCTTTGTTTTTTCTTATTTTTATATCTTTTAATTTTTTTGAAGTTTCGTTCAATGCCCTATGTCTATCAGCCATACTCATATCTTTGTTTATCTTTTTTGCACTATCTATTAGATCATTGTACTGCTGTTTTAACTCTTTGATAAGTTTTGCTTGTAAGATGCTATTTTGTTCTTTTTGTTCAATAAGTTGTTTGTTGATGGTATGTTGTTTGTTGATCTTCTCATCAAGCTCTTTAATCTTTTGCCTCATTTGTTGTTCAAATTTGGCACTTTTTGTTATAAGTTCGTTTAGATTTTGTTGATCCTCTCCATAAACTTTTTTCGCTTCTTGGACTATATGTTGTGGCACATTATATCTACTTGCGGTCTCAAAAGCATATGATTTTCCTATAGTGCCAGTTAGAAACCTATATGTTGGAAGCTCTTTGTTTTCATCATATATAGCAGCTACAAGTTGGGTTTGTGTATGACTTGATAACAACGATGCCAATCTTTTGTGGTGTGTGGTTATTACTATTTTGTTATTTTTTGCTTCAAGTTGTTCTACTATTACTTTAAAAAGAGATGCAGCTTCGTCGCTATCTGTTCCTAACTCTATCTCATCTACTCCTATTAACATATCTTTTTTGTCAAATAGTTTTGAAAATTGCAACATCCTACCAGCAAATGTAGATATATCATTTTTGACATTTTGAGGGTCATCAAGTATCGCTTTGATATCTTTAAAGCTTGATAAAGAGGAGTTTATATGACAACTATATGGCACAAGATATTTGCTCATAAAACAAGCACTCAAGATAGATTTAAGAAGCATTGTTTTTCCACCTGCATTTACTCCTGTTATTATGATGATATTTTTATCAAAATCTATAGATATAGGGGTTGGATTTGATATAGCTGGATGTTCAAATGACAAAAGTGAGTTTTTGTTCTGTTTTGATGGCAATATAAAATTGTTGTCATAAATTTTCGCAAAATTAACTCGTGCTATATAGTGGTCAAACCTATCAAACTGTTTGTTGATATAGTTGACAAAGGCTCTGTGTCTATATAGTATATTTGAAAACTCTTTAGATATATGCCACAAAAGCTCCTCTTTTTTGTCTAAAAGATTACTTCTTTGTTCTTTTAGTTTCAAAACAGAATTTGGCACAATATAAAAAAACCCATTTTGACTTCTATCTATAATTTTTGCTTTTATAACTGCCATAAAACCACCTCGCACCATGATAGTTTGTTCGTTTTGTACAAGATGCAACGATCTATCTACAAGATATGGCGAGAGTGATTTTTCATTGGTGCTTTGGTATAGGTGTTGTTTGATATTTCTCTTATTTATCTCTAAACTATGGTTTATATGGTCAAGCTCTTCGTTAAAACCGATATTTATCGCACCATCGTTGTCAAAATTTTGTGCTATATTGGATATCTCAAGTGGCAAAACTATATCATCAAACCATTTTGACAATCTACCATCAAGAGAAAAATCTTTTAGGTATTTAAAATAGTTTACTATCTTTATAAACTCATAGGTCATCTCAAGGTTTATGATAGATTTTTTATCTATTGATTTGATCATATCATCAAGATTTTTTATCTTTGGTGGAGTTTTAAACTCTTTTTTGGATATCTCATCTATTAGCTTAAAATGTATAGATATATCACCACCAATTACTATTGATTTCTCTCTAGCAAACTGCTCTTTTAGCTCATCTATATATGCCTCAAGGTCAAGCTGTCTTGCAATATGCCCTAAGCTATCTGTCAAAACTCTTCTAACCTTATGCTGTTGTCAAGTATATTTAGTCCAAAACTATGAGATATTTGATCGTCGTTTATATCTTCTACTACTTCAAACTTGATACTGTATGAAACAAACGATATTTTAACATTTTCTATTTTAACTCTTAGGCTATTTGATATATTTTCAAACATTTTATCTATAAGTTTTGTGGCTCTTTGGATATTTTTCGCCATATTGTCCTCTAACTCATCTTGGGACTCTTCAAACTGTACCTCATCAAAAAAGTTTTTAATCTTTTTGATTAGGCTTATCTCATCTTTTAAACTATTTTTTATTTTATCAAACATATCTTATTGTACCATAAGTTTATAAAACTCTTGCAAAATTGTCATTTGTGCTTTTTAAAGCTTATCTACAAAGTTTTTAATCCTCTCAATGCCGATTTTAATACTTTGCATATCTGTAGCAAATGAAAATCTAAAATACCCATCAAGTCCAAATGCCGCGCCAGCTACTACTGCCACACCTGTCTTTTGAAGTAGTTTTTCACAAAACTTAAGACTATCTTTTTCAATTTTGCTTATATTTACAAATAGATAAAATGCCCCATCTGGTTTTAGCACTGAGATATTTTCTATATCATTAAATAGCCTAACAGCTTCATCTCGCCTCTTTTGGAACTGATTTTTCATATTTTCTATATCTTTATCAACTTTACCATCAAGTGCTACAATCGCGGCTCTCATTGTGATACTGTTGATATTTGATGTGCTTTGACCTTGAAGTTTTTTGATGCTTTTTATTAGAGGTTTGTTTGGTGAAGCAAGATAACCAAACCTCCAGCCAGTCATAGCTACTGATTTGCTCAAACCATTTACAGTGATGGTTCGCTTAAACATATCATCACTTATGGAAGCGACTGCTGTAAAATTTTGATTGTCAAATATAAGTTTCTCATACATCTCATCTGATACAACTGTGATATCTGTAGATTTTAAAACATCTGCTATATCTTGTAACTCTTTTTTGCTATATACTGCTCCTGTTGGATTTGATGGAGTTGTGATTATCAACATTTTTGTTTTTTTTGTGATAGCATCTTTTAACTGTTGGGCGGTTATCTTGAAGTTGTTTGTTTCATCTGTCTTTATGATGACAGGTTTGCCACCACAATACAAAGCAAGTTCTGGGTATGTCACCCAGTATGGTGCAGGGATTATCACCTCATCTTCATGTTCGATAATAGTTTGAAATATATTAAATAAACTATGTTTTGCTCCTACAGAGACGATTATATCATCTGCCAAATAGTTAAGGCCGTTTTCTCTTGATAGTTTGTTTGATATAGCAGTTCTTACAGCTAATGTGCCTGCTACATCAGTATATTTTGTCTCACCATCATCTAAAGCTAATTTTGCTTCATCTTTTATAAGTTTTGGTGTATCAAAATCAGGCTCACCAGCACTAAAGCTTAATACATCTTCTCCTTTTGCTTTTAGTTCTCCAGCAAGTTGGGATATTGCCATAGTCATAGATGGTGACAATCTGCTAACTCTTTTTGATAATTTCATCAAAAACTCCTTTAGATTTATTTGTTTTTGATATTATACCACAAAATGATAAAAAGGAGACAAGATGCAAATAGAAGCTTTTGCCAAACAGTTAGGATACGACACAAACGACCATATAATAGAACAGTTTAACAAAATAGTTCAAAAAAACAGCAATATAACCCAACTCTTTGACCACATACTTGATATTCATACTAAACTTAAACATATAAATGGCTTTGTTGCTATATCAAATAGTGTTGATTGTTTGAAAATCAAGTGCGAAAACAGTTCGCCAGAACTTTTAGAAGAGTTTCATATGATAGTTAGTAAGTTTGCTACAAAATATAAACTCAATATAAAAAAAGTCCCAAATAAAGAGGTGTATTATATCTTATAGGAGAGTTTATGGTTGATTTTGATGATTATTTTAAAAGACAGATACAACTTTGGGGCAAAGAGAAACAACATGCTCTAAAAGACAAAAGAGTAGCGATTGTTGGTTGTGGCGGACTTGGATCCTCTTTGGGTTTTGCTTTGGGATCTAGCGGTATAGGTCATATTGACCTTGTGGATTTTGACACAGTTAGTTTACACAATATACACAGACAAATAGCCCTTAAGATAGAAGATGTAGGCAAATACAAAACCGATATCCTATCTTTGAGTATCAAAAAAAGATATGATTTGGTCAATATAAACACTTATGAGTCTGATTTTGTAAAGTTTAGTGAAAAAACCACAAGCAAATATGATATCATATTTGATGCAACTGACAATATAAAAGCAAGAGAATCTATAGATAACTATTGTAAATCTACCAATACCCCTTGGGTATATGGCACTGTTGAGCAGTTTTATGGGCAGGTTTGTTTTTTTGATATTGCTGTATTTGATAAGTTTTTTAAAATCAAACAAAATTCCCCACAAGGTATCACAGCTCCTATGGTGATGCTAATAGCATCATTTCAAGCAAATTTGGGATTGAGATACCTAACTCAAAACAAAATAGAAAAAGATAAAATTTTCCACTTTAGTTTTGATGAAAATGGTTTATTTCAAAGCAGAAAATTTAATTTAGGAACAAATATATGAATGTAGGTATAGTTGGACTTGGGCTTATGGGTGGTTCGTTTGGCAAATTGCTAAAAAAAAGAGGTTTTGCAAACAGAGTTTATGGATATGACCACAATCAACAACACGGCAAAGATGCCATAAAACTTGGGCTTGTAGATGAGTTGTGTGATATAGATACTCTAAAAACTCTTGATATAATAGTGCTTTGTATTCCTGTGCAAAGTATTATAAAGTTCAATAAACAACTAACAAACATAAGTAGCAAAACTACAATCGTAGATTTTGGTAGCACAAAAAAAACTATAATAGATAGTATCGACAAAAAAATAAGAGAAAACTATGTTGCTATTCATCCTATGGTAGGCACTGAAAAGTTTGGTCCTTTTGCTGCTATTGATAACTTTTATGAAAACAACATAGTGGTATTTTGTGATATAGAAAACAGCGGAGAAAAGCATCTGCAAAAAATTAAAAATATATTTGAAAAAATCCCTATGAAAATCATATATATGAATGCTACAGAACACGATAAACATGCTTGTTATATGAGCCACTTACCACATGCTATATCATTTGGTTTGGCAAATACAGTTATGGATCATGAATCTTCAAAAGATATTGTAGCCCTCGCTGGTGGTGGTTTTAGAAGTATGAGCAGAATTGCAAAAAGTTCTCCTATCATGTGGAGTGAGATATTTAAACAAAATAGAGAAAATCTTTTAGAATCGTTTAATATATTTGACAAAAATATGCAAAAGATGAAAAAGATGATTGAAGATGAAGATTATGACAAACTTCAACAATGGATGCAAAAAGCAAATAGCCTACACGACATATTGTAATATGCAAGCTATTTGTTGCTTAAAGCTCTTTTTTTCTTCATATTTGATGAAGCTAACTTTCGCATATCTTCAGTAGTATCAAGTTCATCCATAATCTCAAAACCAAGAAGTGTCTCAAGAGAATCTTCAAGTGTGACTATACCCTCAGTTTGGTCATAACCATCTGTTACGATTATTAAGTGTGCTTTTGATTTTATAAAATGGTTTAAAGCTTTTGATACAGGTATATTTTCATTTAAGCTATCTACTGGTATCATGATATCTTTGATTTTGATATCGTTGCTTTTTATCGCATATTTAAACAAGCTTTTAGTAAGCACCATACCTACAATATCATCTATATCTTTGTCAAACACAGGAACACGACTAAACTTATATGTTCTTTTATCATCAAGCAAATCTTTGATAACAGTATCTTGCTGGACAGCAAATACAACACTTCTTGGGGTTAAAATCTCTTGGAGTTTTTTATTTTTCAATTTTAGCAGACTTTTAATAATATCTGATTCTTGATCATTTATGACACCACTCTCTTCGCCTAAAACTGCCGTGTGAATCAACTCTTCTCTTGAAACCATATCTGTTGATTTGTTATGACCTATTTTTTTTGTGATAAAGACAGTTATCTTGATAATTGGATAGGTTATCCATATAAATATATGTATCATTTTTGCAGTAAAAGGTGCTAATTGTTTATAATATAAAGCTCCTATTGTTTTTGGAATAATTTCAGAGAAAAATAGTATAGCTATAGTTAAAATAATAGTAACGACAAGAACCATATAGCTTTCACCACCAAATACTATCTGTGCTTGGACACCGATAAGTGTGGCACCTAGAGTATTTGCTACTGTATTTAGTATAAGTATAGATGATATAGACTCATCTATATTGAGTTTAAGTTTTTTAAGAGAGTTGCCTATATTTTTGTTTGTTTCTATCAATACATTGATAAAAGACCAGTTTATAGAGAGCAAAACTGCTTCTGCTATGGAACATAAAAACGATACAGTTATGACGACAATGATAAGTACAATCAACAGTCCCATAGAGCTATCCTTGAGTTAAAAAATATGGAGCTTGGGTCCAATAGTATATCCTTTTTTATAATGTTGGCATATTATACCATAGTTTAATAAAATTATGGTATAATAATTAAAAAATAGGAAAAATATGAGAATAGAACAAAGAGTTTCAGAAGCTTTAAAAAGAGTAAACAACGACAGATACCTTTTAAGTGTTGCTGTAGGTCAAAGAGCAGACGAGCTAAGCAAAGGTGCTAGTCCTATATATGAAGCGGATAGGTTAAGTTTAAAATATACCGATATAGCACTAAAAGAGATAGCAAGCGGTGTTTTAAAAATTGATGGTTTGAAAAAAGAGGAATAAGTTTAAATTTTGTTAAAAGTATTTGATAAGATAAAATCTACTAAAAATATAGAAGATGCTAAGATTTTATTATATGAAAATGTAGAACCAGAAACTGACATAAAAGATGCAGTAGAGTTTTGCACAGTTGCACACGAAGGTCAACATAGAAAAAGTGGTGAACCATATGCTGTGCATCCTATATTAGTAGCATATCTTGTAGCATATTTGACAAACGACAAAACTATGGTTATAGCATCTTTGCTTCATGATGTAGTCGAAGATACAAAATATACTCACGATGATATAAGATCAAGATATGGTGATGATGTAGCAGTGATAGTAAATGGACTTACCAAAATAGACCAGCTAAGATATGAACAAAACACAGATGATAAAAAAATTACAACAATCCTTACATTTAGAAAACTTCTATTGGCATCTATAGAGGATGTAAGAATCCTTGTGATTAAGCTTTGTGATAGAGTGCACAATATGTATACACTCGATGTTATGTCAGCATCAAAACAGATACAAGTAGCTCAAGAGAGTATGATAGTATATGCCCCAATTGCTCATAGATTGGGTATCTCATCTATCAAAAATGTATTAGAGGATCTTTCATTTTTTCATCTTTATAGACAAGAGTATAAAAAAATTGACGAATATCTTGAAAAAAATCAAAGAAAATTAAGAGTTAGTATAAATAGTTTTGTATCAAAAACTGAACTTTTGTTACAACTTCATGGATACAGTAAAGATGATATAAATATCACAAGTCGTATCAAACATCACTACTCAATATATCTTAAAATGCAAAGAAAAGGTGTGCATATAGATGAAGTTTTAGACCTAATGGCAGTGAGAATTGTCGTCAAAGAGAGTATTGATTGTTATAGAGTATTGGGTTTGCTTCATACAAATAGCAAACCACTTATCTCTAGATTTAAAGATTATGTAGCTTTACCTAAAGAAAATGGTTATCAAACCATACACACAACTGTATTTAACGATGCAAAGATATATGAGATACAAATACGAACTTTTGATATGCATAAAGTAGCTGAACTGGGTGTTGCAGCTCATTGGAAATACAAACAACATAGCTCTTCATCATTTTTAAAACCATCTTTAGATTGGTTAAGAACATTAAGTTTAAGCAACAAATCAGCACAACAGTTTTATGACGATGCAAAAGAGGAGCTCTATAGCGATGAGATAGTGGTATACTCTCCAAGAGGTGATATATATACTATGCCTCGTGGTGCTACAGCTTATGATTTTGCATATTTGGTTCATAGCGACATAGGCAACAAAGCAAAAAGTTGCACTATAAATGAAAAAAACAAACCACTCTTAAAAGAGCTTCAAAATGGCGACATAGTCTCTATATCTTTATCGACGACAGATATAGCAAGATGTAGTTGGATAGATCTGGTTAAAACATCCAGAGCGAAAAAATCAATAAAACTTATGTGTGCTACAAAAAATAGGCGTATAGATAAGTTAAATGGCAAAAATATTATAAAAACAATTTTTAGAAAATATAACAACATATCTTTCAATAATATAAAAAAAGAAAATTTTGAAAAAATTCCAACAAATTTTGAACATCTTGTACAGATGAAAAGATCAATTGAAAAAGAGTATATCAAAGATTTAGGACTTGTAGCAAAATTCAAATTGGAAAAAATAACCTTAAAAGAGTATAGTTTTGACAATATAATTTTATACTCAAACTTTAAGATAAAGTCCCTTTCATTTGAACCGTGTTGTCATCCTAAATTTGGTGATGATATAGTAGCAGTCGGTGATGGCAACAGAAATGTCACTATACACCACAAGATGTGCAATAAAATTTGTCAAGATGAGAATGAAGTTTGTTATATGTTTTTTGTAAAATGGGCAAACAATAAATTTTTTAGATACAATATCAAAATAGGACTACCAAATATCAAAGGTCAATTAGCTTCAATACTAACATATTTGTCAAATCTTGGGGCAAATGTGCTTTTTATATCTTATGGCAAAGATAAAAATTCATATATACAGTATTGTGATTTGCAATTTGAAACAGATATGTCAAACAAAATAAAACTCAGACAGTTGTTGGAACAAAAGATGACAATTGTGGAGTTTTTATCAGGAGAGGATGCATACAAATGAGTGAAATAGAACAAAAAATAGCTACAGCAAAAAAAGAGATAAGCAAAGCAACAGCTGAGATCATAGATATACAAATGATAGAAAAAGTTCTTAAAAGATATTATGAAAATGGCGAGAACTATTTTGTCAAAGCAGGATTTGACCCAACTGCTCCTGATATTCACTTAGGACATACAGTTTTGCTTCAAAAGTTAAGAACATTTCAAGAGTTTGGTGGCATAGTGCAGTTTATAGTAGGAGATTTTACAGCCACCATAGGCGACCCTACAGGAAAAAGTGCGACAAGAAAAGTTCTAACAAAACAACAGATATCGAAAAATATAGAAAGCTATACGACACAAGCTTTTAAGATACTTGACAAAACAAAAACAATTGTCTATTATAACAACGACTGGCTTGGAAAATTAAGCTCATCACAGATGATAACACTAACTTCACATTTGACAATATCAAGAATGCTTGAAAGAGATGATTTTTCAAAACGATTTAAAGCAAATCAACCCATAGCCACAAGTGAGTTTACATATCCTTTGCTTCAAGGATATGATAGTGTTTATCTAAAAAGCGATATAGAGCTAGGCGGAACCGATCAGAAGTTTAACCTACTTATGGGAAGACAACTTCAAAAAATATATGATATAAAAAAACAGCAAGCAGTTGTCATGATGCCTATACTTGAAGGTCTTGATGGGGTGCAAAAGATGTCAAAATCTTTAAACAATTATATAGCAGTCGATGACAAACCTTTTGATATGTTTGGCAAAATACTATCTATAAGCGATCAACTTATGTGGAGATATTTTGAGCTTCTATCATCTAAAACAACCTATGATATAGAGAGACTAAAAGAAAATATCAAAAACAAAACTGCTCACCCAAAAGAGATAAAAGAGTCTTTAGCGATTGAGATAGTGGATAGATTTCACAAAGTTGGCGATGGTGAAAAAGCAAAATTGCAGTTTAATAAAGTTTTTGCAAAAAAATTGATACCAGAAAACATAAATAAATTTGTTTTTGAGACAAATAAAGGATTGTTAGATATACTAGTCGAAACAAAATTAGTATCATCAACATCACAAGCTCGAAGAGATATCAAAGCAGGTGCGGTCAAGATGATAAAAGGAAACACAACAACCAAAATAATGGACGATAAGCTACGATTTGGAAGTTGCACTTTTGTATTGCAAAAAGGTAAGAAAAATTTTGTTTCAATTGAGATAGGAGTAGATATATGAAAATAGGTAAACATAATATAGAGAAAAATATAGTCCAAGGTGGTATGGGACTTGGAATTTCGTGGGATAAATTAGCAGGAACTGTTAGTTTAAATGGAGCTTTGGGTGTAGTATCTAGTGTAGGTACTGGTTATTATCAAAACAAAGAATACTCACACAAAAATAAAAATGAAAAACCATGGAGTGAAGCTAATTTTTATTCAAAAGATGGTTTAACAGCAATTATCAAAAATGCAAGAAAAATATGTGGCAACAAACCACTTGGATGCAATGTATTATATGCTAGCAATGATTATGGCAGAATCGTCAAAGATGCTTGTGAGGCTGGTGCTGATATTATCATCACAGGAGCTGGACTTCCTACAAATATGCCTGAGTTTGTAGCTGATTTTCCAGATGTAGCAATAGTACCAATAGTCTCAAGTGCAAGAGCTTTGAAACTAATATGTAAAAAATGGAAAAAATACAATCGTTTGCCAGATGCTGTGATAGTTGAAGGGCCATTAAGTGGAGGGCATCAAGGGTTTAATTATGAGCAGTGTTTTATGGATGAGTTTCAGCTTGAAAATATCGTGCCACCAGTCATAGAAGAGGCAAAAAACTGGGGCGATATACCAATAATAGCCGCAGGTGGAATATGGGACAAAAACGATATTGACAAATTTATAGCTTTAGGTTGTGCTGGAGTGCAAATGGGCACAAGATTTTTAGGAACTTTTGAGTGTGATGCGAGTGATAATTTTAAAGAGGTGATCATAAATGCAAAAGCAGATGATATAAAACTTCAAAAATCACCAGTAGGATTGCCAGCACGAGGGGTAGCAACAAAACTTCAAGAATCAATCTTGCAAAAAACTGCACCAAAAGTATCATGTGTATCAAACTGTGTAGCCCCGTGTAATAGGGGTGTAGAGGCAAAAGCTGTAGGGTTTTGTATAGCTGATAGATTAGCAGATGCATATAAAGGCGAAAAAGATACTGGACTCTTTTTTACAGGTTCAAATGGCTATAGAGTTGACAAGCTTTATACTGTCCAAGATGTATTGGATAAGCTAACATATGGCGAGTAGAAAACTTATATTTATGTTAAAATTTATTGTTCTTTTATTTTTACTATCTGGTTGTATTGTAGCAGATCAAAACAACCAAGAGTTTCTAAAATACCAAAATATATATTATAAATCTGTAGTAGATAACAATAAAGCAAAACAGACAAATGCTTTGAAAAATATGATCAAATATGGAAAAAAAGCAAAAAAACCAACAAAAGAGTATGAAGAAAAATTATCACTATTGACAAAACCAAAACCAAAAATAAAAGTAAAAAAAATAGAGACAAAACCAAAAAATATAAAATCACTTTTTGAAAGATCAAAACAAACAGCAAACAATACAACACAAAAACAAAAAACAATCGTAATAGACCCAGGTCATGGTGGACATGATAGTGGAGCAAAAGGTTATTATAAACAATTGGAAAAAGATGTGGTGCTTAAAGTTGGCTTGAAAGTAAAAGCTATCTTGAAAAAAAGAGGTTATAAAGTTTATAACACAAGAGATAACGATAAGTTTCAAAAGTTGCACTATAGAACTCAATATGCAAACAATATGAGAGCAAATCTATTTATCTCTATTCATGCAAATGCTGTGCCAAGAAGAAATAGATTCAAAGCTTATGGCATAGAGACATATTATCTATCACCAGCAAGAAGCAGTAGGGCTAAAAGAGTAGCCGCAAAAGAGAATAGTGTAGATATAAGATCTATGAGCAATCTATCTAAGAGTATATTTTTGATGGCAAGAAACAGAGCAAAAATCAACGAATCAAACAAATTAGCACTTGATATTCAAAACAATATCTTGTATAATCTGCGATTAAAATATGATGATATCAAAGACCATGGAGTTCGCCAAGGACCGTTTTGGATACTAGTAGGTGCACAGATGCCAGCGGTGCTTTTGGAGCTGGGATATATCACACATCCAAAAGAGTCAAAAAGATTGACAAATGATCAATACCAAAAAGAACTTGCTATTGGAATTGCAAATGGGATTGATAGTTATTTTAGAAAAAACCCATAATTTTAAGCTCTAAATAGCATATATTTAAGCAAATTTTGGTATAAAAAAGAAAAGGAAAAATTATGCAAATGCCAGTAGTGCCTCAACCAACATTTTATATATTTAAGTGCGAGCAAAGCTCACCACCAAATATGCCAAAACCATCTTGTGTAAATAGCGACACACAAGAACTGTTTAATCATATGGCAAGCACTCTTATGCAAAAGGGGATTATGGGGCCAGTTCAACCTATAAGGACAAGCTGTCTTGGACGATGTCAAATGGGACCTGTGATGATAGTAGAACCAGGCCATCATATGTATGTCCAGCTAACTAAAGAGAAGATAGATAAGATTATAGAGGAACATATAATCCAAAATAGACCAGTCCAAGAGTATCTCATACCAGATACATTTTGGGGCGATCCTGTAGATATATCAAAGTAATAGTTTATGATGATAGATATGTTATATAGCAAAATCCACAGAGCAGTAGTGACAGATGCCAATTTGCACTATGTAGGCTCTGTAACTATAGATGAAGAACTTTTAGAAAAAAGCACTATGAGAGCGGGACAAAAAGTTGAGATAGTCAATATAAACAACGGAGAGAGATTTTCAACATATATTATCAAAGGCATAAAAGGCTCAAAACAGATATGTCTAAATGGTGCGGCCGCTAGAAAAGTTGAAGTAGGAGATAGAATCATCATCATAGCATATGCTTCATACAGCAAAGATGATCTTAAAAATTACAAACCAATAGTTGTGCAAGTAGATGAAAACAATACCATAACACAAATAACAAATGAACTAATAGGAAGTGATTATGTTTGACCCAAAAGATATGAGCGGTATGTTTGAAAAACTTCAAGAGTATTCCAAACAAGCAAGAGAAGAACAAAGCCAGCAGATATTTAACTCATCTGTAGGTGGCGGTATGGTGGATATAAGTATCAATGGCATAAACGAAGTGGTTGAGTTAAATATAGACGATGAACTACTTGACGATAAAGACTCATTGAAAATACTTTTAATAAGTGCTATCAACGATGTATTAAAACAAGCTGAGAAAAATAAAGAACAACAAGCTGTATCTTTATTGTCCAAAGTATCACCAAAAACTACAGAATAAAACTTGACAAATAAACAACTATTTGATATATTTGAAAATCATCTTAAAAACAATATGCCACAAATTGATAGTTTTCATCCTATCTTTGAACAAGCAGTAAGTCAGATGTTGCTTTGTGGTGGCAAACGATTTCGCCCGATGTTAGTATTGGGTGTGGTTGATTGTTTTAAACCTATGCTTGTCAAAAATTCACTTGATGTAGCATTGGCTGTAGAGATGCTCCATACATATTCGTTGATACACGATGATCTACCTGCTATGGATGATGCAGATCTAAGACGAGGGCAAGAGACTATACACATAACTTATGATGAAACCACTGCTATACTTGTAGGCGATGGTCTAAATACACATAGTTTTAATCTCTTATCAAATAGCAAACTATCAAACGATATCAAAATCAAACTAATATCACAATTAAGTTGCGATGGTGGGTTTGGGGGCATGGTAACTGGTCAAGCAATCGACACATATTTTCAAGAGAAAAGATTGACTTTAAAGGAGCTGAAAAATTTACATATAAATAAAACAGCTAAGCTTATAGCTACAAGTTTAAAGATGGGTGCGATTATATCTCAATTAGACGAGCTTGACCAAACAAAACTATACAATTTGGGGCTTGATATTGGATTGCTTTTTCAAATACAAGATGATATAATAGATGCTACAGTTACAACCAAAACTGCACTAAAAACAACAAATAAAGACAAAGACAAAAATTCGTTTGTAACATTGTTGGGATTGGATAAAGCAAAAGATTATGCTTCAAAACTATCAAAAAATATAAGAAACGATATAGATAAGTTTGATAACAATTTATCAAAAAAACTAAATGAGATATTAAACTCATATGCACACCTTTAAAACTCTTCAAACAAAATCAAACTAACATTATATTAAAACTATCTATTTTTTGTAGTTTTTAAATAATTTTTTCACTTAATATACCAAATATATAGCTATTGTTAGTTTTTTAAAGATATTTTTGATATAATGGTGTAATTTTTATAAAAGGAGAAAAAATATGTCAAATGAGACAAAAAGAAGAGACTTCATAGGGATGTCTTTTGGAGCTGTAGCAGCAGTTGGTGGTGCGATATCTCTTGTAGGTATGAAACAAGCTTGGGATCCACTACCATCGGTACTTGCTGCTGGGTTTGTTAAAATTGATCTATCAAAGATAGGTTTAGAGCCTGGCAAACCTCAAACATTTAAATGGAGAGGCAAACCTATATTTGTGCTTGAAAAAACAGCCGATATGGAAAAATATGATGGTGATTTGGTAATAGGCGACAAACGATATACTATAGCTATAGGTTTGTGTACTCACTTAGGCTGTATACCTGCATGGAAAAAAGATGTTTGGAAGTGTGCTTGTCATGGTGGTGAATTTAATGCCAACGGACAAGAAACATTTGGTCCACCACCAAAACCTTTGGTTGTCCCACCTTTTAGTTTAAATGGAACTGTTTTAACACTTGGTGAGACTGGTAAAGAATCAGATGCTATGATAAAAGCACGAGCATAAGGAGAATTATATGGCAAAAGTAAACGAATCTCTATTTAGTGTAGAAGGATTAGACAAAAGATTGGCTATCAAGAAGTTTTGGAAAGTGATGATGACAGAGTATTGGATACCAAAAGATATAAACTTCTTGTGGGCTATGGGTGTTGTGTTGGCTGTCACATTTATGATACTTATAGTTTCAGGTATATTCCTTACTATGTATTATAAACCAGATGTCAATCTAGCATTTGATAGTGTAAACTATACTATCATGCAAGAGGTGACTTATGGTTGGTTGTTTAGGCATATGCACGGAGTCGCTGCATCGGTGATATTTTTGGTGATATATATACATATGTTTACTGGTATCTATTATGGTAGTTATAAAAAGGGCAGAGAGATGATATGGATATCTGGTATGTTGCTATTTATGACCTTTAGTGCAGCTGGTTTCTCTGGCTATATGCTACCTTGGGGTCAGATGAGCTATTGGGCTGCTGCTGTTATTACTAACCTTTTTGCTGGTGGTTCACTTGAAGCTTGGGGACTTGTAGAGTGGATTCGTGGTGGATTTGCTGTCAATGATGCTACTCTTACTAGATTTTTTATGCTTCATGTATTTTTATTGCCTTTGACAATATTGGGTATCATAGTGCTACACTTTTATACACTTAGAATTCCACATGTAAACAATCAAGAGAGTGATGATATAGACTATGACGCAGAAGCAGAAAAATATCTTGCAGGCAACAAAAAAGAATCAAAAGTGATACCATTTTGGCCTGTATTTTTGAGTAAAGATTTTGCAGTGTTGAGTGTATTTCTAATATTTTATTTTTATTTGGTATTTTTTAACTACAATTTTGCTATGGATCCTGTAAATTTTGACCCAGCAAATGCGATGAAAACTCCAGCACATATTTATCCTGAGTGGTATTTTTTGTGGTCTTATGAGACTTTAAGAGGTCCATTTTTTGATATGTTTGGTATGAAAGCTATGGATATAGGGCTTATAATATTTGGATTTGCTCAAGTGGCATTTTTGATATTGCCATTTTTAGACAAAGACCCAGATATACTTCCAGCTCACAAGCGGAAAAATTTTCAAAT
The DNA here is from genome assembly GCA_029935705.1 of Arcobacteraceae bacterium. Taxonomy (GTDB): domain Bacteria; phylum Campylobacterota; class Campylobacteria; order Campylobacterales; family Arcobacteraceae; genus B24-G6. Next base: position 20,602 of record JAOZJU010000008.1, read on the forward strand.
ATGGTTTTGGATCATGATTGTAGATATGATAGTATTGTCTGTATATGGAAAACTACCGCCAACTGGAGCAAATGCATGGGTTGGATTTGGTGCTACATTTGTATTTTTAGCACTTTTTATATCGATGCCGTTTATAACAAAACTTGACGGAAAAAGAAGAGGAGCACTATAATGAGAGAGTTAAAAATATTAGGAATTTTAGTAATTTTTACTGGAGTATTGTATTGGGGAGTTGAACCGTTTGCACATCATCAAATGCACCCACATGTAGATGCACCTGATTATCAGTTCAAAGATATCAAAGGGTTAGATGGACAAACAGGTGATGCCACCAACGGTGCTACACTTGTTCAAGCGAACTGTATAGCTTGTCATAGTATAAAAAGTGCCAACTTTCCACCACTTATGGACAATGCTACGAGTGCTGCTTCATATGGAGTAGTGCCACCTGATTTAGGTTCATCTGGTTTGATATACGATGAAAAATATCTTGCTGCTTTTATACAAGATCCTGCAACTGCTACAAACACAAAACACAAGTTTGTAGATGGTGCGGTGCATCCTATGCCATCATATAGCTGGATGCCGCCACAAGATATAGCAGATATGGTAGCATACTTAAAATCAATAGCTCCAAAAAAGTTATCAAACAAAGAGGTTTTTGCTGATGCTTGTCAAAGATGTCATAGTATGAAATATGGTGACTTTTATGGTGGTAGTATGAAAGCTTTTAGTGATGTATCTAAATATATGGGATCGAGTGCACCTGATTTGTCTCAACTTATACGAAGTAGAAACAAAGAGTATCTACATGAGTTTATAAACAATCCTCAAAAACACTTAAAAGGCACAGCGATGCCAAGAGTTGGTTTGACCAAAGCTGCTGAAGAGCAAGTTATAGCATATATGGAAAATGTAGGAGATAGCAAAAAGCCACAGCGAGATAGTTTGGCTTGGCCATTTTTGGCTTATTTGTTAGTTTTTGCTATATTTGCATGGGCTTGGAAAATCAAAATTTGGAAAGAGGTTCACTAGAACACAAGATGATGGTATCTTAACCATCGTCTAATATCCTTATCCGTTTTACGATGGATAAGGAGCATATATCAACTATAACTATATGAAAATTTATGGTTTGTTAAGATATTCTCTAAAAGTTCTATCTATTAGTTTCTTTTTCATTCTAAAAAAAGTTTTTCAAAACCATCATAACCATCTTTGATAGGATCTTCAAATCCAATATGCCACACTTTTGTATATTTTGAAAAAGTTAGGAGAGTTGCTATTTGCATATAAACATAGAGTTATAACTATATCAAAACTATTTTTACCATCTAAAATATCACTTAGATTTTTAAAGTAGTAACTATCTTGCCAATAACCATATTTTTCAAGCACCTCTTTAGTAAGAGGATGCACCTTGTCGGCTGCTTGCACTCCTGCACTAAAAGCTTGGATTAGCCTTTGAAATGTTTGTTGATAATAGCTTCAGCGATGATGCTTCTGCAGCTATTTCCAGTGCAAAGTAACAACACTTTTTTCATAAATTATCTTATCTTTTTATCAAGATATCTGTTTATATCTGCATGGATGAAACTATTTTTATCTACAAAAGTTAAGTCCTCATGAGACAATTTTTTTATATCATTTTTGCCCATTATAGATAATATAGTTTTGATACCTTTTAACAAATTTTCATGATAGCTTTTTATTTTTTTTGATTGTTGTCTTATGAGATATGACCTTCTTAGTTTTACATTTGCAGTAGCTAGACCCACAGGGCAGTTGTGGCTTCCCTCTCCTGAACACATCTTAGCTCTAATACAGCCAGCACTTAGCATAAAACCTCGACCAATAGCTACCATGTCAGCACCTAAAGATAGATTGACTATCACATCATCTGGGGTTAATATCTTTGAAGAGGCTATTAGTTTAACCTTCTGTCTTAGGCCAAACTCTTTTAAAATTGTATCTGCTATAAATATTGCATCTTTAGCCTCAAGTCCAACTCTATCCATAAGAAAGAGTGGAGCGGTGGCACTTCCGCCATCGCCACCGTCTATTGTCAAGAAGTCTGGCACACCTTGTTGACAATTTTCGTCTCGTTTTTTCATCTCTTGAACCAACTCTTTAAAACCATCTTTTGAAGATATGACTATCTTGATACCTACTGGTTTTTGTGATAGCTCTTGAAGTGTTGCTACAAAATCAAAAAGATCTTTTAGATTTTGTATATTGTTAAATCTATTTGGTGCATAGGCATTTTTAAATGGTTCTATGCCTCTAAAGTATGCTACAGATGGTGTTACTTTAGATGCTACAAGTTTGCCACCTGTCTGTTTCGCTCCTTGTGCTAACTTAATCTCAGTAGCCTTACAAAACGACATAGCCTTTTTGTATCGATTTGGACTAAAATTGCCCTCTTTGTCTCTACAACCATAAAATCCTGAACTTAACTGGTATATAGTATCAGGCATATCTTTTGGTGGTTGTTTTGGAAAGTTTTCAAGCGGTTTGTCCCAAGCTGGTCTATACATATTTAATCTTTCTCTATCAAACACATATGAATCTATCTCACCCTTTTTGACATGTTTGGATTTTATAAGTTTGATAGCTGTGTGGTGATTTATCAGTTTTGAGATAACGATATAGAGATATTTATCAAGCTTATTTAGTGTGATGATATCCATATAGCTTTTGTCAAAACTTCTATGAGTAAATAGAAAATTGGTTGTCAAGCCTCCTTCGCCTGTATTTATAGGAAAACCAGCTTCATATGCTGCTTTTGCATAAGCTTTGGTAGCTTCTGGACTTAAAGCACCATCACTCATACCACTTCTGCTTATGACACTTTTTGAGACAAATGGGTATTTTTTGTCAGCACCAAATATGACAGATATATCTTGGTTTATCTCATCTTCATTTAAAACTATATTTGAATGTTTAATAAGAAATTTTGGATTTGGTTGTTGTTGGTTTGGTGAAAATGATATATAACCACTGTTGTTGTATGAAGCATTATATACCCAGTCTATTTTGTCTTTTGATTCATAAAAATCCTCATTTGCAAAATATTGTCTCAATGGTTCTCTTAAAGCTTCAAGAATATACCTAAACCTACCTATGAGTGGATAGTTTATGAGAAGTTGTCTTTTTCGCTGAATATACCTGTCGTATATTATTTGATTGATGACTAAAAACAAAATGAAATAAAATATATATAACATAGATCTCCGATTTTAAATTTGTATATTGTATCATTTTATAGTTAAAAAGAGTGCATTAAAATAGATATTTTGTAGTTTTTAAGGCTTCTTAAGTTTTGTTTGATATAATAGTCTCTTTTACAAAACAAAGGAAAACTATGAAACACTTTCTTACTATTGCTGATTATAGTAAAGATGAGTTGATGCATATAATATCTTTAGCTAAAAAAATCAAAAAAGAGACAAAAAGTGGCATATATAAAAAATATATGCCAAATAAAACTTTAGCGATGATATTTACCAAAAGCTCTACTAGGACAAGGGTGAGTTTCGAAACTGGTATATATCAACTTGGTGGCACTGGGTTGTTTTTGAGTTCAAACGATATTCAATTAGGACGAGGTGAGCCAGTAGAGGATACGAGCAAAGTTATAAGCTCTATGACTGATATGATTATGATACGAAACGACAGTCAAAAAGAGCTTGAGCAGTTTGCCAAAGTATCCTCTGTGCCAGTTATCAATGGTCTTACAGATAAGTTTCATCCTGTTCAACTTATGGCTGATTATTTGACTATTTGTGAATATGGTTTAGAGAAAAACTTAAAAGTAGCATATATAGGCGATGGCAACAATATGGCATCATCTTGGGCGATGTTGGCATCTAAGATGGGGTTTGAGCTAAATATAGCTTCACCTGTTGGTTATGAAGTTTCAAAAGATATTTTAGACCTATGTGACAAATTTTCAAAAATAAGTAGGGCAAAGATTGTTCAGACAAATGACCCTCAAAAAGCATCAGAAAATTGCAATGTAATAACTACCGATACTTGGGTATCTATGGGACAAGAGCAAGAGAAACAAAAAAGGCTTAAAGATTTTCAAGGTTTTATGGTAGATACAAATATGATGAACAAAGCCTCAAAAGATGCTATATTTTTACACTGTTTGCCTGCATATAGAGATCTTGAAGTAAGCTTAGAGGTATTTGAAAAATACGACAAAGTGATATTTGATGAAGCAGAAAATAGACTTCATATCCAAAAAGCTATTATGGTCTATCTTGATAAAAATCGTTAATTTTAACTCTCTTTGAGTTAGATTTTATCTTTTTACGATATAATGCTTCAGTTTTGTGTCAAGGTAGCTCAGCTGGTTAGAGCGCTGGTCTCATAAGCCGGAGGTCGGGAGTTCAAGTCTCCCTCTTGATACCATTTAAAGAATACATATGAAACTTATTTTACTTTTTTTTATTTTAATTACCCAACTTTTTCCATTTTCATTTCATAGAGATAAAACTAAAACAACTTATAACTCATACTATATCTATCCGCTTGTATTGAGTATGCCAGGACTTGGCAAAGCAGGTGGTGCTGGAGTGCTAGCAAACAATCTTTTCAAAACCGATACAGATATTATGCTACTACATATGCAAGGGGATTTTGACCTAAATATCTTGACATTTTTAGACCTTCTTTTATATCAAAAAAAGGATCACAAATTTTACCTATCGGGGGCATATCTACAGTTTAAAGATGGCACCGTTGAGGCTTATACAAGAGGTAGAGACTCTAAAAAAGAGGATAGGTATTATTTTGATACAAAAGAGTTTGAAGCTAAGGGTGTTGAGCTATCTTATATCAGATTTGACAAACAGCTTGAACTATATGCTGGATTTACCAAAACATTTATCAACCCAAATGCGATAAGAGACAAAGATGGCAATCAAGTTGCTAACAATATAGGCAACACGAGGTCAACCATATATAGATATGGCATATATCTTGATGACACAAACAGCAGACTTGACCCAAAAGTAGGATATAGAGTCCAGCTTGAAACTTTGGGTATAAAGCATGATGAAAAAAAGTTAAGCGATGGATTTCAAAGAGATATATCTATTACTGGATTTTTTCCTATAGTCAAAGATACTCATATATTTGTGGCAAACTATTTTTTCTCCGAAGCAACTATCACAAAAGTTGGCGAAGTAGATCCAACGCAGTATCAATGCGACCCACTTGACACAAGTTGCGATCAATCCATATACGATAAAGTAAGAGAAGATAGAGAGCATGAAGTAAAAAAAGGCAATGCCACATCTTTAGGTGGCACACAAAGATTAAGAGCCTATCCACAAGGTAGATTTTATGACACATACTCTGCTTTTTTTGGGTTTGAACATAGATGGTATATCAAAAACTATTGGAAGCCATTTGATAAATATCTTTGGAAAGGTGTCAACACTGGTATCCAAATAGCATTTTTTCAAGAGTTTGGACAAGTAAATGATAAAAACAATCATAAACTATATGAAGATATGAAAAGCTCAACTGGAGTTGGCATAAGGGTTTTATTTAACACTATGACAGCAAGATTAGATATAGCTACAAGCGACGAAGGAGAACAGGTTGTATTTTTCTATGGATATAGCTTCTAAAAGAGCTTTAGACTAAAGATATAGTTTCATCTTTCAATCATATGATATATCTATGAACTAAATCTTTATTTTCAAACTTTGTATCACTAAAAGTTGTTTCATCTATAGTAGTTTGGTAGCTTTGATTTGGCTTTGTTTTTGCATATGTTATAGCTATCTTAGATGCTACTTGTTTATCTTGCATATTTGCTTTTTTTTCTATCATACACAAAGGTCCTGGAACATCTTGGACAACAAATTTTAGATATTTTGGATTTGTTATTTTCTCCATCTTGATATTGTCATCTTGGTTTCTACCTATTATGAGCTTAGCTTTATTTTCTAACCTAAAATGCCTACCAACTTTCAAAGTATCTATATCGTTTGTCTCCAATTTGTCATATTTGACAAACTCAGCCAATCTTTGACTAAACGACATATCTGTGAGCAAACATCCACCAGAGGGTGACTCAAAATGAGTGATATTAAACTGCTCTACAAGTTTAAGTTGTCTTGCTCTACTTCTGCCTTCTATATCCAAAAGTTTCTCTCTATCTATCCACCCCAATCTCTCTGGTTTTGTTATATTAAGTAGTTTTGCACTAAGAGGACGAACGATTATGTCATCTTCATCGCCACTTAATTTTGCTACTTGTCCTATAGCTTCTTTTCTCTGACTCATAGGTCTTTGTCCTAACACTTCACCACTTATCATAAAAGAAGCATCGTATAGCTTTAACAATTTTTTTGTATGTTTAAACATAAAACCATGACAATCAATACAAGGATTGAAGTTTTTGCCATAACCATATTTTGGATCAAAAAGCACCTCATCTAAAAAATCTTTTTTTATATCCAAAACTTTTAGTGGCACATCTATACTCAAACAACTTTTTTTTAGTTGATCTATCTTCTCGTTTTTTGAGCCAAAACCTGTATCTATATAGACTGCTAAGATATCTATATTTTGATCTTTGACAAGTTTCATAGCCAACAAACTATCCAACCCGCCACTAAAAAGTGCCAATGCTCTCAAAACAACTCTTTTGGATTTAAGTATTTGCTATTTTTAGTAGCTTGAAAACCTATGCTATTTTTTACTCTGCCGATAGTTGCACCTTTTTTGAGCCATTTGCCCTTTTTTATATTTGGTGCTATCTTATCAAGGTGCGAATATATGGTATGTATATTGTTTTTGTGTTTGATTATGACCACATTTTCAAGAAGTTGTGAGTCGTGTTTGCTATATACTACTTTGCCATCAAATACCGACAACACTTTTGCATTTGCTACTTTTGTTTTAAGAGTGATAGAATCATTGAAAAGTTTGATTTTGTATACTTTGTCATATCTCTCACCAAATGTTTTTGTGATGGTATAACTCTTCAAAGGGGCTATAGTCTTTTTGCCTCTATATCTTGTAGTTTTGACTCCATAAGATGAGTAACCAATGCTTTTGACATTCATAGCTATATTTTTGCTAAATCTATCTTGTCCATACTCATCATTTGCTATTGAACTTTCATCTGGTTTTTTTAGTTGTTCTTGTTTGACAATGTTTAAACTATCAAGTATAGATGACAACTTTTTTTGTTCTTGGACTATTTTTGCAAGTTTTTTTTGATAAGATTTGTGTTTTTGTTTTAAACTTTGTTTGGTTTTTTTAAGCTGTTTTGTCTTTTTGGTAAGCTCTCTTCTGTCTATCTTATCTTTTTCTATCACTGCAACTATCTTGGCTATTCGCTTTTTGATTATATTTTCTTTATTGTTTATCTCATCAAATCTTACTGACAACAAAGATACTTTTCGTTTTGATTCTATACTTAATATTTTGTAAACATATGTATCCAATATCTCATCAATTGATTTTTGATTTGTAAGTTTTGTTGCTATTGTAGTGATATAGTTAGATGCAAGTGTTTTTGCTATTTTTATCTCAATATCTGTTTTGGCTTTTTGAATATCTTTTGCTGTTTTTTTAAGCTCTTTTAGCTCTTTTTTGCTATCTCTTACTTTTGCTCTATTTTTCTCTATAAGATTTGACTCTATTTTTATATTTAATTTAAGCTTTTTTGCTTTTTTAGTAGTTGTATGTATCTTCCATACCAAATTTTTAATCTGTTTGGTCGTTTTTCTTTTTTGGTTATTTATATTTTGCTGTCTTTCTTTATTTTCTTCTATCTTTTTATCAATATTTGCATACAAAATGACACTTAGCAAGAACCATAGAAAAACTGAAAATCTAATTTTCATATTTTTGTTTAACCAATACAAATAAAACTGTTGTAGCTGATATTAGGATTGACAATCCAAAAATATTGAAATAATCCAAATTGATTTGATTTTGAAAATAATCAAGCTTTAAAAGCTCGCTTGAGACAAAAAGTGATAAATTTTCAGCTATAAAAAATGTCATCAATATTGTAATTATACTAGCTAAAACTGCACTTACAAATGCTGTAAATATAAGTTCTTTTGAATAATAAAATATATTTGCACCATGCAGTTGCATGATATATATCTGCTCTTTGTGTTCATAAAACCATATTTTTATATGTTTTAGTATCATCAAAATTGAGAATATCATCACAACTATAAAAAAGATAGCAATAAAGTTATTTAACATCAAAAACATAGAAAATTGTTGATTGTGTTTTTTTGAAAATACCTCTACATCTATAACTTGACTTATAGTTTTAAGTTCATTTTGGATAGCTTTAAGTTGTTTTTTGTTTGGAAACTCATTTAGATACAGTTTGTAAAAATATGGCAACTCTTTGATAAGCACTTGCAATGACTCATCTGAAAGTTGTTTTTTAAAACTATCTATTATCTCATCTTTGCTCAGTTCCTTAAGTTTGTTGTAGTTTATTGAAAGGTTATCTATGTGGTTGTTGGTTAGCTTATCTTGTGATATTATGACTATAGTATAGTTGTCTGTTACTTTCTGTTTATAAGCAGATACTGACCTGTCAAGTGTTATATAAAGCTCATAAGACAATAGCATAAATACAAGCGGTATCATAAAAGATAGATATCTACTAATAACTCTCATATATTTTTCCTCCGTCTATATTGAATTTTCTAAAATCGATACTAAAATTTTGTGGCACTCTGTGAGTTACGACCACAACAGTAACTCCTAACTGTTGATTCGCTCCTTTTAACAAATTCCATATCACACTCGCTGAGTATTCATCCAGATTTCCAGTAGGCTCATCTGCTAAGATTAGTTTTGGGTTGTGTGCTAATGCTCTTGCTACTGAAACTCTTTGTTGTTCTCCACCACTTAGCTGTTGAGGATAGGAGTCTCTTACATGTGTCAATCTAACATGCTCAAGAAGTTTATTTGCTTGTGTATCACACAACTCATCTGTGTAGCCATTGATTTTTAAAGGTAGTTTGATATTCTCTTCTATTGACCAGTTTTTGATTAGTTTATAATCTTGAAAAACTATACCTATATCTTTTCTTAAATCTAATAGTTGCGATGATGTTATATTGTTCATATCAAAACCATTGACATACAAGTTGCCAGATATTGGGATAATCTCACCAAAAAAGGAGTTCAAAATAGTAGATTTGCCACTTCCACTGGCACCACCTATAAATATAAAATCCTTCTCGTTTATCTTAAATGTTGTGTCGTTTATTATAGATCTTTTGTTGTCATATGTTATCTCTATATTTGATGCTTTGATTATCATAACTCTCCTAAAATTTGATTTATTTTTTTGTGTGCTTTATTGTTTGTAATGGTGCCTAGTGGGTTGCTTTGTAAATATCTTGCTTTTTTGTTTTTGATGATTATATACCTTTTTGATGGTTGATTAAAATCCCCAAATACAACTGCTATCAATATATTGCCTTTTTTATTTTGATAAAACTCACCAAAACTTATAAAATAATCATCAAAGATCAACTTTTTTGATGATATTCTCTTTTTAGGTTCTATTATACCTAAAAAATCAAAATTTAAGCTTAAACAAAAATCATCGCTTTGTGTTTTGTTTGTCAAAACAATATCATAGATATTTTTTTGCATTTTTCTCCATCTATCTTCATATTTGCTAGAGATTGCTATATTTTTATTTTTTTCTATCTTGATATTGTCATAATTTTTAAACAAACTCATACAATACTCAAAATAGTTCAAACTATCAGTTCGTAACTCAAGTTTGCCATTTGGCTTCAACACTCTTTGTGCCTCTTTTATAAAACTATCGCTAAATACCCTTCGGTGTGGTTTTTTATCCCACGGAACTGGGAAGTGAATATATATATTTTTTATAATATTTGATCTTAAAAATTGCAAAAAAACTCTAGCATCATGCGAGAGTATGATTATATTTTTTATATCTTTTTGTTTTATTTGTCTATCAAGTTGCTCTATAGATGTAGGGTGTATCTCAAGGCCTATGTATAAAGTCGTCATATTAAGTGATGCTTTATGTAAAATATGCCTACCACTTCCAAAGCCTATCTCTATGGCGATATCTTTGAAGTTTGTCAAAAAGTTTTCAAAACCATCTTTGTTGGTGAAAAATTCTATATTTTTGATATTGTTTGATATTGTTTTAGTTTGATATTTTTCATTTAGATTTGAAAATAAAATTTTCCCACCACATACAGATATATATGCTTTTATCGCACCTTTTATTATATTTACAGGTGATACTCTTGTTGTTTTGTCAAACTTTATTTGTATGTTGTTGTTTTTAATTTTTTTAGACAAAACAAACTCGACATCTTTGTATAACACAACTATGAGAGTATCTTTGTGATTGGTATTTGTAAACTCGTCTACAAACTTATAATCATCTAAAACAAAAGGGTATGAAACCTTTGAACAATCATCTATAAGGCAGTGTGGCAATGGTGGACTACTATTTAGTATTTAACATTTGTTACGATTGACTTTTCAGACATCAATCCATATTTGTCGACCGCTTGAACTTTATAACTATAAGTCTCGCCACTTACTACATCTTTGTCTCTTAATATCTTTGAGTTTATTTTGCCTATTTTTATAGGTTTGCTTAAGAAACCTATAGCTCCTTTGGTTTTATATACATAAAAATATTTTGCTCTTTTATCTACTGTCTTCCACTCAATTTGTATAAAGTTCCCACCAGTTTTTGCTTGAGTTATCACAGGTGGAAGTGGTTTGCTCAATGTTTTGCCAGCAAGTGATGGCACATCTAGAGTGCTTTGTTGATTGTCGTTGTCTATTGCTACTACTTTATAAAACCTTGTGGCACCATCGCTATTTACTATATCTGTATAGGTATCTTTATCTTTGCTGACTTTTGCTATGCTACTATATAGGTGGTTTGTATTGCCAAAACCTCTATATATCTCATATCTTTGAATAGTCTTAAGATTTTTTGGTTTTTTCCATTTTATTATGATTTTTCTTGGCAAAGAGGTTGTCGCTTTTAGTGGCTTGATCGCTTTTGGTAGCTTTTTGGTTTTTGAGCGAACTGCTTTGCTTGGATATGATTTTATATCATCAAAAGTTTTTGAGATAACTCTATAATAATATATAGTATCACTATCAAGGTCTGTATCAATATATTCAGCACTCAACCTACCCTCAACTTCACCTATCTTTTGCCAACTGTTATCTTTTTTCTCTTTTCTTTGGATGATATAATAATTTACAGCTTCGTTTATATGTGGCTTCCACATCACTTTTGTTTGTCCTGCAAGTTGTGATATAGCTACTACAAATGGCACTGAAGTAAATGTTTTTTGTGTTTTTGTCTCAAATGGCAAAGTAGATTTAGATTCATAACCATCTTTTGATACAGTTGATATACTATAAAGATATGTAGTATTTGGCAACAACCTTTTATCGCTCCAGTGTGAGCTGTTTTTATTTTTTAGTTTTCCAGCTTTTATAAATTTTTTATTTGTTTTGCTTGGCCTTGCTTTATATATGTTGTATCCTACGACTCTTGGGTCATTTACAGGGTGCCACTCTAAAGCTATGCTTGACATACTTGATATATATTTTAAGCTATTTAGATCTACTGTTGGTAAAGTTTTGTCAACTTTTGGTTTAACCGCTTGTGATGGTTTTGTAGAACACCCATCAAATAAAACTATTAAACTGCTTATGAAGATATATTTCATCAATCTTTTCAAAATCATTTTCCTTTATATTAAAATCATCTTTTAATTTTTGTTTAAACTTGTCATCAAAGCTAGCTTTGAAAACCATCTTTTGTCCAGTTTGTGGGTGTATTAGATACAAGATAAAACTATGTAGGTATATTTTATCATCTTTTCCTTTAAAGTCATATAAAAGATCACCTATTATCTGTCTATTTATAAAATTTAGATGTGCTCTTATTTGATGTGTTCGTCCTGTGTATAGTTTTGCAAATATCACTTCGGTGTTATTGCATATAGCTTTTTTGTATTTTAAAAATGCTGTTTTTGATTCTTTGCCGCCATTTTGCACTGATATTCTAATCCTATTTTTTCTATCTCTACTAAGTGGTTTGTTTATAATTTGATTTTGTTTTAAAGTTTGGTTTATCATCATACAATAATACCTACCCATTGATTTATCTTTTAACTGAGAAGATAGTTTTATATGAGCTTCGTTTGTTTTAGCAACCACCATAGCCCCTGATGTGCCTTTGTCAAGCCTATGGACTATGCCGTGTCTTATCTCTCCACTTATTGTTGAAAGGGATATCTTTTTATATCGCAACCAATCTACCAATGTAGGCTCATGAACAGTGGGTGCATCATGGATTATCAAGTTTGATGGTTTGTTTATAACCAATATAAAATCATCTTCATATATGATTTTTATATCAAGTTTTTCCAGCTCTTCATCCTGCGAAGATCTCTGTCTTTTTTCTTTTTTTATCTCTACATTGACCTCTACTATATTGTTTAACACAACTTGAAATCCATTTTTTCTAACAACTGTTTTATCTACTGTTACAAATCCGCTATCTATGACTGTTTTGATTTGACTTCTTGTCTCTTTTAACATTGCTGTCAAAAAAATATCTAATCTTTTCTTATGATTGTTTTGATCTATTATAAATTTTTTATTCACAATTTTCCTATTTTTAAGTATTTTTTGCTACAATTATCCATTATGCATGTATTTAACAAAAGAGTTTTTTCCCATTTTGACTATGTTTCATTTTTTTTGATTATTCCTATCATATTTTTATCATATCACCTAATTAGCAATACAAATGTAGCTCTTGCAAACAGACAGTTGGTTTATTTTGCTGTAGCATTTGTTCTATTTATCTTTGTATTGTTTATTCCTATTAGGAGATATTTTAACATTATACCATATTTTTACTGGATAGGCATATTTTTGCTTATTTTAGTCAAACTTGTAGGTGTAACTAAACTAGGTGCCACAAGATGGCTTGAGATACCACTTACCTCACTTACTTTTCAACCTTCGGAACTATTTAAGCCTATATTTATACTAATGATTGGCTATCTTATATACAACAATCCACCACCACGAGAGGGTTATGGAGTTGGTGGATTTTTTTATATATCATTTTATATACTTTTGCCATTTTCTCTTATAGTTATAGAGCCAGACTTAGGCACATCTTTGGTGCTTTTGATTGTAGGTTTTGGCATACTTTTTATCATAGGTGTCAAGATGAAGATATGGATAACGATACTGCTACTTTTTGCTTTTGCTACTCCATCTATATATACATACCTTATCAAAGATTATCAAAAAAAACGAATTGAAGATTTTTTAAGCAAAAAACCAAGCTATCATGTCAAACAGTCTATCATCGCTATTGGTTCTGGAGGTTGGACAGGTCAAGATGAAGAAAATGCCACTCAAACCAAACTAAAGTTTCTGCCTATTGCTACGAGTGATTTTATATTTGCTTATCTTGTAGAGCGATATGGTTTTGTAGGTGGGACGATTGTGTTGTTGCTTTATATGTTTTTGATACTTCATCTACTATTTCTAAACAACTTTTTTATACACGATATGCTTCTTAGGACATTTGCTGTGGGTGTAGGGCTTTTGATATTTGTAAATATGTCTGTAAATATTCTTATGGTTGTAGGTTTGGCTCCAGTAGTAGGATTACCTCTTCCTATGTTTAGTTATGGTGGAAGTTCGTTTATCAATTATGTCATACTTTTTGCAGTGCTTCAAAATCTTATAGCATTTAGATTTCAAGATGGTTATGGTTAAGCTACTTTAAAAACCCAAAAGCAATATATTCCACAGCCTGTCTATATCTTTATCCTCCAATTTTATGGTTTGTTTGTAAACAAACAGATAAGATATAGCAGTTTTATCAAAACTATTTGAATAACTACACCTACTATGAGTAGCGACAAAACCACGAATAAGCGACAACTCATCTGGTATAAACTGCTGACACATAAGACATACAAAACTATAATCAAGCCTACCTTCAAACTCTAAAAGCTTTACATAAGCCTCTATCATAGCTCTTTTTGGATTTTGTTTGTTGATTTTTTTTGATATATCTGTTAAAATTTCAAAATAAAACGACTCTATCTCATCTATATCTTTTAGATGATTGTAAAAAAGCTTGACAAAATTTTGCCATAAAAAAAGCTTTTGTCTATCAAAACTCCATGCAAAACCCAACGACAAAACATCTTTGAGTCTTGGTATATCACTTTTATAACTATCTTCAAGTTCAAAATCTATCTTAAAACCTATATTTATATGAGAGTGTCTCGCACCATAAAAACGATAAGCAGTAATTATTCGATCTTCGCACAATATAGTTACGATAAGGTCTTCATCTCTAACTGCTCTAAACTCTATGATAAAACCTTGCAAACCAAACCTTAACTGTTTTTGTGGATTAAAACATCTTCTATCATCTTGTCTATATCGCCATCAAGTATGGCATCTATATTTGAGTATGCTATGCCGGTTCTGTTGTCTTTAACCTGCTGATATGGTTGCATCACATAGGATCTGATTTGATGTCCCCAGCCTATCTCGCTTTTTGAGACTCCATCTTTTATCGCTTGTTGTTTTTCAAGCTCAAGTTCATAAAGTCTTGATTTTAACATCTTCATAGCACTTGCTTTATTTTTGTGTTGGGATCTGTCGTTTTGACACTGAACTACTATGTTTGTATCTATATGTGTTATTCGTATAGCTGACTCTGTTTTGTTGACATGTTGGCCACCTGCTCCACTTGCTCTGTATGTATCTATTCGTATATCTTTGTCAGTAACTACTATATCTATATCGTCATCAATCATAGGTGAGACCATCACAGATGAAAAAGATGTATGTCTTTTGGCATTTGAATCAAATGGACTAATACGAACTAACCTATGGATACCATTTTCTACTTGAAGTCGCCCATATGCATTTGTGCCACTTACTATGAAACTCACATCTTTGATACCAACCTCATCTCCTGTTTGATAATCCAACAACTCTATTTTGAAACCTTTTTTCTCAGCCCATCTTAGATACATACGATACAACATATTTGCCCAATCACAAGACTCGGTGCCACCAGCACCAGGATGGATAGAGACTATAGCATCAAGTGTATCATTTTCGCCACTTAACATCACCTCTACTTCTGTATTTTGGACAGTTTGTTGTAACTCGCCTATCTCTTCAAACAACATATCTAAAGTATCTGTATCGTTTTCACTTTTTGCCATATCAAACAGCTCTTTGGTTTCATCTATAGAGTTTTTGGTTTTGTTATATTTTGAAAGTTTGCCTAAAAGTCCATTTTTCTCTTTTGATATTTTAGTAGCTTTGTTTTGATCACTCCAAAAAGATGGCTCTTGTTCCAAAAGCTCTATTTTTGCCAATCTTTCTTTGGTCTCATCTGGTTTTAAAATCTGCTTTATATTTCCTATCTTGTTATGCATATTTTTCAAAATCTCTTCATAATGATAGATATCCATAACTATCCTTTTATTAGTTTTTTTAGTATAGCCATACGAACAGCTACTCCATTTGTAACTTGTCTTAACACTTTACACCTTTTGTCATCTAACAGCTCATCTGTTATATCTATGTTTCTATTTACTGGTCCTGGGTGCATTAAGAGTATATCATAATCTTTGACAATATCTTTAGTGACACAATACTCTTTTGCAAACTCATCGAGTGTTTTATAAAAACTTTGTTCGTGTCTTTCTATTTGTGTCCTTAAACTATATACTATATCTACATCTTTTATCACATCTTCTAATCGTTTGGCAGTTTTAAATTTAGTTTGTGGCATAAAACAAGCAGGTGCTACAAGTATAGGTTCTATACCAAATCTTGGCAACAACGACAAAAGACTTGAAGCTACTCTTGAGTTTTTTATATCTCCTACTATTGCTATCTTTTTGTTTTTGATATTGTTTTGAAAATGTTCTTTGATAGTATATAGATCCAACAAAGCTTGAGTAGGATGAGAGTTTTTACCATCACCTGCATTGATCAAAGGGGATTTTACATATTTTGTCAAACTTTGTGGCAAACCGCAATTTCTATGACGAATGATTATAGCATCTGGCTTCATAGCACTTAAGTTTGCTATAGTATCCTCTATAGTCTCCCCTTTGCTGCTTGAGCTTGTGCTTATATCTAAGTTTACCACTTTTGCTGACAATCTTTTAGAGGCTATCTCAAAGCTACTTCTGGTTCTTGTAGAGTTCTCAAAAAAAAGTGTGACTACTAACTTGCCTTGAAGCATATCACAGCTTTGAAGTGAGCTAAAAATAGTGGCATCTTTAAATAGATCGTCTATCTCATCGTTTGTAAAATCATCTACGGTGATTAAGTGTCTCATCTGATTGTATCCTTTTGTCATATACCACCTCTACAAAACTTATGATATCAAACCCTCTTGTTAAAAAACAAATTTTAAAAAAGAGCAGTTTTTTATAGAAACTTTTCACTCACAAAATCGCCACGGCCAATTTTATAAAAAGTTCAAAAAAGTTTGTTTGAGAATTTTTTAAGTTTTTTAGCAAAAATCAACCTTGAAGTTACAAACATATTAGTTTCATAGATATGTTCAGTATTATAACAAAAAAAAATTAAACTTAAATTGGATATAAAAGAATTATACGATAAGATATGATAAAGAATCACTATGTAACATATGTTGCACTAATATATCTTTTTTTTTGATACAATATAAAAAAGGGTTTAAAATGATTAAAAATATTTTAGCTTCATCTGTTTTTGCAACCATGATGATAGCTTCAAACAATCTGTCACACGAAACATCGCCTTATCTTTTACAACACAAAGACAATCCAGTAGATTGGTATGCTTGGGGGCAAAAACCATTTGACAAAGCAAAAAAAGAGAACAAACTTATATTTTTGTCTATAGGTTATAGCACTTGTCACTGGTGTCATGTGATGGCACATGAATCTTTTGAAGATAAATTTGTAGCAAAACTATTAAACAAAGATTATATAAGCATCAAAGTAGATAGAGAGCAGTTTCCTCATATAGACAACTTTTATCAAAGAGTTTATCAAGTGTTCAATCAAAGAGGCGGAGGATGGCCGCTTACTATCATCATGTCACCTGAAAAAGAACCATTTTTTGCAGGAACTTATATACCCAAAACCAAAGGTTATGGCTCACAAGGACTCGTAACGATATTAGAAGATATACCAAAAATACCACGAGAAAAGTTGATAAAATCAGGCAAAGAGGTGTTAAGGATTCTTAACAAAACACAAACAAAAAAAACCAACAAAAAGTTCGATGACAAACTCCAACAAACTGCGATAAATCAAGCAAAAAGTAGTTTTGATAAAACAAACAAAGGTTTCTCATATCGTCCAAAATTTCCACAGTTTGACAAGATAATTATGCTTTATAGTTTATATGATATCACAAAAGATTCCCAAACAAAAACCATAGCAGATGAAAGCTTGAAAGCTATGGCAAATGGTGGTATATATGACCAAATAGATGGGGCTTTTTATCGTTATGCTGTAGATGAAAAGTGGCAAATACCGCACTTTGAAAAGATGCTATACACAAATGCCGAAGCACTTACAGCTTATACAAAAGCTTTATCTTATGGACCCAATAAACTTTTTGAAAAAACTATTGTAGAAACTATAGATGAGATTGATAGACGATTTAAGACCAAACATCTATACAAAAGTGCATCAAATGCCGATAGCAAAAATAGTATGGGCGAAAATCATGAGGGATTTTTCTTTGTTTATGATTATGACCAAACAGTCAAAACTCTCAAAAAATCAAAAATAGATCAAAATATCATAAAAAACTCTCTTAAATATCTTGGTATCACAGAAGATGGCAACTTTGATGGCGATCTATCAAACCCACATATCACATCTACAAACAGACCAATAGGTGTAGAAAATATAAAAAAACTCTTAAGCAAGATGAGAGATAAAAGAGTTTATCCTTTTATAGACAACAAAATAAATACAGCATGGAATGGTATCTATATCAAAGGTAAAATTCAAGCAAAAACTATAGACAAAAACTATCTAAAAGAGGCTTTAGTGTCGCTTGATGAGCTTTTGAAACTATTTTATATAGATGGCGAACTATATCACCAAACGATAGATCACAAAAAACCAACCCAAAAAGGGTTGTTAGAAGATTATGCTTTTGTATCATCTGCTTTGTTTGAAGCATATCAAGCAACTATGGATAAAAAATATTTTGATCTATTTAGCAAAATCACCAAAAAATCGATCCAGCTTTTTTATAAAAACGACAAATGGTATATGGCAAACGATGGTTTTGATGTAAAAGCATCTATAGATGGTGGTGGATATGCAAGCTCTTTGGGGGTAAATTTGCAAAACTTGGTGCTATTAGGAGCAATGAGTAGCGATAGAAAACTTCTTGATATAGCAAACAAAACAATAGATAGCTTCAAAGACCGACTTATAACTTATCCTTCATATTTTCCAGAAGCTCTTATAGTAGCAACTTGGAAAAGGATAGAACCAGTGATTGTCAAATCAACCAAACAAAACTTAAACAAGATAGATATAAAGAGTGTCAAATATCCATTTGTATATAAACATCTTGATAAAAGTAGTGATTATTTAGGATGCAACACAAGAAGCTGTTTTAGCTATAGTAAAGATTTTAAGATAGTTAAGAAAAAGATAGAGAGTATGATAAGATAATTTTTAAGCAAAAAAGTGATATTTGTAACAAATTTTCAAAATAACCAATAAAAGCAGTTTTGTTTTATCATTTTATGTTATAATCCCATACAAAAACTACAAAAAAGATGTAGTTTACAAAAGAAAAGGATAGATGTGAAAAAGATATTGATGATAGTTTCAGCTTTGCTAATAACAGGGTTGATAGTAGTTGGTTGTGGAGAAAAAGCAACAACAAATGAGAACAACAAAGCAGAGGCTTCTAAGGCAAAAGTAGATACAAAAGATAAAAAAGTAGTATGGAAGTTGGCTATGACATGGCCATCTACATTGACACCACTTGCATCTCCTACTCACAATTTGGCAAAAATGGTAAGCGATATGACAAATGGCAATTTTAAGATAATAGTTCATGGCAAAGAGAAACACAAAGCACCCCTGGGCATACTTGATTTTGTCAAAAACAAACAGTATGAGATAGGACATAGTGGTTCATATTATTGGAAAGGCAAAGATATAAACACTATTTGGTTTACTACTATACCATTTGGTATGACTATGAAAGAACAGTACAGTTGGTTTTATTATGGTGATGGTATGAGATATATGAAAAAAGTTTATGACAAGTTTGGAGTGCTTAATTTTCCTGGCGGAAATACTGGAGTTCAAATGGGCGGATGGTTCAAAAAAGAGATAAATACAGTCGAAGATCTAAAAGGGATCAAGATGAGAATCCCAGGACTAGCTGGTGAAGTTATGGCAAAACTTGGAGTTAGTGTCACAAACATACCAGCAGGTGAACTATACACATCATTAGATAGAGGCACAATTGATGCTCTTGAATGGGTAGGCCCTGGTATGGATATAAAGATGGGATTTCACAAAGTTGCTCCTTATTATTATACAGGATGGCATGAACCAGCTAGTGAGATGCAGTTTATGGTAAACAAAGAAGCATTTGACAAGTTACCAAAAAACTATCAAAATATATTGATCACTGCTATGAAAGCAAGTGCTAGTGATATGTATTATGAAAATTTTCATGCATCAAGCGAAGCATGGGCAAAGATGAAAACAGAGTTTCCAAATATTAAAGTCAAATCTTTTCCACAACCAGTGATGCAAAAGATGAAAGATGCTACAGATGAAGTGCTTAACAACTATGCATCTAAAGATAAAATCTTTAAAGCGATATACAAAAATCAAAAAGCATATATCAAAAAAGCTCGTCAATGGTCAAAGATGGGCGAATATGGATATATCAAAACTACTGAGAGTTTAAAGTAAAATATATTTGAAAAAACTTCACAACTTTTTAGGCAACTTCACATCAATTGTGTTGTTGCTTATGATACTAAATGTTTTTATAGATGTAGTTCTTAGATACTTTTTCAATACTACTTTCATAGGAGTTCAAGAGATAGAGTGGCATCTGTTTTCTGTTGTTTTTTTATTTGGGATATCATATGCTCTAAACGAAGAGTCTCATGTGAGAGTTGATTTTTTATACGACAATAGAAGCACAAAAATAAAAGCATATATAAATATATTTGGCACACTATTTTTTCTAATACCATTTGCTTTGTTTATCACATATGGTTCTTATCATTTTGTCTATGATTCTTTTTTGTATGGTGAGATAAGTGAAGACCCAGGCGGATTGGCATATAGGTGGCTCATAAAACTTATGATACCTGTGGCATTTGTAGTTTTGTTTATCTCTGCTATTGGTTATATCCAAACAAACATAAAGAGAGTTTCACAATGATTGGTATATATATGTTTGTATTTGCTTTGTTTGTGCTGGTGGTTGGCTATCCTGTAGCTTGGACTTTTGGAGCGATAAGCATACTTTTTGGGGCTATTGCTGCTTTTGTCAATATCACATCTACAAGCAGTTTTGATATGATTTTGTTTTTTGATGAGTTTAATCTTATGTTTTCACAGATGCCATTTCGTATATATAGTATCATGACAAACAAAATACTTATGGCTGTGCCACTATTTATTTTTATGGGTATAGTTCTTCAAAGATCAAACTTAGCACAAAAACTACTTGTAGCTATGGGCACAATGTTTGGTAGCATACGAGGTGGAGTAGCTGTATCGACAGTAATTGTAGGAGCTTTGTTGGCATCAAGCACTGGAGTTGTAGGAGCTTCAGTGGTGGCTATGGGTGTGATATCTTTGCCAGTTATGATCAAGTATCAATACAACAAATCTTTAGCTTGTGGCACGATATGTGCTAGTGGAACTTTAGGGCAGATAATACCACCTTCGATTATACTCATCATACTTGCTGATGTATTTGGTGTAGCAGTTGGCGATCTATTTAAAGCTGCCTTGGTGCCAGCTTTTGTGCTTGTGGGTGTATATATAATTTATATATTAGTAGCATCTCATATATATAAAGATTTTGCTCCTGCATTGCCTCAAGATGAAAATATCAACAAATCAAAACAGATATTTGATGCTATAAAAGCAATTGTCCCACCACTTTTTTTGATATTTGTGGTATTAGGTTCAATATTTGCTGGCATTGCAACCCCAACAGAATCAGCCTCTATAGGGGCGATTGGTGCTATTGTTTTAGCATATATCTACAAAGAGTTTAATATCAACCTTGTCGTATCAAGTGCCAAAGAGACAGTCAAAATAACATCTATGGTGTTTGCTATACTTATAGGTGCTACTGCTTTTTCACTTGTGTTTGTATATACAGGTGCTGATACAATTGTAGAGGAGCTTATGATTGGCTTACCCGGAGAGAAGTGGGGATTTTTGATATTAAGTATGCTTGTTATATTTGTGCTTGGGTTTTTTATTGATTTTATAGAGATATCTTATATAGTTGTTCCGATACTTTTGCCTATAAGTGAAACTATTGGGATAGATCCTATATGGTTTGCTATACTTATAGCTATGAATCTTCAAAGCTCCTTTTTAACTCCGCCTTTTGGATTTTCTCTATTTTATCTAAAAGGTGTGGCAAAAAATATAAAAACGACAGATATATATAAAGGTGTGGCACCTTTTATAGTGTTGCAAATGTTAGTTTTGGCAACTATAGTGATATTTCCAGCTCTTTATGGATTTTAGTTTAAAAGTTTGCTTTTGTTAAAATAACCTTAAAAGCTATAAACTTAAACTACAATCAAAGAATAGTATTGTAAAGACTATCTCGTCTGACTGGTTCAAAACCGCTATTTTTTATCAAACTTGTAAACTCATCTAACTTTATGCCATCTTTGCTATTTGCTCCTGCTGCACTGTTTATTGATTCGTTTTCTATGGTGCCATCTAGATCGTTTGCTCCAAACTCTTGTGCTATTAGACTTAACTTGATAGTAGATGTGACCCAATATGCTTTGATATTTTCAAAATTGTCCAATACCAACCTAGATATAGCTATAGTTTTTAGTATCTCTACAGCAGTCAATGGTTCTTTTATATTAAGAAGGTTGTTTTTTGTTTGATAGACCAATGGTATAAAACAGTTAAAACCCCCTGTTTGGTCTTGTAACTTCCTTAGTCTTAACATATGGTCTATACGGTTTGCTCTACTTTCTATATGCCCAAAAAGCATCGTGGCATTTGATTTTTTGCCTTTTTCGTGCCAAAGTTTGTGAATTTCAAGCCACTCTTTGCTTCCTACTTTTCCGCCACATATCCTTTTTCTCACTTTTTCATCAAATATCTCTGCACCGCCTCCTGGCATAGAATCAACTCCACTTTCACACATCATATCTATGATTTGTTGATAGGATTTGTTGTGTTGGCGGCTTAGAAAATCTATCTCAGCACCTGTTAGAGCTTTGATATGTAGCTGTGGGTATTTGTGTTTGATCTTTTTAAATATATCCATATACCAATCTAACCCTACATTTGGGTTGTGAGCTGAGACCATATGCACCTCATCTATGCCGTTGTCTATACTTTTGGCGATATTGTCCAATATCTCATCATGGCTCATAGTGTATTGAGCTGGATTTTTACGATTTGCACTAAAGCTACAAAACTGGCATACATCTTTACATACATTTGTGGGGTTTATGTGTTTGTTTATATTGTAGTAGGTTTTTTTGCCAAATTTTTGCACTCTGATTTTATTTGCCATCTGTGCTAACTCTATAAGATCCATATCGTATAGATCAATAGCTTCGTTTATATCTATTCGTCTGTTTGTTGTGCTCAAAAGTTATCCCATCTTGTTGATATTAAAATCGATATCATATATCACTCACAAATCAAATCTTCCAAAACATTTTGTTTGAAATCTTTCCATACAAACCCATGACACTCTTTGTTTTTGCTATTGTCTACAAATCGCACTGTATATCTGTATCCTTTTATGTTGGTCTTTTCATTTAGATACTCTTTTACTATTGCTACTTTTATATCTTTTATATCTGTATGTCCCAAAGTTTTGAGTATATCTCTTGCTTTTGTTTCTTTGCCATTTTCTACTAATATATAAATTGCCACACCAAACAAAAAAAGCAATACCAATATAAGTTTTGTTTTTGTCGGTAGTTTTCTGATATTTGTCACAATTTTTTTAGCTCATCTTTTAACTTATCACTCATATCTTTTAATTTTGGGATAGTGATGTTAGCTTGCAGATACAAGTCGCCATAAGTTGATCTTTTTCTGTCTAAAAGCCCTTTGTTTTTGACACGAAACTTTTGAAGCTGTTTTGTATCTTTTGGCACTGTTAGAGTATAGGTTTTGTAGATAGTAGCGACTTCAACTTTGCCACCAAATATAGCTGTTTTTAAAGGCAAATCAAATCTGAAAATTATATCATCTTCATCTTGTATATATTGATCACTATCTATTATATTGATATGCAATATCAAATCACCTGTTCCCATATTTGTTTGCTTGCCTTTGCCTCTTGCTCGTATCTTTTGACCATCTCTTATGCCTTGTGGTATCTTGATATCAAAACTGTTGTTTGCAACTGTTATGGTTTTTTTAGTGCCTGTTAGTGTATCTTCAAGTGGTATTGATATCTTAGCTTCTATATCCATATTTATCTCTTGGCTAAATCCACCACCAAAACCAGAACTACTAAACTGATGAGAAAAATTTGCTCCACCGCCACCGAACATACTAGCTAAGATATCATTAAGATCAACTCCGCCACCTTGAGTAGATGCAAAGTCATGGAAGCTTTGACCACCAAACATATTGTCACCTTGCATATCGTATTGAGCTTTTTTCTTCTCGTCGCTTAATATCTCATAAGCACCGTTTATCTCTTTGAACTTCTCTTCTGCTTCTTTTGATTTGTTGACATCTGGGTGGTATTTTTTTGCTAATCTTCTATATGCTTTTTTTATCTCTTGTGGTGAGGCATCTTCATTTAGCTCCAAAGTTTTGTACATAGTTTTTGACATAAATTTATCCTATATTATCTAAATATTTTTTTAAATACAAATCTTAAAAACAATACAAGCAGATATCCCAAAAATGTAAATACAAATGGATGAATCACACCTGGAATACCAAATGCCCCACCATGTGAGATATTCAATAGATGTCTTATAGGGTGGTCTATCCACTGTTTGAAGTGCATTCCAATAGCTAAAAACAAAAATAGATATATATATATTTTAATCTCTTTTTTCATAATCTTACCTTTAATTTTTTGATATATCTATTATACCATATTATTATTAAAAACAGTCCTTAAAATATTTTAAAGCAACCAAAACTACTATCTATATATCAAGCAAAAGTCTCTTGTAGCAAAGCGATTTGGCAATGTTTCAAAAGAGTGACAAAAAGCTTAAGCTCTAAACAATATATTAAATTTTGGTAAAATTGATAGTTGTTTTGTTAGGATATTTTAAAATTAAGTTGATTTGTAGTATAAAATGGAAGAGGGTAAGGGATTCGAACCCCCGGAGGCTTGCACCTCGCCGGTTTTCAAAACCGGTACATTCGACCAACTCTGTCAACCCTCCACATATAGTGATGCTGTTTGATTTAAACAACAAGATGGTGCGAATGGCCGGAATTGAACCGGCACTCCAAAACTGGAATTGGATTTTAA
>JAOZJU010000059.1 GCA_029935705.1 Arcobacteraceae bacterium
TCATATTTGCTAAAGCATAGTCAAGTTGCTTTAATACTCTATTTAGTTGTTGTGTAGATATAGCAAAGTTTAGTCTCATATGTTGTTTTGCATTGTCGCCAAAATCACTCCCACGACTCAATCCAAGTTTTGCTTGTGCGATAAAAAACTCTGCTATTTGTTGGTCTGTTTTTCCCATACCACTACAATCTATCCAGCATAGATATGTAGCTTCCATAGGTGTCATACAAAGATATTGTGGATATTTGTCTATTAGATTTTTTAGTTGATTGTAGTTTGACAGCAGATGTATTTTTAACTCATCTAACCAAACCTCGCCATATCTATAAACAGTCTCAAAAGCGATATGTGACAAGCAGTTGCCACTACTTATATGGTTTTTGTCATAAACTTTTTTGAACTTTTTGTATAGTTTGTGGTTTTGTATATAGAGTGTTGATGTGGCCAAACCGCTTAGATTGAATGTCTTGCCTATACCATAAGCCGATATTGTAATATCACTAGCTCCTTGTATAGTCGACATAGCAGTATGCCTAAAAGGTTCATATACCAGATCACAATGCACTTCATCGCTAAATATGATTATATCATTTTTGATACATATTTGCAAAATCTCATCTAACTCTTTTTTGCTCCATGCTCGCCCTACAGGATTTGCAGGATTGCACAAAAATAGCAGTTTGGTTTTTTTGGTGATACAACTTTTTAGATCATCTATGTCATATCTATATACACCATCTTTGTCTTTTTGAAGATTGTTGAAGACTACTTTTCTGCCTTGTCTTTTAGGCTCTTTGAAAAATGGCGGATATATAGGAGGCGATACAATTATCTCATCGCCTATATCACTAAATGCCTCTATAACCATACTCATAGATGCTACTACACTATGAGAATAGAACATATCTTTTGTCTCATAATCGGTGCCATATTTTCTATGCAACCACGATATTTGTGCTTCAAATGCAGTTTGTGGAAACTGCTCATACCCATAAATACCACTTGAAACTCTTTTTGCAATAGCATCTTTGATGAACTTTGGGGAGTCTATATCCATATCTGCTACCCAAAGCGGGATTATATCATCACTGCCAAACAACTTTTTTCGCCATTTGTATTTTATGCTGTTTGTTTTTGACCTGTCGTTTGAAGTTTCAAAACTATATTTCAAACTTTTTTCCATATGCTCAT
Source organism: Arcobacteraceae bacterium (assembly GCA_029935705.1). GTDB lineage: Bacteria > Campylobacterota > Campylobacteria > Campylobacterales > Arcobacteraceae > B24-G6. The sequence continues at coordinate 1,192 of JAOZJU010000059.1, forward strand.
ATGTGAAAATGTATATTGGTATTTTCTGTTTGTCTCTTTTATGACAAATGGCACATCTGCTTGGTCTATGAGTTTGAAACCATTTTGTAGTATCTGTTTGATAGTCTCAAATGTCTTAATATCTTTGCCATCTTTGTTTTTATAACCACCAAGCCACTTGTTCTTTTTGGTATATGTCGTTTGCCAAGTGTATGGTGAAGTTAAAACAAACAAGCCGTTGTCGTTTAGTCTATGGTGAATATCGTTTAAAAACAGTTCAGGGTCATACAACCTATCTATGAGATTTGTTGCTATGATTAGGTCATAATCTTTAAATATATCTTTCAAGTTGCAAGCATCTGCTTGATAAAATCTAACTTTGTTTTTGTTCTTTTCTAGCTTTAATTTTTTCATATCTATTTTTGCTAACTCATAAAGCTCACCTTCACTCATAATCTTGTATTCCAAAACTCCTTTTTGCTGAAGTTTGGTGCCGACAGATATAAAGTTTGCTGAAAAATCCACACCATCTACTTGGTCAAAATATCTTGCTAATTCAAACGACAATCGCCCAGTAGCACAACCTATATCAAAAGCTTTTGTTGTTTTTGTGATATGTTTTTTTATTTTATTTAAACACGACACAGCAAAGTTTTGTGTATCTATATGGTTTTGTCCATATTGAAACTCACAATACTGCGACACCAAATCATCACTTTCATATATGTTTGTCTGGGTTTTTTCAGTAGTGTTTTGGCTATGCTGTTTGACATAACGAAACCCAGCATTTTGGAAAAAGTGAGCTCTAAAAGCATATCTTGAGTGCTTATCTGTCAAATTGCCACAACTAGCCCACGATGAACCACACAATATATAGTGCTCGCCATCAAATGTAGGAGTAGAAAAATCATCATAAGCTTTGTGAGTAGTAAACCCATCAAACCCATAGATGGTGCTACTGCTCCACTGCCATACATTGCCAGTGATATCACAAACATTATCAACACAATACATATCTACAGGCATAGAGTGATTGTGGATTAGGTTGTTGTTTGTTTTGCTCTCTTTTTTCTCAAAACTATTGACAAAAGCCCTATAGATCTCTTCACTTGGCAAACTATATATTTCGCCTGATTTTATGCTTTTATAACGACAAAATGCCCTTGCTTCATATAGATTTACATCGACAGGCCAACTATATGGCATAGCTATTTGCCTATCAACTACTCTATAATCATACCCATCTTTTGTTTTTATCCAAAAAGTAGGGCAGGTTGCTTTTGATCTTTGTAACCACATCTTGCCATCTTGACACCAGTATTGTTTATCTTTGTATCCGCCATCGTCTACAAACTGCATATATTCACTGTTTGAGACGATATATCTGCTTATCTTAAAGCTCTCTACAAAGCTCTCTTTTTTGCCATATTCGTTGTCCCAGCCATACAACTTGTGGTCATGTGGTTTGCCTAAAGTTATCTTCATAGCATCTATATCTATCAAACTATTTGTGGGTGGTTTGTGGTCTGTTTGAGATATCTTGTAGTTTTGTTTTTTGATGTATTTTAACGGCATCTGTCTATGAAGCACCAGCGAAGTCTCTATGTGTATATTTTCATGCTCTATACCCATAAGTATGACCCACATATCATCATCTGGAGTTATGGGTAGTTTTATATCTATCTTCTGTATAGTTTCTAGCACCAACTTTTTGACTTTTTGTCTGTAATTTCGCACCTCTTGTACAGGTGGGTATCTGTAGTGAGTCTTATCCATATCATCCCACGACATCTCATCGACACCCACAGCAAACATAGACTCAAACTCTTTGTTGATACGACTACTTATGATATTCATCAAGATAAGTTTGTTGATATAAAATGCAGCAGTATGACCAAAATAAAATATCATAGGGTGCCTTGTAGGCTCTGATTTTTTATAAAAGATATCATCATGGACAAATATATCAAACAAAGATTCATACTTTGTAAATGTGTGTAGAAAATAGTTTTTTATCTCATCTTTTTTCTCTTGCTTGTTGTTGCCTGTAAGTGTTGGTTGATTTGTATAGTTTATCTTAGTTTGCATTTTAAACCTTTTTTATATTCTCTTTTTAGCGAAACATCAACCTTAATACCAATATACAACTACTTGAAGGTTGGTCTTGAGTGTTTTAAAATATAGTTGTTTTCACAAGTTTTGACAAGATGAAAATCATTTAGTTTTTATTGTCATTGTTGTGATTGAACTCTGGCACTATATGTTTAAGTTGTGCAACTATCTGCTTGTCATCTTTAAGTTGCAATAATTTGTCTATATCTTTGTCTAACTTCTCTATCTCATAATATGTAGGTTTTGCAACTGTAATAGACTCATATTTAGTTTTTGCCTCGCTATCATCTATAAGCAGTTCTTCATATAGTTTTTCACCAGCCCGAAGTCCTGTTATATCAACTTTTAAGTTGTTTTTACCGCTTATCTCTATCATTTTATAAGCCATATCTATTATTTTGATAGGCTCACCCATATCAAGAATAAATATCTCGCCTCCATTTCCTATAGCTCCAGCTTGGAGCACCAACTCACATGCTTCAGGAATGAGCATAAAATATCTTGTGATATCTTTATGTGTTACTGTGATATTTTGATCGTTTTTTATCTGTTCTTTAAATTTTGGTATCACACTTCCACTACTGCCTAATACATTGCCAAATCTCACTGTGACTATATCAGTAGTTTTGGTTCGCTTGTTTTCTAAAGAAACTTCGCTTCGCTTGTTTTCTAAAGAAACTTCGCTTTG
>JAOZJU010000027.1 GCA_029935705.1 Arcobacteraceae bacterium
ACAATAGCATCTGCCAAACCGATTTTTGTGCTGGTTTTTCTAAAAAAGCAGCAAAAATATGTACTTTAAAAAGTCACGAGCGATGAGATAAGTGGTTTTAAAATAACTTGTTAGACTTTTATCAATATCTTATCAAGCAAAGCTGTAGATAACAATCTTTTAAGTATGCCAAATATATATGTAGCTTTGGTGATATAGTATCTTGGTGCTGGTTTTTTTGTTTCTATTATTTTCTCAACTATTTTTGCCACATCTATAGCTTCAAGACTAAACGGCACATCACTTTTCGTAGCATTTATGTTGCGATAGTAAATATCTTTAAATCTTGAACTATCTATATCTACATTTTTTTTCAAATTTTTGATAGCATTTTGTCTAAAGTTACTTCTAATAGGACCAGTGTTTAGCAAAGATATATAGATATCTGTATTGATTAGTTCCAATCTTAATGTATCTGTCAATCCCTCAACTGCATATTTGCTTGAGTTGTATGCGCCACGGAGTTTTAAAGAAACCAACCCCAACACTGAACTGTGTTGAATAATCTTACCATAACCTTGTGTTTGCATGATTTTTAACACTTGATTTGTAACCTCAAAAAGCCCAAAGACATTTGTATCAAACTGCTTTTTAAGAACATCTGTAGAGATATCCTCCATAGCTCCTGTTTGTCCAAAACCTGCATTGTTGAACAAGACATCAATACTACCACCTGTTTTAGACAATATATTTTCCAGACATTGTTCAATTGTAATCTTTTTAGTCACATCAAGTTTATATGCTTGAAGTCCCCTACTCTTTAATATCTTGACATCTTTTTGGTATCTTGCTGTTGCAAATACCATATAACCTTTTTTTTGTAGATACAAAGCGGTCTTCAACCCTATGCCAGTGGAACACCCAGTGATCAAAACTGAAGTTTGGTTTTTCATATATCTCCTTTATTTTCTATATGCCAAATAGCACCTATCATTGTTTGTACTATTTTTACCAAATCCTTTTTCTTGATAGTATATGCTACAATAGCATAGATGAGTTTCCCAAATGGTCTTATCCATACACCATGATTTTTACAATAATTTTGTATTTGTTTTGAGTATTTGTCACTTTTTAACTCAATCACCCCAATAGCTCCTATGTTTCGCACGGTTTTTACAAGAGTTAATTTTAAAGCATTGGATAACTCTTTTGTAAAAATATCCTCTATATCTTTAACTCTTTTTTGCCAAGGGGAGCTTATGAGTAGCTCAATCGACTTGATAGCGACCGCACAGCTTAGTGGATTTGCCATAAAAGTAGGCCCATGCATCAAAACTCCAGCTTGGCTGTCTTTTATCCCTTTTGCTATTTTAGTAGTAGTAAGCATAGATGCCATAGTCATATAGCCAGCAGTCATAGCTTTGCCTATAGTTAATATATCTGGCTTAACATCTGCCCACTCATATGCAAACATCTTGCCAGTATGTCCAAAACCTGTGGCTATCTCATCAAATATCAGCACCAAATCAAACTCATCGCATATTTGTCGAACCTCTTTTAGAAACTTAGGATTGTATATCCTCATACCTCCAGCACCTTGCACTACTGGTTCTATGATGACACCTGCTATTGTTTGATAGTGTTTTTGTATAATTTTTCTAAATATATCTATACTATCGCTTATATCGCTATCAAAACCCAAAGGTGGAGCGGGGGCAAATATGTTTTTGGTCAAAAACTCGCCGTAGATACTATGCATAGAGTTAGTTGGGTCGCACAGACTCATAGCACCAAATGTATCGCCATGGTATCCATACTCAAATGACACAAAAGTTTTTTTGTTTTTGTTTTGTTGGTATTGTAAAGCTGTTTTTAAAGCTACTTCAACACTCACAGAACCACTGTCGCACAAAAATACACTATCCATACCAGTGATATCTACAAGAAGTGAGCTAAGTTTGATCGCATTTTTATGTGTAATACCACCAAACATAATATGTGGCATATTTTCAAGCTGTTTTTTAGCAGCTTTGGTGATACTTGGGTGATTGTATCCATGTATGGCACTCCACCACGAACTCATACCATCTATCAAAACAGAACCATCTTCAAGGTAAAGATTGGTACCTTTGGTGGATTTGACAAATATGGGTTCGTCGCTTGATGATAGACAGCTATAAGGATGCCACACTATATTTTTGTCTATATCCAACCACTGCATATTTAACCTTTTTGTGGTATAATACCTAAAAAAGGTTAAACTATGAAAAGAACAGATATCTTTATACCTACAACCAAAGAGATACCATCAGATGCTGTTTTACCATCGCATAGATATCTGCTACAAGCTGGTTTTATATGTAGCACTGGTGCTGGATTGTATGATTATCTACCGCTTGGCAAAATGGTTTTGGACAATGTAAAAAAGATAGTCAAAGATGAGATGGACAAAGCAAAAGCTCTTGAGATAAGTCTAAGTTTTGTAACACCACTTAAACTATGGCAAGCTAGTGGCAGAGTAGATGAGATGGGTGAAGAGATGTTGAGGATAAAAGATAGGCATCAAAATGATTTTGTACTTAGTCCCACAAATGAAGAAGCAGTAGTAACGATGGTGAAAAATAGAGTCAAAAGTTACAAAGACCTGCCTATAAACTTGTATCAAATCAACACAAAGTTTAGAGATGAAGTTCGCCCACGATTTGGCATATTAAGAGCCAGAGAGTTTTTGATGAAAGATGCTTACTCTTTTAGTAGTAGTGATGAGTGTTTAAAAAAACAGTTTGACACTATGGAACAAACATACAAAAATATATTGGATACTATGGGTTTAGAGTTTCGTATAGTCAAAGCCCACAGCGGTGCTATAGGAGGGGATGGAAGTCGTGAGTTCCATATAGTTGCTCAAAGTGGTGAAGATACTATTGTAGTATGTGATAGTTGTGATTTTGGAGCAAATATAGAGACTATGACAGATATAGACGAAAAGATAAACGACAAAACTTATGATGAACTAAAAGATATACCTATAACCAAAAGTTGTGATTGTGGTGGCAAACTATCATACAAAAAAGGGATAGAAGTAGGACATATATTTCAGCTTCAAGACAAATACTCCAAAGCACTTGATGCTACATTTTTAGACAACCAAGGCAAACAACAACACTTTATGATGGGTTGTTATGGTATGGGTATTAGTCGTATAATAGCAAGTGCCATAGAACAAAACCATGACGACAAGGGTATGATATGGACACCAAATTTAGCACCATACAAGGTTGATATTATAGTATCAAATGGCAAAGATGATATGCTTCAAAAGATTGCTGCTGATATATCAAAAACTCTTGAAGATATAGGCATATCAAATATAATTGACAACAGAGTCAAAGAGAGATTTGGATTTAAGATGGGTGATTTTGAGCTTATTGGTTATCCATATGCCATAGTTGTAGGCAAAGATGCAACAGATGGTAAAATAGAGATCATAGACAGAAAAACTTTAGAGAAAAAGCAGTTTGATATAGATAAAATAAAAGATTATTTTTTAAATATTTTTGATACCTAACCATAGATGCCACTATCAAACCTAAATCAAGAACAAAAAAGTTGTGCTACAAGCAGTGCATCTAAAAACTTGATAATAGCAAGTGCTGGCACAGGCAAAACATCGGTGATAGTAGGCAGGATAGCACATCTGCTTTTAAATCACCACAACCCAGAGAAGCTACTGCTTTTGACCTTTACAAACAAAGCATCTGTCCAGATGATAAAAAGAGTATCAAAATATTTTGGCGATGAACTGACATCTAAAATAGTCTGTGGCACTTTTCATAGTGTCAGCTATAAGCTTCTTAAACAGTTTGGATATGATATTAGATTGAAAACTCCACGAGAGTTAAAGACACTTTTTCGTTCGATTTATGAAAATCGTCTTTTCCCAGCACAACAAAACGACACAAACCCATACGATGGTTCATATCTATACGATCTTTACTCCTATTATCTAAACACAAAAATTGATGAAAGTTTTAGTCAGTGGATTGTAGAGAAAAATGACTCACACAAAAATTTTGCTGATATATATGAAGATGTGACAGATGAGTTTGATCAACTTAAAAAAAGACATGGGTATATTGGTTTTGATGATCTGCTTATATATATGTGTGATTATATGAGAGAAAATAAACTTGAGTTTGATGAAGTATTGGTAGATGAGTATCAAGATACAAATCCACTACAAGGCAAACTTCTTGATATGTTTAGTAGCAAATCACTGTTTTATGTGGGGGATTTTGACCAAAGCATATATGGATTTAATGGTAGCGATATAAATATCATATCTTCATTTACCACAAAACACAAAGATGCATCGCTCTTTTCATTGTCCAAAAACTATCGTTCTACTACATCTATACTAAAGTTAGCTTCAAAAGTGATAAACTACAATCCGAGGATATATGAAAAAAAACTTGAAGTGACAAGGATAGAAGAGGATATAAAACCACGACTTCTTGAGTTTGATGAGCTGTATGCTCAATACGAATTTATAGCTACAAATATCAAAAATAGCAACACAGCTTTAGATGATATAGCTATCATATATAGAAACAACTCATCAGCAGATGGCATAGAAGCACACCTTAAAGATATGGGCATAAACTCCAAAAGAAAAGGTGGATATAGTTTTTTTGACTCCAAAGAGATCAAAGCAGTGCTTGATATCATGGTGCTTATGGTTAGAGTAGATGATATGATGGCATTTATACATATAGTTGAGTATGGTAAAAATATAGGCAAATCAATAGCCAAAGATATATTTGATGGTTTGATGAGAGTAGGAAACAACAGCATCATAGATGGGTTATTAAACCCAAATCAAGAGATAAAAAACCCATATGAACAAAAAAAACCCAAAAACACCCAATTGGGACTTTTTGATAACTGTGTTGAGATTGGTTCTATTGGAAGATTTAAAGATATCAGCATTGATGAAAAATTTTTATCAAACAGCATACTAAAACACCCCAAACTAACCAAAAGTTCAGTTTTGTTTTTATATCACTTATACAAACTTATATATGAATTAAAAAAGATTAAAAATCCTACAAATATCATATCCCATATAGTTTCAAGCAAACTATTTGACGATATCACACAAACATTGTCAAACCAAAGAGCAAGACAAAAAGATGGCAATATAGATGAAAATATCAAAGAGATTAGTATCTTTAAAATCAAACGAAAAGTAGATATACTAAAACACCTATCATCAAACCATAAAGATATAGATAGATTTATCAATGCCATGGTATTGGGCTCAAATGAGTTAGAGGATGGTAGCGGGGTAAATCTGCTTACTATTCATGCTAGCAAAGGTTTGGAGTTTGTGGAAGTATATATCATAGATTTGATGGATGGCAGGTTTCCAAATAGAAGATTGATAGCAAAAGGAAGCAGTATAGAAGAGGAGCGAAGGCTTTTTTATGTGGCAGTCACAAGAGCTAAAGATATCTTGTATCTATCATATGCAAAATACGACAAAATAAAAAGACAAACATTTGTCCATAGTCAGTTTTTGAAAGAAGCTGGATTTTTTAAGTCATAAACCATCTGCTAAATCAACACAGGGTTTATATATAAAATCATAGAAAAAAGAGGATAGCTAAAGAGATAAAATCAATATAAATTTAAAAATAATTAGATATTTATTTTTAAATGAGACAAATTTTATCTTATTATGTTATAATAGCATATATCTTTTTTGGGTTAGCCAAATTAGGTGAAAAACAAAAAGGGAAATTACCCTAAAATAAAGGAAAAATATGACAACAGTAACATTTAAACAAGATACAGTTTGTAACTTAACAGGAAACGAGATCAATGTAGGAGACAATGCTCCAAAAGTAACAGTAGTAAACTGCAACCCTATGCTACAAGACGAGGTAGTAGGCGGAGCAAAAGATAAAGCACAGCTTATAGTTGTAGTGCCATCACTTGATACTCCAGTGTGTGATGCTGAGACAAGAAGATTTAACACAGAAGTAGCATCAGTCGATGGTGCTGAAGTGACAACTGTATCTATGGATCTACCATTTGCTGCTGCAAAATTTTGTAGCACTGCTGGGATTGAGAACTTGAAAGTATGTTCTGATTTTAGAAACAAAGATTTTGCAAATGCTTATGGTATGCTTCTTGCAGACGGACCACTTGCAGGTGTAACTGCAAGAGCTATATTTGTAGTAGGAAAAGATGGAAAAGTAACTTACAAAGAGTTAGTACCAGAGATTACAGCAGAACCAGACTTTGATAAAGCTATCGAAGCATTGAAAAGTGCTTGTTAGTTAGAAGTTAACAAATAGTATCTCTTTTTGAGATACTATTTAAAGACGGCTCTACTATCTTGTATTTCAATAAGCAATTTTAGACAAACAATCTTATGCTATAGCAATAGAGGTTATTAGAGCAACCAAAATAAACAAAAGGGAAAATTATGAAAAAAATCAATCTATTATTATTGATAGTAGCTATGTTTGTATTAGCAGGGTGCAACGACAAACCAAAAGAGGTTAAAGCTACAGATGGAGCAAAACAGAGCGAATCAGCAAATGTGAGCAACACAAACGGCGATATGTTGGACAAAGTTATAAAATCAGGCACACTAAATTGTGGTGTGGTATTGGACTTTCCACCTATGGGATACTTTGACAAAAACAACAAACCAGCTGGATTTGATGTGGATTATTGTAACGACTTAGCCAAAGTTTTGGGTGTCAAGGCAAATATTTTGAACTTAACATGGGGCGATAGAATACCATCTTTGGTATCTGGCAAGACAGATGTAGTCATAGGTTCTACTTCAGATACTTTAGAGCGAGCAAAATCAGTAGGCTTCACATATCCATATTTTGTATTCAAATTTCAAGTTATATCTCACAAAGATAAAAATATAAACTCTTTTGATGATCTAAAAGGTGTCAAAGTAGGAGCTGCTTTGGGTACTACATATGAGACAGAGTATCTAGCATATGCAGAAAAAAAGGGCTGGGGCAAAGAGAACTACACAGCATTTAAAAGTGAAAACGATGCATTTTTAGGACTTCATCAAGGCAAAATAGATGCACTTATATCTACAAATACAAACATAGCAACCAAGCTTCAGACAGAAGAGTTCAAAGATTTTGTAGCAGGTCCATTTGTGCCAAACTATGACGATGTGGTAGGATTGATAGCCAAACGAAGCGAAACAGCTTGGATAAACTATCTTAACCTATTTTTGATACATCAAATACGAGATGGTCGTATGAACAAAGCATACAACAAACACTTCGGTAGCGATGCTCCACAAAGCTTGATAGAATCTCTAAGAGATAACAAATAGATTGAATCTAAGTTCGTAGTATCTAAAGAGCTACGAACTCCTATCAATTTTATGGGTGATTATCAGTTTCATTGGAATGTAGTATTTGATGCTATGCCACAACTACTTCAAGGTGCATGGACCACTTTGCATGTATCTTTGCTATCTATGTTGGTGGGTATAGTATTGGCTATATTTTTAAGTTTGGGCAAGATGTCAAACTCAAAAATTTTATATGCTATATCAAATACATGGATAGAAGTAGCAAGAAACACTCCTGCTTTGTTTCAGATATATATGGCATATTTTGGTTTGGGGGCTTTTGGTATCCATCTTAGCCCATATTTTGCTGTCTTTTTTGCACTTGTGTTTATCAATGCTGGCTATCTTTCAGAGACTTTTCGAGGCGGATTTAACTCAATACCACAAACACAATACAGTGCTTCAAAATCTTTGGGGCTTAACTCATATCAAATATATAGATATATCATATTGCCTCAAATGTTTAGGCGAATCTACCACCCACTAACCAACCAGTTTGTATGGTCAATTCTCATGAGCTCTTTGGGCATATTGGTCGGTATGAGCGAACTATCTGGCGAGACTCAAAGACTTCAGTCCCTTTCATTTAGGACTTTGGAGTTTTTCATCGTAGCGGCTGTTATCTACTATATCATAACCAAGCTTGTGCTTTTTGGTGCTGACTTGACTGCTAAGATATTGTTCAAAGGTGATATATCGTGAGTTTGTTTACACCTTTGTCTATAAACGATCTGCCGTTTATCTTGCAAGGAGTTTTAAATACTATCTATATATCATTTGTAGCTATAACTGTAGGCACTATCTTAGGAGCTGTTGTAGGGTTTGTAAGAGCTGAGTCAAACAGATATATCAACTTTTTGTTTGGGTTGGTTTTGGATATATTTAGAACAGTGCCACTTATAATTCAACTGATACTTTTCTCTACTTATATAGGTGTAGTAGGATATCCATTGAGTCCTTTTGTAGCTGGGTCTATCGTGTTGTCTATCTATACTATGGCATTTATGTCTGAAGTGTTTCGTGGTGGCTTTGAAAGTGTATCTGTCTCTATGCGAACAGCTTCAAGAAGCTTAGGTATGACCTATTGGCAAACGATTAGATATATCAGGTTTCCTATAGGTTTGCGGACTGTATTTGCTTCGTGGCTGGGTGTGGCACTTAGTGTCATAAAAGACTCAGCTTTGGTATCTATCATAGGTTATATGGAGCTACTTCGCACTAGTGAACAGCTAATATCAAGAACACAACAACCATTGGAGATACTTATAGGTGTAGGGGTGTTTTATTTTGCTATATCATACCCACTATCAAAATATGGACAACACAAAGAAAGGAGTATGGCTATATGATACAAATACAAGGAGTGCACAAATCTTTTGGAGAGTTACAAGTGCTCAAAGGCATAGACTTGGAGGTTCAAAAAGGTGAAGTGATCAGCATAATAGGTGCTAGTGGTAGTGGCAAATCTACATTGCTCTATTGTATCAATGCCATAGAAAAGATAGAGCAAGGCAAAATAATAGTAGATGGTGTAGATGTCCATGACAAAAAAACAAACCAAAACAAACTACGAGAAAAGTTAGGTATGGTGTTTCAGCAGTGGAACTCTTTTCCTCATATGACAGTGCTTGAAAATACAGCTTTAGCTCCAAGAGTGGTGCAAGGTTTGTCAAAAGAGGAGGCTGTTGCTATTGCCAAAAAAGAGTTGATACATGTAGGTTTAGAGGATAAGATGGATATATATCCTACTCGTATGTCAGGAGGACAACAACAGCGATTGGCGATTGCAAGGGCATTGGCTATGAAGCCTGATTATATGTTGTTTGATGAAGTAACTTCAGCACTTGATCCAGAGCTTGTAGGCGAAGTGCTGGATACTTTAAGACTATTGCAAAATGATGGTATGACTATGATAGTAGTAACTCACGAGATAGCTTTTGCCAAAGAGGTATCAAACAAGGTTGCCTTTTTTTATGAAGGTCTCATAGAGGAGATAGGAACTCCTCAGCAAGTGATTGAAAATCCACAAAAAGAACACACAAAACAGTTTCTAAGCAAGGTATTATGACAACAGCTACCACCAAAGCTACAGCTTTGGCAACTTAAGGACTTATGCGATTGAAACATAGTAGCACTGCTTATATCTATGTCGCTTTGTGTGTGCTACTGTGGGCTATGATACCAGTGACAGCAAAATTGGCACAAGGAACATTGGATCATCATCAATACCTGTTTTATTCTAGCTTGGTCTCTTTTTTGACTATGTTAACTGTAGGATTGTCAAGCAAAAAGCTTCACTTGGTTTTAAGATACAAACTTCAAGATATATTTACTGTAGTTTCGCTTGGGTTTTTGGGCACTTATATATATTATCTATTTTTGTATTTTGGCTACAAATATGCTATAGGCTTAGAGGTGCTAGTAGTGCAATATCTTTGGCCTATACTTATCGTGGTGTTTGGGGGTGTCATCTTGAAAGAGAAAATAACCAAACAAAACTTTATATCTATAATCTTGGGATTCTTAGCAGTGCTAATAGTAGTCACCAAAGGGGATATCTCAAGTGTAGATATATCAAATACCAAAGTTTTGGTGCTGGTGTTTGTGGGGGCAGGCTCTTTTGCTCTGTTTTCAGTGCTCTCAAAGAAAATCACACTAGAACCCATAGGGGCTATCACTGGTTATTTTCTCGTAGCTACTGTAGCATCGTGGATATCTATGCTCTTTTTTAGCGAAACAACTCTACCTCAAAGAGTCGATATACTGCCTATAGTTATAAACGGAGTGTTTCTAAATGGCATCTCATATCTGTTTTGGATCAAGGCACTCAAACTCAAAGATGCTTCATATATAGCACCATATATATTTGCTACACCTGTGTTGTCGGCATATTTGTTGATAATCATATTTGACGAACCACTTTATATATCGTATATATTTAGTTTGGTGTTAGTAGTTGTAGCGGGGCTTATAAATACAAATAGTTCAAAAAATTACCAAAAACAAAACTCCTAAGAAGCTGCTTTGAAACATATCTTGCAAGCTCTAAACCTATCTCGTATAGCATTAGCTTCGTTGTCATAAAATATCACATTTTTTCTAAAGGCTTTTTTTCGATACAAGATGGAAAGCAGTAGGTACCTGTAGTTTTGTCTTAAAATAGTAAATGTTGATTTGGTTGAGTTTGTTTGACTTCATACAACTCCTTTGAATTTTATTATTTTATCCAAAGAGGACAAATCTATCTTGGGTTGAAGCTAAAGCTAGCTTTTACAAATGTTGTTTAAGATAGTTTAGATATAATATATGACAAGATATCGCAAAAGATATTTCAAAAGGCAAAGATACTTCAAAGCAAGATATTTGTTTGTTTGTCATAATTTTAGGCAAACCTAAAAGAGAGATAGAAATATTTTCAATCAAGCATCTGTAGTGTGGAAGAGGATTGGCTGTTTTTTTAGATAGCAGCAACAAAAAGTAAAATATAAAAGGGTTAACCCATGCAAACCAAATCTTATAAATATCTTTGTGATGAGAAGAAAGAATATATATTATCCAAACAACTTCTAGATCATGGTGATACAGTAGTAGGGATAGATAACATAAATGACTACTACGATGTAAACCTTAAGGCTATATGATGGCAAAAATAAAAGCCTCAAATTTAGATATCGCTATTGATGAACAATCAATACAAAACAAAATTTACACTATTCGTGGTGCTCAAGTAATGATTGACCGAGATCTAGCAGAGATGTATGAAGTTCAAACAAAAAGATTAAATGAACAAGTCAAAAGAAATATACAAAGATTTCCCCATAGCTTTAGATTTCAACTTACTGAAATTGAAAAAAAAGAACTAGTCGCAGATTGCGACCGGTTCAAAACACTGAAACATTCAACATCATGCCCTTATGCATTTACAGAGCAAGGGGTCTCTATGCTAAGTGCTGTGTTGACAAGTGATATAGCTATAGAAGTCAGCATAAAAATCATAGAGTCTTTTGTGAGTATGAGAAAATTAATCTCCTCAAATAGTCTGTTTTTCGATAGGTTTGAAAGTATAGAGCAAAAACCATTAAAACATGATAATAAATTTAATGAGATTTTCGATGCAATTGAAGAAAAAGGTATACCGCAAAAACAACACATCTTCTACAATGGTCAGATATTTGATGCATATATTTTCCTAAGCGATATTATAAAAAGTGCTAAAAGGTCTATAAAGCTTATAGATAACTATATAGATGAAAGCACTTTAGTATTGTTTACTAAAAGAGATGCAAATATAGAAACAACTCTTTACACAAAAACAATCTCAAAACAGTTGCAGTTAGACCTAAAAAAACACAACGAGCAGTATGAAAAAATAGAGATAAAAAAGTTTAACTTGTCTCACGATAGATTCCTCATCATCGATGAAACAGAGGTTTACCACTTTGGAGCTAGTCTTAAAGATTTGGGTAAAAAATGGTTTGCGGTATCTAAAATGGATATAGAACTATTAAATATTATGGAAAGGTTAAAATAGATGAAAATATTAGTAACAGGAGCAGCTGGATATATAGGCTCACATACACTTGTAGAATTAGCAAATGCAGGATATGAATTTGTAGTGTATGATAACCTTAGTAACTCTTCAAAAGAATCTATAAACAGAGTATCAAAAATCATAGGCAAAGATATATTGTTTGAACAAGGGGATATAAGAGATACTAAAAGAGTTCAAGAGGTGTTTGAAAAGTATGATATAGACTGGGTTATACACTTTGCAGGGCTTAAAGCAGTTGGCGAATCAGTAGAAAAACCACTGGAGTATTATGATAACAATGTCATAGGAACTATAAGATTACTTGAAGTGATGAAAGAGTACAACTGCAAAAAGATAGTATTTAGCTCATCTGCTACAGTTTATGATGAAAAAAGCCCCTATAACTACACACCTCTTAGAGAAACAGACCCCACAGGTGATACTACAAACCCTTATGGTACAAGTAAGTATATGATTGAGCGAATTTTAAATGACCTATATATAAGTGACAATGAGTTTAAAATAGTAATCTTACGATATTTTAATCCAGTAGGAGCTTATGAGAGTGGAACTATAGGCGAAGACCCAAGCGGTGTCCCAAATAATCTTATGCCATATATCTCTCAAACAGCAGTTGGTAAACGAGAGTTTTTAAGTGTATTTGGAGATGACTATGATACCAAAGATGGAACAGGTGTGCGAGATTATATACATGTAGTTGATTTAGCAGATGCTCATGTCAAAGCGATAGATTATATAAATTCAGATAAATTTAATGCTAATATTTCAATATTTAATATAGGAACTGGCTTTGGCTATTCAGTACTTAAGATGATAAAAGCTTATGAAAGAGCAAGTAACAAACAAGTGCCATATAAGATAGTACCAAGAAGAAGTGGAGATATAGCAGTATGTTATGCTGATTCTAGTTTGGCAAAAGAGGTCTTAGGATGGGAAGCTACAAGAGATTTGG
The DNA here is from genome assembly GCA_029935705.1 of Arcobacteraceae bacterium. GTDB lineage: Bacteria > Campylobacterota > Campylobacteria > Campylobacterales > Arcobacteraceae > B24-G6. Next base: position 12,886 of record JAOZJU010000027.1, read on the forward strand.
AAGCTATGTGTAGAGATTCATGGAAATGGCAAAGTAACAATCCTGATGGGTATAAAGAAAAAAAGTGTAACAATGCAAAAAAATAATGCTCAATCAAAACCCTACAAAATAGCCATAGCTGGAACTGGATATGTAGGTATGTCAAATAGTGTTCTTTTGGCACAGCACAATGAAGTGGTAGCTCTTGATATTGTAAAAGAAAAAGTAGATATGATAAACAATAAAATATCGCCAATAGAGGATACAGAGATAAGCGAATATTTGCAAACAAAAAAGTTGAACTTTAAAGCAACTCTTGATAAATATGAAGCATATAAAGATGCTGATTTTGTAATCATCGCAACTCCTACAGATTATGATCCTGAGACTAACTATTTTGATACTACAAGTATAGAATCTGTAATAAAAGATATCATAGAAATAAATCAAGATGCTACAGTGATAATAAAATCAACAGTTCCAGTAGGATATACAGCAAAATTAAATAAACAATTCTCAAATCTCAATTCTAAATTCTCGATTATATTCTCTCCAGAATTTTTGAGAGAGGGCAAAGCACTTCATGACAATCTTTATCCTAGTAGAATTATAGTAGGTGAAAAAAGCGAACGAGCAAGAGTGTTTGCAAACTTATTGTCACAAGGTGCCATAAAAGAAAATATAGATATTTTACTTATGGATTCAACTGAAGCTGAAGCTGTCAAACTGTTTTCAAATACATATCTTGCTATGAGAGTATCGTATTTCAATGAGTTGGATTCTTATGCACAAGTACACAATCTTGATACAAAAGATATCATATCTGGAGTTAGCTTGGATCCACGAATAGGAAAACATTATAACAATCCTAGCTTTGGATATGGTGGATACTGCTTGCCAAAAGATACTAAACAACTGCTTGCAAACTATAGTGAAGTGCCATCAAATATGATAGAAGCAATAGTAAAAGCAAATAGCACTAGAAAAGATTTTATAGCAGATTCTATACTAGCGAAAAACCCTAAGATAGTTGGGATATATCGTTTGACTATGAAAAGCGGAAGTGACAATTTTAGAAGCTCAAGCATCCAAGGCATCATGAAAAGGATCAAAGCCAAAGGTGTTAAAGTAGTGATATATGAACCTGTTATGACTGAAGATGAATTTTTTAACTCAAAAGTTATAAAAGATTTAGAAGAGTTTAAGAATATATCAGATATAATAGTGACAAATAGATTTGAGACTGTTTTAGAAGATGTAAAAGATAAACTATACACTCGTGATATCTTTAATAGTGATAGCTAAGGAATATAATAGTTATGATAAACATAGAAGAACTTAAACCACTCATAATAGAACGACTCAAACCACTCAATCCAGATAAGATTATACTATTTGGAAGCTATGCCTATGGTACACCACATGAAGATAGTGATATAGATCTGTTTTTGTTAAAAGATGGATTGACTATTGATAATATTAGTAAATATAAACTAGAACTTCAAAAAAGACTTTTTGATATTCAAAAGAAATATCTTTTGGGTATTGATATATTTGTAGATAGCCCCAATAGGATGATGAATAGAATAGATAATATAAAAGATCAATTTTATACAAATATATTAGAGCATGGAAAGGTAATATATGCCAAATAGAACCTATGCAAAAGAGTGGCTAGAGTTTGCTATGAGAAATCTAAAGACTGCTAGATTGTTATATGAAGCAGATCATTATGAAGATATTATAGGGATTGAACTTCAACAAGCTTTAGAAAAAGCTTTAAAGTCAATCATGGCAAATGAAAATATAAAAATACCTAAAGACCATGACCTAGTAAAGATATATTTTATTGTTGAACAATTTATAAATATAAGTGATGATGAAATTGTATTACTTAAAAAAGCAACAAATTATTATAAAGAGGACAGATATCCAAATCCAAATTATTGTTTGCCTTCAAGAGATGAGATAAAAGAAATATTAAATTTTACAGAAGAGTTATTTGATAAAGTTTGTGATATCTTGGATATAGATAAAAATGAGGTTAAGAGATGAAGATATTAGTAACAGGAACAGCAGGATTTATTGGCTTTCACTTGGCAAAAAAACTTCTTGAATTGGGTCATGAAGTAGTAGGACTTGATAATATCAATGACTATTATGATGTAAATCTAAAATATGCTAGATTAGAAAAACTAGGAATTAAAAAAGATGAAATAGAAGAAAATAAATTAGTAACTTCATCTACAAATCCTAATCATAAGTTTATAAAAGCAAATCTTGAAGATGCTGTAACATTAAATAAGTTGTTTGAAAATGAAAAGCTTGATGCAGTATGTAATCTTGCAGCACAAGCTGGAGTAAGATATAGTATAGAAAATCCACATGCTTATATCCAAAGCAATATAGTAGGCTTTATGAATATACTTGAAGCTTGTAGAAACTTTTGTGTAAAAAATTTATCTTATGCAAGTAGCAGTTCTGTATATGGACTAAACAAATCTCAACCATTTAAAGTTGAAGATAAAACAGATACACCAGTATCTCTTTATGCAGCTACTAAAAAGTCAAATGAACTTATGGCTCATACATATAGCCATCTTTATGGTATCCAAATTACAGGACTTAGATTTTTCACTGTATATGGACCATGGGGCAGACCAGATATGGCACCGATGCTTTTTACAGATGCAATTCTTAATGACAGAGCTAT
>JAOZJU010000009.1:0-38198 GCA_029935705.1 Arcobacteraceae bacterium
ATTTTATGCTGGTTTTTCTAAAAAAGCAGCAATTGCTATCAAAAAAATATTATTTTAGAATAACTCCACAAAAATTGCTTGATTTTATTATTTTGTGTTATAATTTCATATGATATATTTAGATATTATATTTTTTGATATTTCTAAATGTATCTAATCAAGAAAAAGGAGTTTGTATGGATACTGTAAAAGCACAAGAGTATTGGAAAGAGAATATCTCAACGATACTAAAGTTGTTGGCTGTTTGGTTTATAGTCTCCCTTGGATGTGGAGTGCTATTTATCAATCAACTAAATATGATAGAGGTAAGTGGGGTGAAATTAGGTTTCTGGTTTGCTCAACAAGGTTCGATTTATGCATTTGTTGCACTTATATTTGTATATGTATTTAAGATGAAAAAAATCGACGAAAAATATGGTGTAGATGAATAAGGAGATATTATGGAATTACAAGGCTTGATATATCTATTTGTAGGTCTCTCTTTTGCTCTTTATATAGCTATTGCTGTATGGAGTAGAGCGGGTTCTACAAAAGATTTTTATGTAGCTGGTGGAGGAGTGCCTCCTATAGCAAATGGTATGGCTACGGCTGCTGATTGGATGAGTGCTGCTTCATTTATATCATTGGCTGGTATTATAGCATTTAAAGGTAGCGATGGCGGTGCTTATCTTATGGGTTGGACTGGTGGATATGTTCTACTGGCACTTTTACTTGCACCATATCTAAGAAAATTTGGCAAATTTACTGTGCCTGATTTTGTAGGAGATAGATACTACTCAGATGTAGCTAGAACTGTAGCGGTTGTAGCTGTAATCTTTATATCGTTTACCTATGTTGCAGGACAGATGAGAGGTGTAGGGATAGTGTTTTCACGATTTTTACAAGTTGATGTAAATACTGGAGTGATGATTGGTATGGGTATAGTATTTATTTATTCTGTATTAGGTGGTATGAAAGGTATCACATATACACAAGTTGCCCAATACTGTGTGATGATATTTGCATTTACAGTGCCTGCTATATTTTTGTCACTTCAAGTTACTGACACATTTTTGCCACAGATGGGTATTTTTGCTCAAACTACATTTGCTTTTGACGATGGAGTTAGAGTGATACCAGAAGGAACATACTTGATGCATGCACTTGACCAAGCTGTCAATGACTTAGGCTTCAACAACTATACAGATCCAGGAAGTGTATTTAATATGTTTTTGCTTACAGTTGTGCTTATGGCTGGAACTGCTGGATTGCCACATGTTATAGTGCGATTTTTTACAGTGCCAAAAGTCAAAGATGCTAGAGCAAGTGCTGGTTGGGCTTTGGTCTTTATAGCTATCATGTATACTTCTATATCTGCTGTTGCTGCATTTTCAAGAGTAAATCTCATAAACAATGTGCAAAATGTAGAGTATAGCAAGTTTATAAATGGCGAACAACTAAGAGAAGATGGCAAAACTATCAACGATGGAGCTTGGTTTAAGACATGGGAAGCTGGTGGATTGTTAGCTTGGAACGATAGAAATAAAGATGGCAAGATACAATATGCATCTGGAGCTGCATTTGATGGAGCTAAAGGCAAGCCTGTTTTTGATGGAGACAAAAGAGGCGAACATGGTCAAAGATTGACGACAAATGCAAAAGGTGCACCGACACAAGCGGAGCTTAAAAACAACAACGGCATAGCAAATGAGATATATGTTGATAGAGATATCATGGTTTTAGCAAATCCAGAGATAGCTCACTTGCCAAACTGGGTGATAGCACTTATGGCAGCTGGTGGTTTGGCGGCTGCTTTATCTACTGCTGCTGGATTGTTGTTGGTCATATCTTCATCTATATCACACGATCTATTTGGTAGAGTTTTATACAAAGACAAAAAAACTGGCTTATCTACACTTAGTGAAAAAAATGAGCTAAGATTAGCAAGAACTGCTGCGGTGGTTGCTATTGGTGTTGCTGGATATTTGGGCATAAACCCACCAGGTTTTGTGGCACAAGTTGTGGCATTTGCCTTTGGTTTGGCGGCTGCTTCATTTTTCCCTGTGATTATCTTAGGTGTATTTGACAAAAGAATGAACAAAGAGGGAGCGATAGCTGGTATGGCAATAGGGTTGTCGTTTACATTTTTCTATATAGTATATTTTGTATTTTTAGGAGGCGACAAAGCTGACTATCTATTTGGAATAGCACCTACAGGTATAGGAACTATTGGTATGATAATTCACTTTATAGTGGCATATGTGGTATCTCGCAATACTACACCGCCACCACAAGAGATTCAAGATATGATCGAAAAGATAAGAATACCAAGTGGTGTTGGCGAAGCGACTGGTCATTGATTGTTTCAAGGTGAGAATTTTCTCATCTTGAAAAAGTAGCCTCAAATAAAATCATTGTGTTTGTTTGAGGGCTACTAAAAAGATTTACAATAGGACAAAATATGAGTTTAAATAGTCAAAAAGAGTTTTTGTCATCTTATCATCCATTTGACAAACTATCACAGTTTGAACTAAATCAAGCTATACAAAATATAGAGATAGGATACTATGCTAAAGATACAACTATAATATCCCCTACAAATATACCAGACAACTTTTTTATTGTCATAAAAGGTGAAGTAAATGAATACAACAACGATATTTTAACTGCGGTTTATCATATAGATGATAGTTTTGATGCTGATTCGCTTATGTATGAAAAAACAACAAGCTTATTTAAAGTAGCAGATGATTTGATATGTTATGAGTTAAACAAAAAAACATTTTTAAATTTACTCAAAACCAACGAAAAGTTTAAAGAGTATTATTTACAAAATCTATCAAATAGACTCCAATCGCTAAAAACTAAACAATATGACAATGATATGTCAAGCTTTATGGTCTCAAAAATTAGTGAGCTATATCTACACAAAGCTTGTATAGTAAGTGGGCAAACTATCTTAAAAGATGCCATAGCAAAGTCATTGGATTATAAAACATCTACTATAGTTGTATTGCATGATAAAAAATATGGTATCATCACTGATTCTATCTTGAAAAAAGAGGTTTTATTAAAAGATGCCAATCTTTTGATAAGTTCTTTTAAAATAGCAAACTTTCCTTTAATTTGTGTCAAATATGATGATTTTTTATTTCAAGCACTCTTGACTATAACCAAACACTCTATAAAAAGAGTGGGAGTCTTAAAAGATGACAAACTCATAGGTATAGTTGATCAGATAGATATATTAAGCTATTTTGCAAACCATATCCACCTCATAGCAAACCAAATATCAAAAGCTTCAAACACAAAAGATCTTCAAAAAGCAAGTGAAAATATCATAAAAACTGTAAGGTCGTTGTTTATAAAAAGTGTAGGCACTACATATATAGCCAAGATGGTAGCCCAACTAAATGCCAAGATATATGAAAAACTTTTTTCACTTTTAGTGCCAGAAGATTTACAAAAGAGTTGTGTCTTGATCGTCATGGGCAGTGAAGGCAGAGACGAACAGATACTAAAAACAGACCAAGACAATGGTTTGATAGTAAACGACGATATAGATATTGAACTATATGAACCATATATGAAGAAGTTTGTTAAAAAGCTTATTGAGTTTGGATTTCCAAAGTGCGATGGCAATATCATGGTCACAAACAGTTACTGGAGAAAAAATAAAAAAGATTTCGAACTACAAATAGATAGCTGGATAGATGCTTTTGCTATGGAGGATTATATGAATATGGCTATATTTTTTGATGCTAAAGCAGTAGCTGGTGATATATCTTTACTTGACAATCTAAAGGCAAGTTTGTTTAAAAAAATTCAAGACAAAGATGTCTATATGGCATATTTTGCTAAAGCTACTTTGGCTTTTGAGACACCTATTGGTCTGTTTTCAAAGTTTATCACAAAAGATGATAAGATAGATCTAAAAAAAGGTGCGATATTTGCTATCGTTCAAGGAGTTAGGGCATTGAGCTTGAAGCATAAAATCACAAAGCTATCAACCATAGCAAGGATAAAACAACTAAACAAAAAAAAGATATTGACAAGAGATATCTCAAGCGAACTTATAGAGGCTTTTGAGTTGTTAATAAGGCTAAAACTCCAAGCACAAATAGACAATATTGACAACAATCTACCTATAACAAATACGATAAATATAAGAAATCTCACCAAAATACAACGAGATATGTTAAAAGATAGTTTTAAGATAGTCAACAATTTTAAAAAATTTATATCAAACCATTTTAGACTTGACAATATCTCCTAATGTTTAAAAATCTAAAACGAAATTATCAGCTATGTAAACTTACCAAAAAAGAGTTTGAGTTTGTTTTTGACCAAAATATCCCAAAAGATGAGTATATAGTGTTAGATACTGAAACTACTGGTTTAAATCCAAAAAAAGATGAGATACTATCCATAGGTGCTGTCAAGGTTGAAAAAAATAGGATCATCACTAGCAAATCTTTTGAAGTTTTTATAAAACCAAAAGAGAAAATAAGCGATGAAAGTATCAAAATCCACCACATACTGCCACAAGATATAGAAAATGGCGACACTATCGACAAGGCATTGGAGAAGTTGCTCTATTTTATAAAAAACAGACCCATAGTTGGTTATTATATATCATTTGATATATCTATTTTAAATACTTATTTTAAACAATATATTGGCACAACAATACCAAACGACACTATTGAGATATCTTCTATGTATTATAAAAGATACAGAAAAAAATCAGCCCACGAGTTTGTGGACTTAAAATTTGACACTATCATGGAGAGTTTAGAGATACCAACACTTGGCAAACACGATGCCCTAAACGATGCTGTCATGAGTGCTATGATATTTTTAAAACTTCAAAACAAACCACTCTACAAAGGTGCATTTGCATAACAAAAAATATAGTATAAGATTTTATATCTACAATATCTCTTATCTTTAGTATCTAAAAAGCTTTAAAACTACTTGTATATTTGATGGTTGATTTTAAATAAAAAAAGGCAGGACAAAAGTCCTACCCTATATATGATGGTTTGATTTTATTCTATAAAAAATAGACTACTCTACCTCAGCATCTATGACATCGTCATCTTTTTTCTTTTTCTTCTCTTGTTTTGGTGCTTCACCTTGTGCTTGAGCGGTTTGTTTTTTTGCAACCATTTCGGCTAACTTAGTTGAAGCTTCTGTTAATTTTTTTGTTTGTTCGTCTAATTTTTCTTTTGTAACTGTTTCATCTTTTAACATCTCTTCAAGTTTTGCTGCTTCATCTACTATCTTTTTTTCTTCATCGGCACTTACTACACCTTTGTTCTCTTCAAGTGTTTTTTTAGTGCTATGTAGCATAGCTTCTGCTTGGTTTTTTGCATCTACGATTTGTCTCTTTTTCTCGTCGGCTTCTTTGTTTAGCTCTGCTTCCTTGACCATCTTGTTTATCTCATCGTCACTTAATCCAGATGAACCGCTTATTGTTATCTTGTTTTCTTTGCCAGTGCCTTTATCTTTAGCACTTACATTTAAGACACCATTTGCATCTATATCAAATGTAACTTCAATTTGTGGCACTCCTCTTGGAGCTTGTGGTATATCTGTCAAATCAAACTTTCCTAAACTTTTATTGTCTTTTGAAAACTCTCTTTCACCTTGACCTACTAATATACTAACTGCTGGTTGATTATCTTGAGCAGTTGAAAAAATTTGTGATTTTTTCACTGGAATTGTAGTTCCTTTTTCTATAAGCTTGGTCATCACTCCACCCATAGTTTCAATACCTAACGATAGAGGTGTGACATCAAGTAGCAAGATATCTTTGACATCGCCTGTTAAAACTCCACCTTGTATAGCTGCACCTGCGGCTACTACTTCATCTGGATTTACAGAGTTGTTTAACTCTTTGCCAAAATACTCTTTGACTGTCTCTTGAGCTTTTGGTATTCTTGTGCTTCCACCTACCATGATTATCTCTTTTATCTCGTCTCTTTCAAGTCCAGCATCGTTCATAGCAGTTTTGATATGATCTAAAGTCTCTTCTATCAAATCACTTGTCATTTTTTCAAAGTTTGCTCTTGTTAGAGTTTTCACTAAGTGTTTTGGTCCTGTAGCATCTGCTGTGATAAATGGTATATTTATCTCTATTTGTGTAGATGAACTTAACTCTTTTTTAGCTTTTTCTGCTTCATCTTTAAGTCTTTGGTGTGCCATCTTGTCATCTCTTAAGTCGATTCCATTTTCATTTTTAAACTCATCTGCCAACCAATCTATGATACGGTTGTCAAAATCATCGCCACCTAAAAATGCATTGCCATCTGTTGAAAGAACTTCAAATGTTCCGTCACCTATCTCAAGCACTGTTACATCAAATGTCCCACCACCTAGATCATATACCAAAACTTTCTCTTCCCCTTTTTTGTCCAAACCATAAGCCAATGCGGCTGCTGTTGGTTCGTTTATGATACGAAGAACATTTAGTCCTGCTATAGTTCCTGCTTCTTGTGTCGCTTTTCTTTGAGCATCGTTAAAATATGCAGGGACAGTAATAACAGCATCTGTAACCTCTTGACCCAAATAACTCTCTGCATCTACTTTTAGTTTGCCTAAAATTTTTGCACTTATCTCTTGTGGTGTATATACCTTACCAGCTATCTCTACGGCTGCTGCTCCATTTCTATCTACTATCTTGTAGCCTACTTTACTTTGAGCATCTTTTGCATGCTCTTCATCTATCATAAGCCCCATAATTCTTTTTATAGAGTATATAGTCTTTTGGGGATTTGTGATAGCTTGTCTTTTTGCACTATCGCCTACAAGAACCTCTTCTTTGTCTGTAAATGCTACTATACTAGGTGTGGTGTTTTTACCCTCTTTGTTTACGATGATTTTTGCTTCACCACCTTGAAATACAGCTACACAGCTGTTTGTAGTTCCCAAATCTATTCCTATTGTTGCTCCCATTTTAAATCCTTTAAATTTTAATTTATATAGTTTAAAGTGATTTCGCACCATATCAATCTGTCATATTTTATTGTTTGTATCTACAAGCTTATCTTGATAAACCAAAAGATAGATCTCAAACAATCTAATTTGCTATAGAGACCATAGCTTCTCTTAATAATCTGTCCTTGTATTGATAACCTTTTTGCATCACTTGGACAATCTCTCCAGCTTTAACCTCTTGGCTATCTACTTTCATAACAGCATTGTGAAGCTCTGGATCAAACTTGTCATACTCTACTTCTGTTATGTCGTGAGCTTCAAATGCTTTGTTAAAAGCTTTGAGTGTAAGCTCCATACCCTCTTGAAGTTTTTGCACTACTTGCGATGGTTCAAAATCACCTTTAGCACTAACTATTGCCATTTGGAGTGCATCTATTGGTGCTAACAGATCCTTGGCAAACTTTTCGCTAGCATAATCTATGGCACTATATTTTTCTTTTGATATCTGTTTTTTAAAATTTTCAAAGTCAGCATAAGCACGAAGCAGTTTATCTTTTGCCTCTTTTGCTTCTTTGTTTGCTTTGTCTACTTTATTTTGCATTTTTATTTTAAACTCTTCATCAAGTGAAGCAAATTTTAGATCCTCATCTACTGTTGTTTCATCTTGTTTTTGTGCTAACTCTTCTTCAATATCAACATCGTTGTTTATATCTTCTGTTTTATTGTTATCCTCTTTCAAACTGTTATCTCCTTGTAAAAATACTCATAATCTTTTGCTAACTTACCAACAACCAACATATCGATATGTTCGTTTTTTTGTTTAGTATTGTGACAAACTCCTATAAAGCCTCGTGGCAAAAGTTGTTCAAAATACAATCCTTGGGTTATATCATCAAGTATTGAACCATTTAAAAACTTTCTAATATCTCTATCTTTTATATCAAAATCCAAACAAACTTTTAAAAACTGTTTTAGATTAAATATATCAAATCTATCGGTGCTATTTTTTAGCAACAACTTGTTATACAATCTATTTGCTCCTATATCTTTGCTTATTTTGAGTATCTCGTTTATTGTTAAATTTTCTAAACTTTTTAGAAACTTATACAAAAGTGAATTATACTCTGTAGATATATAGAAGTTTTCAAATTTTAAAATTATATAACTATCTTCAATATTCAAAACTCTTTTAAGTGTGTCTTGTGCTTTTCTTTTGATAAACACAGTCACACCCAACATCTTGGCATATTTTTCAACTTTTTTTAAAAATATCTCATCTAAATCAAAATTTAACCTATTTGTCCAGTATTGTTTCAGCGAACATATAGTAGGCGATCGGCCACTGCTTATATGTTCTTGAGTCAATGCTCCCTCTTCTACAAGTAGTTTAAAATATGATCTAATAGTCGCTGTTGAGTAGTTCATATCGCACATATTTTTAAGTCTATTTGAGCCTATAGGCTCAGCGGCTTTTATGTATGCTTCTATTAAACTCTCTAAAAAATATTGTTTTTTGTTCATTTGGCACTCTTTATCCTTGAGTGCCAGTATTATACCAAGATTTGTTTAAACTAACATATAAAAAAGTAAAAAAATTTGAAATTTTAGGAAAAAATTGTAAAAATAGGTAAATAGAATCGGTTTTTGTCTACAAACTCAGTTTATTGGACAAAAGAGCAAAATAAAATTAAGCTCAAATGTCCAATATTTTCATCTAAGTGTGACTAAATATTGTCGATGATATTGTTAAGTGTAGCAGATGGTCTCATACATGCTTCTACTTTTTTCTCATCTGGTCTGAAGTATCCACCAATATCTTGAGCTTTGCCTTCTACTGCTAACAACTCTTTTATGATTGTATCTTCGTTTTCCGATAGTGCTTTTGCAACTGGTGCAAACTTTTCAGCCAATTGAGCATCGTCGCCTTGTGCCAATGCTTTTGCCCAGTATAGAGCTAAAAAGAAGTGCGAAGCTTTATTGTCTGGTTCGCCACATTTTCTGCTTGGTTCTTTGTTGTTTGAAAGATAATCATCATTTGCGATATCCAAACCAGCTGTCAAGGCAGCTAGTTTTGCATCTTTGTTTTTGTTGCCTATAAATCTTAAAGACTCAGCAAGTGCCAAAAATTCTCCCAAACTATCCCATCGTAGATGTCCCTCTTTGACAAATTGGTCAACATGTTTAGGAGCAGAACCACCTGCACCAGTTTCAAACAAACCACCACCAGCTAACAATGGAACGATTGATAACATTTTAGCAGATGTTCCAAGCTCTAAAATAGGATACATATCTGTAAGATGGTCTCTTAGGACATTGCCAGTTGCTGCTATGGTATCTTGACCTTTTCTTACTCTTGCATTTGAAAATTTTGTAGCAGCTTCTACATCCATAATTGAGATTTCAACTCCTGAAGTGTCATAGTTTTTCAAGTAACTATTTACTTTTTTGATCATATTAGCATCGTGAGCTCTTTTTTCATCTAACCAAAATACAACTGGAGAACCTGTGATCTTACCTCTTTCTACTGCGAGTCTTACCCAGTCTTGAATTGGAATATCTTTAGCTCTTGAAAGTCTCCAAATATCACCAGCTTCAACTGTATGGCTCATCAAAACTTTGCCATCTTGTTTGACCTCAACAGTTCCTGCTTCTTCAATCTCAAAAGTGGTTGGATGCGATCCATACTCTTCTGCTTTTTGTGCCATGAGACCAACATTTGAGACATTTCCCATAGTTTTGACATCATATTGACCGTTTGCAACAACATCATCAACCATAGCTTTATGAAATAGAGCATAAGATGCATCAGGGATCACACATACAGCATCTTCAGCTTCATCATCCCAATTCCACATTTTGCAGCCAGTTTTTACAGCAGCTGGCATGGAAGCATCTATGATTATATCATTTGAAGCATGTAAGTTTGTGATACCTTTGCTTGAATCAACCATAGCAATACGAGGTTGTGTAGCATATGTGGCTTCAATAGCTTCTATTATCTCATCTTTTTTATCGCTATTTTCCAATTTTTTATATAGATCACCTAAGCCCATATTTGAGTTGTAGCCCAATTTATCAAATTCGTCACTATACTTATCAAACACATCTTTAAAAAATATCTCAGTAGCATGACCAAACATGATAGGATCGCTTACTTTCATCATGGTAGCTTTAAGGTGCAAAGACCATAAAGTATCAGTTTTTTTAGCACTATCTATTGTATCTTGATAAAATTTTCTAAGAGCTTTGACTGACATAAATGTAGCATCGATAATCTCTTTCTCTTTTATGTCGTTAAGTTCTTTTAAACATTTGCCGTTTAGTTCTATAGTGACATTTGAGCTACTGTCCAATATCACAGATTGTTCATTTGAGTAGAAATCTCCACCATTCATATGTTCGACTCTAGCTTGTGAGTTTTTACTTACAGCAGATAGTCTATGGGGATTGTTTTGAGCAAACTTTTTGACCGCTACTGCGGCTCGTCGGTCTGAGTTACCCTCTCTTAAGACTGGATTTACAGCAGAACCTAGACAAACAGAGTATGAAGCTTTGATTTTTTCTTCATCTGCATTTGTAGGTGATTCAGGATAGTTAGGAATATCAAAACCTTGACCTTGTAGCTCTGTAATACACTCAATCAATTGGCCTACAGATGCTGATACATTTGGAAGCTTGATGATATTGCCATCTTTTTGCAAAACAACTTTACCAAGTTTTGACAACTCATCGACCGCTTTACCTTGTGAACTTAAAACTCTATTTGCAAGTGAAATATCGCTTACAACCACTTCAATACCTGCTGCTTTTGTAAATGCATTTACTATTGGCAAAAGCGAATAAGTTGCTAATGCTGGTGCCTCATCAATTTTTGTCCATATTATTTTTGACATAATAATCCTTTTTTTAAAGTTTGTTATTATACCATAAGTTATTAAAAATAAGGTATTTATGGTATAATAAATTATAAAATTTTGGAGTTTAGGTATGATGTTGTCTTATAGAGATCCTCTTTTGGGTCTTATTGAGTTTTTTTTATTTATTTTTGCAATATCTGCTATAACTTACATCTACTCAATCTACAGACAAAAGATTCAAAATAGAAGTTATCAAAAACTACTCAAAAGGTTTAACAACGGTTATCTAAAAGAGCAAGACTATGTCAAGATGTATCAAAACTACAATTTGTCATTTGAATCTATCATGCTACTCTCCTCTACTTTAAATCATCAAGGGGATATTACAAAAACTATAAATATCTATATAAGTTTATTAAAAATTGTCAAAAACAGCTCACACAAAGAGCAAGTCCTTGAAAATTTGGGTCGAGTTTATCTACAAGCTGGTATGTTGCAAAGAGCAAAAGATATATTTGAAAAAGTTATAAAGTTTTCACCTACAAATATAAAAGCATTAAATAGCTTGCTTATCATATATGAAAAACTTAATTTGTATAAAGAGACTAAAGAGATTATCGATGTATTAAACGAGCTAAATATAGACACAACACAAGAGTCCTTTTATATTGATGCTGTTATGACAATCCACGATCCTCTTCAAACTACAAAAGAGAAATCAACAACATTGACAAAGCTGTTAAAACAAAACAAAAATATCCAAAGACTCGTAGCTTCATATCTCATACAAAATGATATTAAGCTTTTTTGGAGATATATTGATATGTTTGAGCCTGCACATATAGTAGATATGTTGTGGTTTATGACACTTGAACAAATAGATCAAAACAGTATTAAAGATATCAAGTTTCTTATAGAACTATACACAGCAAAAGGGTATATAAAAAAAGCAACCAAAAGTGATGATTTTCATCTTGATATCATCATAAGAGTTAGGGAAAATGGCTCAAATAGAGTTGATTTGGCATTTAAATATATCTGTAGCTACTGCAAAAAAAGCTCACCTTTGTATCAAGATAGATGTCAGTTTTGTCATCATATCTTAACTATCAAACCAACTTTTGCTATAACCAACAAAACAAAAGAAGAGAAACATAAAGAGATAGGTAGTTTTATATGAAAAAAAAAGTAACAATATACACAGATGGTAGCAGTCTTGGCAATCCAGGATTTGGTGGCTGGGGTGCAATACTTGATTATCAAGGAAAAACAAAAGAGTTAAGTGGCTCTCAAAAAGATACTACAAACAACCAAATGGAACTAACTGCTGTCATAAAAGCTATAGAGATACTCAAGGAGCCTTGTGATATATCACTGTTTAGTGACTCATCTTATGTGGTCAAAGCTATAGGTGTTTGGCTTGATGATTGGCAAAAAAATGGATGGAAAAACTCAGCAAAAAAACCTGTAAAAAATAGAGATTTGTGGGAAAGATACTTAGAGGTTTCAAAGATACACGACATAAAGGCAAATTGGGTCAAAGCACACAATGGAGAGATACAAAATGAAAGATGTGACAAATTAGCAAGAGATGAAGCTACAAAGCTACAAGAAAAGGAAAGATATGAGAGATTTTGAAAAGCTTGAAGATATTATTGGTTACACCTTTAAAGATAAAGGTTTGTTAGCTAAAGCACTCACACACAAAAGTTACAAAAAACCATACAGCAATGAAAGATTGGAATTTTTAGGAGATGCTGTGTTAAATTTGATTGTAGGAGAGTATCTTTATGAAAATTTTCCTATATCAAATGAGGGGGAATTAAGCAAGATGCGAGCTGGTATTGTAAATGAAAACGGCTTTAAAAGATTGGCAAACAGTATTGATTTGGGTCGTTTTATATTTTTGTCTGATTCAGAAGAGAGAAACAACGGCAGAGAAAAGTCCTCAATATTGTCAGATTCATTTGAAGCAGTTATGGGTGCAATATTTTTAGAAGCAGGGTTACAGCAGGTAAAAACCGTAGCACTAAAACTTATAAAAAAAGAGTATAAAAAGATAAGTTTAGATGAGTTGTTTGAAGATTATAAAACTGCTCTACAAGAGATAACTCAAGCACATTTTGCTCAAATTCCTGAATACAAACTAGAAAAACAGATAGGTCCAGACCATAAAAAAATATTTGAAGTATCTATATGGATAGATGGCAAATGTTATGGAAAAGCAAGTGGCAAGAGCAAAAAGATAGCTCAACAATCTGTAGCAAAAATCGCACTTGACGAGATAAACAATGCAAAATAGTTTTGGAGTAAAATTTGGGTTTTCAACCTTTGGTGAATCGCACGGCAAAGCAATTGGAGTCATAATAGACGGTGTTCCAGCTGGACTTAAGATAGATGAGAGCTTTATCCAAAAAGAGATGGATAGAAGAAAACCGGGTTTGAGTAAATATACTTCAAGCAGAGATGAGAAAGATAAGATAGAGATACTAAGTGGTCTATTTGATGGAGTATCAACTGGCACACCTATAGGTATGATTATCTTTAATCAAAATCAAAAAACTAAAGATTATGAAAATATCAAAGATATATTTCGTCCAGGACATGCTGATATAACATATTTTTCAAAGTATGGCTTAAGAGACTATAGAGGTGGTGGGCGAAGTAGTGCAAGAGAGACCGCATGTAGAGTTGCTTGTGGAGCAATAGCCAAACTTATATTAAATCAACTAAATATAAAAGTACTCAGTGGAGTATCTCAAGTAGGAGATATAAAAGCAAACAATCTTGACTTTGATTTTGCTATGGTTAGCGAGATAAACTCTTTGGATAAAGATGTAGAACAAGCACAAAAAAACCTAATAGAAAAAACTAAAAACGAACACGACAGTATTGGTGCTGTTGTGAAAGTTCTTGTATTGAACTCTCCTATTGGTCTGGGTGAACCTATGTATCACAAACTTGATGCCAAACTTTTTGAAGCACTTGGTGGGATAAATGCAGTAAAAGCTGTAGGTATTGGAGATGGATTTGAAGTAAGCCAACACAAAGGTAGCACCAACAACGATACAATATTGCCAAATGGTTTTGCCACAAACCATAGTGGCGGTATATTAGGAGGTATAAGCAACGGAGATGAGATAGTTTTAGATATATATTTCAAAGCTACACCATCTATATTTCAAGACCAAAAAACTATAAATACAAAAAATGAAGAAACAATATGCAACCTCAAAGGCAGACATGACCCATGTGTAGGCATACGAGGAGCTGTTGTATGTGAAGCTATGGTGGCTATAGTTTTGGTTGATATGTTGCTTTTAAATACCTCATCAAAGATTGAAAATATACTCAAAGTTTATAAGCGATAGTGGTTTTAAAAAATCTTTACGACAAACAATATATTCAAGAAGTTTCAGACAATATTATTCAAAACTACAAAAGTTTTGATAAAACAGGTTTTACAAATACTGTTTTTGATAAAAAGTGGCAAAACCTTAAACTAAAACAAAGAATGAGACATATATCTGCAAGTATGGGCAGATACTTGCCACTAGATTATCAATATGCATCAAAGATATTAAGAAAAAGTTTTTTGCTTATGGATAGCAAAAAAAGAGTTCAAAATATGATATTTCAAGATTTTGTAGAACTTTATGGTTTGAACTATTTTGAGATATCTATGAAAAATTTGGAACATTTTACTCAAAATTGTAGCAGTGAGTTTGCTATAAGAGAGTTTATATCAAACTACCCCACAAAAACTATAAAACAGCTCAAACTATGGACAAAAAGCAAAAGCCTACACACAAGACGATTAGCATCTGAGGGTTCTCGTCCATTGCTTCCGTGGGCTTCGGTTTTGCATATCTTTAAAGATAATCCAAAAGAGGTATTGGATATATTGGAGCTTTTAAAGTTTGACAAAGAGAGATATGTCCAAAAATCTGTAGCAAACTCTCTTAACGATATATCCAAAAATCACCCAAATTTGGTGATAAAATTTGCAAAAGAAAATATAGGCAAAACAAAATCGCTTGATTATATCATATCGCACGGTTGTAGAACTCTGCTTAAAAATGGCGACAAAGAGAGTTTGGATATATTTGGTTTTAAAGAACCAAAACTTATAGATATAGAAAATTTTAAATTATCAACCGATGTGAAGATGGGTGAAAACCTTCGCTTCTGTTTTGATATTATATCAAAACAGAAGTTAGGACTATTAAGAGTAGAGTATGCTATATGGTTTAAAAGAAAATACAAATCAAATAAAAAAGTGTTTAAAATATCACAAGCGAAGTATGAAAGTATAAAAGTTCAAAAAACCAAACTTTATAGTTTTAAAACGATTAGCACAAGAAAATATTATAAAGGTTTACATAAACTTGATATCATAATAAATGGCGAAACAAAAGCTTCAAAAGAGTTTTTACTTTCTTAGTTTTAATTTTACCAATATCTCATGACCTTCCATAAGATTGTTTATAGTTTTTTTATCCAATACTGAAAAGAGTGGCATAAGCTGTTGTGCTGCAAAATTATCAAGATATATGATATCTTTTGGTTTGAGTATTGATTTTGCATCTGTATCTTTTAGTCCATCAAAGTTTAGTTGAATATTTTTCTTTCTTGATTGTTGTTGTATTGTTCTTTTAAGCAAACCTTTTATTGAGTTTATCTCATTTTGGTTTAATAGATTTTGAGTGTTTATCGCTTTTGATTTTATATCAATATTTCTGTCTATTCTTTTTTCTATATCTTGTTTTGTGTTTATTGTTGGGGTAGTTGCGGTGTGTTGGTATCGTACCTTTCTTTTTTGTGGCAGATCATCTTTTGAATTGTCTTGTAGTTTAACTTTAAACCCATCTATACTGTTAAGCTCGTTTATCAATATACGAACCAAAGTTGTAGGCAAAAATGGCTTATGAACCACAAACGAAACAAAATCTTTATCTATATGACTTTGTGTTGTCATGATACCTATTTTAGAGCATAGGGGTTTTATCTTTGAACAATAAGCTTTTAGCATACCTAAATCTTTGTCCATAAATGTCTCATCTATCAATACTATATCGCTATCATTTTTCACATGGTCTATATTGCTAACAGTTGTAAGACGGACATTTGTATTGTGTAAAGCAAGCTCGCATGTAGTTTTGGTCTTGACACAGTTTGATATTAGAACTAAATTTTTCATCTTATTTTATTAAACTCATTATCTTCAAGTTCATATATCGTATCACAACAATCTGCCAATTTTTTATCGTGTGTCACTAAGATTAGTGCTGCGTTGTTGTTTTTGACATACTCAAATAAAAGTTTTGTAACTTCATATGCTGTTTGTTTATCAAGATTTCCTGTAGGTTCATCGGCAAATATGATTTTAGGTTTTTTTATAAGCACTCTTGCTATTGACAATCTTTGTTGTTGTCCGCCACTTAACTCTCCTATGTTTTGTTTGAGTATATGAGCTATCTTTAGATCCTCTAAAAGCTTATTGTCTATGTCGTTCTCGCTAAGTATTGAGCCGATTTTTAGATTTTCATTTGCTGTAAAACCACGAAACAAATAGTGTGCTTGAAATATGATACCAAAGTGGTCTCGTCTTACTTTGGTTAGATATTTTGTTTTGCAGTTATAAAGGTTAAGATTGTTGTATATAACTTCGCCACTATCTGGGACAAGAAGGGTAGATAAGATATTTAGCAATGTTGACTTGCCACATCCACTTTCGCCTATTATTGAAACAGTCTCTTGCTGTCTTACACTCAGCGAGATATTCTCAAAAAGTTTATAATCAAAACTTTTTGAGATGTTTGTAGCTTCCAATAAAATCAAATTTTCATTTTGCATATTATTTCATCTGTGAAGCAACTTCAGCTGCAAAATCCTCTTGCTTTTTTTCTATACCGTCGCCTAGCTCATATATAGCATAATCAACGATTTTGATAGATGGGTCAGTCTGAGCTATCGCCTCTTCTACTGTTTTGCTATCATCTAAAACATATGTTTGACTAAGAAGTGCAAAACTATTGTCAAGTTGAGTATTGTCTTCTATAAATCTTGCAATTTTTCCTGGTATTATTTTGTCCCATATTTTTTCTGGTTTTCCTTGTTCTTTTAACTCATTTTGAAATATCTCTTTTTGTTTATCTATGATATCTTCAGTCAATTGAGATCTGCTTACAAACATAGGGACTGCTTTTAGTGGTTTTTTCAATCTTTTTAGCTCTTCATTTTCTTTGGTTATATCTGCTATGATTGCTTTGTTTTCACTTTTTACAACTTCTGGGTCAATATCTTTATATGATATGACAGATGGTTTCATAGCCGCTGAGTGCATAGCTATATTTTTTAGTAGTTTTTTTGTTTTCTCTTTGGCATCTTCATCGCAAGTTGCTGACAATATCACACCTACTTTGCCATTTGTATGCACATAACCATTTACAACTCCGCTGTTGTTAGATATATTTATCATTCGTCTTGCTACTATATTTTCGCCGATTATTGCTATCTTGCTATTTAGATACTCTTCAAAATTTATACCATGTATGTTTGTTTGGTTTAACTCTTGTGTTGTGTTTGTATTTGTATCTTGTATATGGGATGTTATCTCATCTTTTAAAGCTAAAAACTCTTTATTTTTAGCTACAAAATCTGTTTGTGAGTTTATCTCACATAAAGTTGCTTTGGTAAAGTTCTCATTTACGATCAAAGATATTAAACCCTCTGCTGCTATGTTTGAGCTTTTTTTAGCTGCTTTGACCAACCCTGATTCTCGTAAATATGCCAAAGATTTATCTATATCGCCGTTTGTTTCTTGTAAAGCTCTTTTACAATCTAACATACCAGCTCCTGATATAGAACGAAGCTCTTTTATAAGTTTTGGAGTAGCTGACATTATTTGCTCTCCTCTTTTTCATCCGAAGTCTCTTTGCTTGTATCGTCCTCTTTTTCATCTGGTTGTTTGGTTGTCACTTTTTGTGTCGCTGTTTGCTCATCTGCTTTATTTTCAACCTCTACTTTTGTGTCGTTGTCTGTATCAGCTTTGGTATCATCTGCATCTTCTTTGAGTTGTTTTTCTGTATCGTTTGAACCAGCAATCTCTTGTACAAACTCTTCGCCATTTTCATCTGCTAACATTGCTCTACCTTCATTCATAGCATTTGCCATCTCATTACAAAAAAGCTCTATAGATCGTATCGCATCGTCGTTTCCTGGGATTGGAAAATCGACCAAATCAGGGTCACAATTTGTATCAAGTGGTGCATATACTTTGATACCAAGTCGTCTTGCTTCAAGTATAGCTATCTTCTCTTTAACTGTATCTATGACAAACATAGCATCTGGCATCTTTTTCATATCTTTGATACCGCCTAAATATGCTTCAAGTTTTGCCTCTTTTCTTGTGAGCATAAGAGCCTCTTTTTTTGTCAAAAGTTCTATTTGTCCCTCTTCTTTCATCTTTTTGATGATCTCAAGTTTTCTTAGACCTTTTTTTATAGTATCATAGTTTGTGAGCATACCACCTAACCATCTGTTGTTTACATATGGCATACCACAAGAGATTGCTGCTGTTTTTACTGCTTCACTTGCTTGCTTTTTAGTGCCTACAAATATCATAGTCTCGCCTTTTGCTGCACTATCTCTTACTAGATTGTAAGTATATTTGAAGTATCTGAGTGATTTTTGCAAATCAATTATATAGATATTTTTTCTAACTCCAAAAATATATTTTTTCATTTTTGGATTCCATTTTCTTGTTTGATGCCCAAAGTGTATACCACACTCAAGTAGATCTTTCATCGTTACCATATTTTTCCTTTTTGCTTTTGCTTTTTTTTGGGTTTATACCTCTGTGATCTTTCATGCATTTTGCACAACCCTTTTGGAACTATCACATGTGAGTTCTTGTTTATCAAGTTTATCTTGATTAAAAGTTGTAGATTATACCTAAAAGTTATAAAATTTACTACGATATAGTATAAAAAAGATAAAAAAGTATAAAATATGTAAAAATAGCAAAATAAACTTTATTTTATAGACTGTTTAATCTAACTTTAAGCAAAATTATGACATAATACACAAATTTGTTAAGATATTATATTTTAGCGAATTAAAACAAAAAAGGAAAAATATGACAAAAGTTGAACTAATTGACTCAATTGCAAAAGATGCAGGAATTTCGAAAAAAGATGCGGGTTCTGCATTAAATGCTTTTACAAATGCTGTTACAAACGCTCTAAAAAAAGGAGAGGATGTGACACTTATAGGTTTTGGTAAATTTAGCACTTCTAAAAGATCTGCAAGAACTGGGAGAAACCCATCTACTGGAAAAGAGATAAAAATAGCTGCATCTACTGTTGCTAAGTTTAAAGCTGGAGCTAAACTAAAAGCTGCTGTTAAATAGTCAAAACTATTTTACGACCAAAAACCCACGACTGTTGTTGTGGGTTTTTTATTTTCTGATGATATCATAACCTTTTTTTGGTTTGAACTTAAAAAATCCAGCTTTATATCTTGGGTTTGACTGAATGTTTGAAAACGATATTTTAACTTTATTTCCAAATTTGTCTGTGTAGTTTATATCTATTGGTTTTTTTGCTTTTACTGTAACATAGTATGTGATACCTTTTATTGTTGTTCTGTATCTATTTTTTGCTATTTTTTTTGATTTTGATAATAATCTTTTGATACTAACACCGCTATCAAGTGTAGTATATATAGCTTGCTCTAACATAGGCTCTTCTATGATGACATTTTTTTTGTTTAAATATATATTTTTTACAGTTGGTTTTTTATATCTCCATAAAACATTTTTAAACCTATCTGTGTATATGTTGCCACTATAAACTATCATTTTATTGTGTTTGTTTTTAACTGTCTGTATAAAACTTGCTTTAAATGGCAAGATAGTAACAGGCGATGCAAATAGTTGGTATGTGCATACAAACATTAAAAATATAATTATTTTTTTCATCTTTATCCTTTTTTGTAGAGATATTCTAAATCATCTGTACATTGTATCATAAAGTTTTTAAACTTTCCTTCATAACTTGAATTAGTTTTTTGTCTGCTTTTTTTTCACTCCACAATTCTAATGCCTTTACCCCTTGGTACAACAACATATCTTCACCATCTTTATATGGCTTGTTAAGCTTGGAAGCTAATTTTAAAAACGGTGTTTTTTTGCCATATATACAATCAAAAACAACCTTACACCTATGAAGAAGTTTTTCTAAAATATCTTTAGATATAGGATATTGAGTATCGTTTAGACCAGCTGTTGTAGTGTTTATGACTATATCATAACTCTCTATTTTGAACATATCGTGTGTATATGTTTTAAAGTTTAAACTATCAAAAAACCCCAACTTTTGTTTGCTTCTATTTAAGATAGTGGTCTTTATATTTTGATGCTTAAGAGCTACTGCTATTGATTTTGCTGTGCCACCAGCTCCTAATATCAAAGCTGAACTTATATCATCTATCCAGTTATCAATCGCCATAACAAACCCAGCTCCATCTGTGTTGTAGCCTACTAATTTACTATCTATTAGTTTTATTGTATTTACTGCTTTTATATCATTTGCATCGCCTATTACTTTATCGCATAAACCAAATGCCACCTCTTTGTGTGGCACTGTGATATTTGCTCCTTGTAGTTTGTGATTTAAAAATATTTTTTTGATATCTTCGCCATTTGTTACTTCTGTTTTACTATAGAAACATTTTAAACCAAGATAAGCGAAACCAGCTTGTTGCATCTGTGGAGATTTTGAGTGTGAAACTGGGTTGCCAAATATAGTATATTTTCCCATATATTGTAGTCCTATTTTTATCTATATTATCCAAACAAACTTATGCATATCTTAAACTTATATCTTCTTAATTTCTAAGAGCTTCTTAAATGATAGAGTGAACTACTATTGTAGTTTTGAGATAATCTTGTAAAAGTTATCTACTATTTGTTTGATATTTTTGCCTTTTACTTTTGGAATGTTAAACTCATCTATCAAGTTTGTGTTTTGGACAGTTTTGTCCAAACGATGATAAAAGACAGGATAGTTACCGCTCATCTTTGACTCCAAAGCAGTTTGCACTGATGAACACAATAGATATTTGGTGCTTTTGATAGTGTGTATATATAAATCATCTTCAATAGTTTGTGAAAATATATCTTGTAGTAGTGGTTCGTTTTTATAAAAAAAATAGTGTCCTAAAAGTAGTGGTATATCAACCTTATCGATACCTTCAGATAGTTTTAAGAGTTCATTTGAATAATCATCATCGCCAAAAAACATCATAACATCTTTTTTGATTTTTGCTCTTTGATGAAATATATCATCAATCAATATATCATCGATATCAACTCCTACTTTGTATGAAGCGGTGCAATACTCTTTCATATGTTTTGTCATAGTATCACTTGGTTCATCTGTATCATAGATAAGTATATCTCCTCTTGTCATCATATTTGGTAAGTTTCCAAATATATCGATACCCACTGCCTTTTTCACTTTGAGCACTCTTTTTGCATATGTTGCGGCTCTATAATCACAAGTAGCAAGTATAGGGTCAAACTCTTCCAATCTTTTTGCAAGCACTGCACATCTTCTGACATTTTCAAGTCCATGAGCATGACCGCTTTTAGCATATATATACAAATCTACCATAAGCTATCCATCGTTATAAATATCAAAAACACAACTCCCAAATAACCATTTACTACAAAAAATGCTTGGTCGATCTTCTTAAAATTGTCTTTTATAAGATAGTGCTCATAAGCTAATCCTATAGCACTAAACACCAAAGCGATATATGCAAATATACCGCCGTGTGCCATATAGACAAAAATAGTCCAGAAAATCAAGCTAAATATATGTAGTATTTTTGATATAAACATAGCTTTTTTATAACCAAACTTCGCAGGAATAGATGACATAGATAGTTTTTTGTCTATATCAATATCTTGTAAAGAGTACAATATATCAAAACCAGCCACCCAAAACATCACTCCCAAACCTAAAAATAGCGACCACATAGGTATATATGAAACCACGGCAATTGCTCCAGCTATAGGTGCCATACCAAGCCCTATACCCAAAACTAAGTGAGATAGATATGAAAATCTTTTGACATATGAGTATCCGCCTATTATCAACAATACAGGCAAACTTAAAGCAAAAGCCAGATCGTTTATAAGATATGTCACAAAAACAAATCCAACAATATTTGCAAATATAAACACAATCATACTCTTTTTGCTTATTCTGCCATCTACACTTGGTCTTTTCTTTGTTCGTGGGTTTTGAATATCTATATCCATATCTACAAGTCTGTTAAAACTCATAGCAAAATTTCTCGCAGTCACTGTTGCTAATATACCAAGAAAAAGTAGCTCAAAACCAAACCAGCCACCTTTTGCTACTATCATAGCTATAAATATAAAAGGCAAAGAAAATATGGTATGCTTAAACATCACAAGTTCATTTATGTTTTTTAATTGTTTTATCATAACCTACTATATCATAATAAGTTTAAATATATTATGATATAATAGATAAAAAGAGGATTTGATATTGGTTGATTTATGTTATTATGAGATTTTGTCTGTTGAAAAAACAGCAAACAAAACAGAGCTAAAAAAAGCATACAGAAAAATGGCGATGAAATACCATCCAGATAAAAACCCAAACAACAAAGAAGCAGAAGAGAACTTCAAAGCCGTAAATGAGGCATATCAAGTATTAAGCGATGAAAAAAAGAGAGAGATATATGACCGATACGGCAAAGAAGCAGTCCATCAAAACCAAGGGCAACATCATGGTGGTTTTGAAGATATAAGCAGTATGTTTGAAGATCTTTTTTCTGGTGGTTTTTCAAGACAACAAACACAACAAAAAAGATATAGCTACGAACTTGATATGCTCGAACAGCTTGAGATAAAATTTCATGAAGCTATATTTGGAGTTGAAAAAGAGCTTAAATACAACTACAAAACAGCATGTAAAAGCTGTAAAGCCACAGGTGCAAAAGATGGAAAACTAAGCAAATGTCAAAGTTGTGGTGGAGTTGGCGAGATACACTCAAGACAAGGTTTTATGACATTTGCTCAGACTTGTCCAGCTTGTCAAGGAAGTGGTCAAGCAGTAACACAAAAATGCAAAAGCTGTAAAGCCACAGGGTATGATACTATCAAAGATACAATAAAAGTAAAAATTCCAGCAGGCATAAACGACAACAACAGAATACGAGTAAGCAAAAAAGGCAACATAGATCCAAACAACCACAGAGGCGACTTGTATATCAATATCAAAGTCAAAGAGGATGAGCATTTTGTAAGACACGAAGATGATATATATCTTGAAGTGCCAGTATTTTTTACTCAAATAGCTTTAGGAGCGACTATAGATGTGCCTAGTCTTGATGGCAAACTATCTTTAAATATCCCACCAAACAGTAAAGACAAAGAGCATTTTGTATTTAAAAACAAAGGTGTCAAAGGTGTCAATAGCTATACCAAAGGAGACTTTATAGTCCAAATAAAGATAGTATATCCTCAAAAACTTGATGATACACAAAAAAAGCTTCTTGATAAACTACAGGAGAGTTTTGGTATCAAAAGCAAACCATATCAAAAAGGTTTTGATAAAATGTTTGAAAATATCAAAGGGTGGTTTACTTGATTTGAAACCATTATTCAATCATATAATAGCAGGAAAATATAAGGGTGCTAAGATCAAACTTCCGAGTTTGCAAACTACAAGAAGTAGCAAATCTATCTTAAAAGAATCATTTTTCAATGTAGTATCATATGATATCATAGACAAAATTTTTATAGAGTGTTTTGCAGGTAGTGGCTCTATCGGCCTTGAGGCTATCAGTCGTGGTGCAAAGAGGTGTTATTTTATAGAAAAAGATAAACAATCTTTTGATACTCTTAAGCAAAACTGTCAAAATATAGATGATGTAAAATCTTTATTGGTATATGGAGATAGTTTTGACAAAACTCCACAAATTTTAGATAGATACAACAACCAAGATGAGAGTTTGATACTCTATATAGACCCTCCTTTTCCAATCTTCGAAGATACACACGACATATATGAAAAACTTTTTGATATGCTAAAGCAGATAAAAAACCAAAATATAAGTTTGATAGTATTTGAGTGCCAGTCATCATACCCTATGCCAAAAAATATAGGCAGATGGACTACAAACAAAACAAAAAAATTTGGGCGAAGCTCTTTGGTTTATTATGTATAAAACTGCTATATTTGTTTTGATAGTTATAACTTCGATGATGTTTCTTTTGCCATATATCTATACAGTATCGCCATATAAACTTGATGCATCAAATATCCTTTTGTCTCCATCGTGGGCACATATATGTGGTACTGATAGGTTAGGACGAGATATATTTGCTAGGATTTTACAAGGTGGGCAGATATCGCTTATCATAGGATTTTTAAGTGCTACTATCTCCACTTTTATAGGTCTTATGGTTGGTGTGAGTGCTGGATATTTTCGCTTTAAAACTGATAAAATTATTATCATAGTTATAGATATATTTCTAACTATTCCTACATTTTTTCTGCTTCTTGCTATCATAAGTTATGTAGATGCATCTATATTTGTATTGGTTGTTGTGTTGTCAATAGCAAGCTGGATGTCGACAGCTAGACTCATAAGAGCAGGAGCATATGAAGTTACACATATGCCATATATAGATATACTAAATATAGCTAAAACAAACAAGCTAAAAATATTGCTAAAATACTACACACCGATATTAGCTCCTATATTTCTAATATCTTGGACTTTTGGAGTAGGAGGAGCTATACTTGCTGAGTCTAGTTTGAGTTTTTTAGGGCTTGGTATCAATCCTCCACAGATGAGTTGGGGTAGCTTGATTAGCGATGGCAGAGCTATACTTGATATAGCATGGTGGGTGAGTTTTTATCCTGGATTGTTTATATTTTTAGTTACATTTTGTTTGTTTGTTATATCAAATAGGTTACAACGATGAGATATATACTCCTTTTTCTATCTGTAGTTGTCTTAAACTCATCTACTTTAAAATTAAGCATATCATCAAATCCAAGCAGGCTAAATCCTATTTTATCTACAGATAGTGCAAGCAGTATGATAACAAATCAGCTTTTTAATGGTTTGTTCAAATATGACAAAGATGGCAATATCGTTTATGATTTAGCTTTGTCGCACTACTTTGAAAACAACACCACACTTATTGTAAAAATAAAACCAGGAGTTTTGTGGCACGATGGCGAACCTATGGATGCTTATGATATATTGTGGACATATGAAAAGATAATAGACCCCAAAATTTTTACACCACATAAAACATATTTTGAGTTTGTCAAAAAGGTTGAAGTCGTAGATAGTTTGACTATCAAGGTGGTTTACAAAAAACCATATTTTAAAGCTTTGCATATATGGATGATGGGTATTTTACCACGACACATACTAAAAGATGAAAAAGACCTAATGACCTCAAAATTTAACAAACAACCAATAGGCACTGGTGCTTATAAGTTAAAATCATGGAAAACATCTCAAGATATATTGTTAGTACGAAATGATAACTATTTTGGACCTATACCAAAGATAGAGACTATATCATATAAGTTTTTGCCAGATTCAAATACTCAGTTTTTTGCTTTAAAACAACAATCACTTGACATAGGCACACTCTCGCCACTTCAAATAGATAGGCAAATAGATAAAAAATTTAAAAAAAATTTTCAAATAGTTGAAAAACAAAGTTTCTCATATACATATATGGGCTTAAACCTAAAAAATCCAAAGTTTAAAGATATTCGAGTTCGCCAAGCTTTGGATATTGCTATAGATAAAAAACAGCTTATTGATATACTTTTTTTTGGTCACGGTAAGATATCTTTTGGACCATTTTTGCCAAATAGTTTTGCTTTTGATGATAAAATAAAACCATCTAAATACGATCCTAAAAAAGCAAAAAAGCTACTCAAACAAGCTGGATATGACTCAAAAAATCCGCTATCGTTTACACTCATAACAAATGCAAACAATCCTACAAGAGTATATGCTGCACAGATTATCCAACATCAGCTCAAAAAAGTAGGTATAGATATCTCAATAAGAGTTATGGAGTGGCAAGCTTTTTTAAATACCATAGTATCGCCTAGAAACTATGAAGCTATATTGTTAGGCTGGGGCTTATCTCTTATGCCAGATGCCAAACCGCTATGGCACAGCAGTAGTGCTACTAAAGGTGGTTTTAATCTTGTCTATTATGACAATAAAAAAGTGGACAAACTTATAGACCAAGGGGCAAAAACTATAGATAGAGCAAAACTATCTAAAATATATAAAGATATCTTTAGACAAATAGTCAACGACAAACCATATATATTTTTATATATACCAAACAGCATAACAGTCATAGATAAAGATATACAATATATAGAACCATCTTTTACTGGTATTTGGCACAATCAACACGAATGGATCAAACCATAGATTCAAAGCTCATTGGATAAGATTTTGTTTTGTTTAAAACTTTTTTATCTATAAAAGTGAAGATTTTTTTATCTTTGTTTTGTTTAAAAAGATAGTTCCAAATTTACAATAGTTAAAAATGGTGGAGCCTATCGGGTTCGAACCGATGACCTTTTCGCTGCCAGCGAAATGCTCTCCCAACTGAGCTAAGACCCCATTTTTGTGATTCTATTATACAATATATATCTTAAAAACAAAGATTTTAAAGAGCTGTTTGTTATATATATCCTTTAAAAGCTTATTGTAGTAGTATATGGTGGTTTACTTAAGCAAACATTTAGTATCTTTTGGATATAATCATTGACTTTATTGGCAACTGTAACTGATAAATACCTTGCTGGCACAAGTCGGCAAACCCACAAGGAGAACAAATGAACAGAATAAGAAAATATGAGACTATGTTTATAGTAAAATCAACAATTCAACCAGAAGATATTGAGAAACAAATAAACCAAGTCAAGGAAAATATCACATCAAATGGTGGCACTATAGAAGCTACAGATGATATGGGCTCAAGACAATTGGCATATGAAATAAACAAAGAAAAAAGAGGTTATTATTATGTAATATATTTTGAAGCACCTACAAGTTCAATATTGGAGCTTGAAAGACTAAACAACATAAACGAAAATATCCTAAGAACCATCTTTATCAAATACGAATCAAACAAAGAGATAGGGCATTGGCAAACTATGGCAGATGCTACAAAAAAGAAAAAAACACAAAAAGAAGAATCAACAACAGATGAAACGACAACAGATAAAACTGCTGTTGAAAATTCAAACGACACAACAGCCAAACCAACTACAGATGAACCAGTAGATAAGAGTGCTCAAGAACCAAAAAGCGAATAGGAGAGATTATGTACAACAAAGTAATCATGATAGGCCACCTTACAAGAGATATAGAACTAAAATATCTTCCAAATGGCACAGCAATAGGAAAAAGTAGTATAGCAACAAACCATAGCTACAAAACTCAGTCAGGTGAAAAAAAAGATGAGACTTGTTTTTTAGAGTTTGATATATTTGGCAAACCAGCTGAGATTGTTAACCAGTATGTCAAAAGAGGGCAAAAGATACTCTTAGAAGGAAGGCTTGTGCTTCAACAATGGACTGCTCAAGATGGAAGCAAACGAAGCAAACATAGTTTAAGAGTTGAGAGTTTTAAGTTTATGGACAACAAAAGTGATAGTGCTCAAAGTGGAAACTATCAAGGTGAAAACCAAAATAGTTATCAAAACAACTACAACAATCAATCACCAGCTCCTCAATCAACAACCCAAGCGACACCAGCACAACAAGTGCCGGAAATAAATATCTCAAACGATGAGATACCATTTTAAGGATAAAAATATGATAAGACAAAAAAGAAAATTTGAAAAAAAATATTGTAAATATACAAAAATGAATGTAGAGTTTATTGACTATAAAGATATGGACCTTGTGAAGATATCTTTAAGTGAAAGAGGCAAAATTATGCCACGAAGATTGACAGGCACAAACAAAAAAATTCAAGAGATGTTAGAGGTTGCAGTAAAAAGAGCAAGACATATGGCACTTATACCATATACTGTTGATACAAGAAACTTAACACTACCTGCATTTGTAAAACTATAGTCAAAAACAGTCTGTGCAAAAGGGATAAACCATAGAGATACTATCATATTTTTATGGTTTTGACTTTTCTAAGATCGATTTTGTAGAACGGCAAAAAACAATTACAAACAACAAAACCATCCTGTATGGTGCCACAAAAAGTGGCAAAAGCTATATGCTTTATGATTATCTATCAAGATTCAAATCAAAAGATTATATATATATTGATTTTAACAATCTAAAACTCAAAAACTACGACTTTTTTGATCTTATAGATGAGTTTATTGAACAAAACAATATATCTACAATCGCTCTTGACAATTTTATACCCACTTTAAAACTACCAAACTGTCAAAATATTCTCATATCTACAAACAGATATTTAGCTATAGAAACTTTTGAAACCATTGAGTTAAACCCTTTGGTATTTAAAGAGTTTTTGCTTTTTGATAGACATCAACATATCACAGTGTCGTTTGATTTCTTTTTTAGATATGGCAACTTTGCCTCTACTATATATGAAAATGAGTTTAACAAAAACAACCATCTACAAGCTATCTTGTCACAAAGTAGCAAAGATGATACACAGTTACAGATGCTTTTGTCTATATATAAAAATGGCTCACAAGTAAAATCCCAAAGGCAGATATACAATGAGATAAAAAAAAGCAGTAAAATATCCAAAGATAGGTTTTATCTCTTTTTTGGCGAACTGTTAAAAAACAGACAGATATATCAACTATCAAAACACAACTTTCCTTATAGTGCAAAAAAACTATACCTATACAACCACAGCTTTATATCATCTATAAATATAAAAAATAGATTTAACCATACTTTTGAAAATATGATATTTTTGGAATTAAATCAAAAGTTTGACGATATATTTTATAGCAATAAGATTGAGTTTTATATACCAAAAGAGAATTTGATAGTGCTTTGTAGGCCATTTTTCTCTGCTTCAAATATATTTACAGAGGTTTTGTCATTTATACAAGAGCAAAAGATCAAAAAGGTTATAATAGTTACTATAAATCAACAAGAACAGATATATCTTGATAATATATTGTGTCAAATTATCCCTTTTTACAAATGGGCAGTATCGTGATAAAGCTATGCGGTATAGATGAAGCAGGTAGAGGGCCTTTGTGTGGTCCTTTGGTAGTTTCTGGTGTAGTGCTTCATAAAAATATAGATGCACTGGATGATTCTAAAAAACTCTCAAGCAAAAAACGAGAAATTTTATTTGAGAAGATTATCCAAAATTCTGACTATTTTATATCTTTTAGTTCAAATATAGATATAGATAGATATGGTTTGAGTTTTTGTATCAATCGCTCTATAAGAGAGATCCAACAAAATATCCAAGCTACAAGATATTTAATAGATGGCAACACTACATTTAAAGC
The DNA here is from genome assembly GCA_029935705.1 of Arcobacteraceae bacterium. GTDB lineage: Bacteria > Campylobacterota > Campylobacteria > Campylobacterales > Arcobacteraceae > B24-G6. Next base: position 29,353 of record JAOZJU010000009.1, read on the forward strand.
CACAAATATCTCGTGTGAGATAAAAGCAGACCAAAAATATGCTCAAGTAATGGCAGCTTCTATTTTAGCAAAAGTAAGTCGCGATAGATATATGATAGAGCAAGCTAAGATATATCCTAAATACAATTTTGACAAACACAAAGGTTACCCCACAAAAGAACACAGACAGCTTATACAGTTGTATGGTTTAACTCCAATTCATAGGCGAACTTTTAAAGGCTGCAAAAGCTAAATTTGAAACTTATTCTTAAAAGAAGCTAAAATTCAGCGACATTTAAGGTTGTTTGGATATAATAAATAAAAGGACGAAAATATGAAATTCACAAAGATGAAAAACAAAGCAGATATCCAAAGAGATTGGGTAGTCATAGATGCAAAGGGAGAGGTGTTTGGTAGAATGATTAGCAAAATAGCGACAATATTAAGAGGGAAAAATAAAGTAGATTTTACCCCTACTGTTGATTGTGGTGATTTTGTTGTAGTTATCAATGCTTCACAAGCGGTATTTACAGGAAACAAACTTGAAGCAAAAAACTACTATACTCATTCGGGTTATTTTGGAAGCACAAAAACTCACAAGATGAAAGATATGCTTGAAAACTCACCAGAGAAGCTCTATATGTTAGCTACTCGAGGAATGTTGCCTAAAACAAAATTAGGCAAAGAGATTATCAAAAAATTAAAAGTATACAAAGGTGACAAACACCCACATACAGCACAGGTCAAAGGAGAATAGATATGGCAAAAATATATGCAACAGGAAGAAGAAAGAGTGCTATAGCAAAAGTATGGTTAGAGGTCGGAAAAGGTGAGATGGATATCAACGGTCTCTCTCTTGATGTATGGCTTGGTGGTCACGAAGCTATCAAAAAAAGAGTCAAACAACCTCTTGAAGTATCAAAACAGTTAGAATCAGTCAATATAAAAGCTACTACATTAGGTGGCGGATACTCAGCTCAAGCAGATGCACTAAGACATGGAATTAGTCGTGCTCTTGTAAATTATGACGAACAGTTTAGAGCAGTGCTTAAGCCATTTGGACTTCTTACAAGAGATGCTAGAAGAGTAGAGAGAAAAAAATATGGTAGGAAAAAAGCAAGAAGAAGCGGACAGTTCTCTAAAAGATAATTTTAGAGCAACCTCTAAGATGACAGATATTATAAACTATCATATGAAGGAAACTTCTATGAATGATATGATTTTTAGGGGTAGATAAACTGTGTTTATCTTTTGATAGCTATAAAAGTGGCAAAGTTTAGCCACTTGAATATGGTCTGACACTCATCAAAACCAGCTTTGGCTATCATATCTTTGTTTTCTTGTTCGCTATATGGCACAAGAACATTTTCGAGCATCTCTCTTTTTGTTGATATTTCAAAATCACTATATCCTTTGGATTTTTTATATTTGATATATTCATCTATAGATATTTTGTCAAGTTTTTTATCTGTGTATATGATTTTCTCACTAAATATCAAAACTCCTCCAACTTTTAGTTTGTTGTATATTTTTTGAATCAACTGCTCTCTTTTTAGTGGCCTTATAAACTGCAAAATATAGTTTGCAAATATCACCTTAGCACCATCAAAATTTGTATCAAATATATCTTCTGTAATAAATTTTATATCCATATCGTATGCTTTTGCTTTGTTTGTGGCTATCTTTATCATATCTTTTGAACTATCTACTCCAACTAATATAGCATCTTTTTTGATAGTTTTGTGAAGTTTTATCATAGTTTCGCCAGTAGAGCATCCAAGATCAAACACCATATCACCTTTTTGGATATAACAAGAAGCGATATTTGTCATCATATTTGTAGTCGATGTGTAGTATGGCACTGATCTTTTAAGCATATCATCAAATACCGATGCTACAGTATCATCAAACTCAAACTGCTTATCATAAGCTTTTGTAAATACTCTATCTTTCATAGATATCTTTATAAAATATTTTAAATCTTTTGTGTTGCCAAAACCATTGGTCTGGGTGGTTGTATATATAATCGCCCAATATATCTGCTTGTTTTTGAGTTAGTTTTTTTATATCATCAAACCCGCTTGGTTCTATAGGCGGAAGAAAGTTTATATTGTATTTTCCAAATGATATATTGTCAAAAAATACAGGTATGATGATAGCATCTGTTTTTACAGCAAGCCTACTTACACTATCTACCATCAAAGCTCTATGTCCCATAAATTCAACCTCTATACCTTTTGGATTGTTTTGATCTATTGCCAAACCTACGATTCTGCCATTTTTCAGGGCTTTCATAAGCCCCATTGCACTGCCATTTTTGTCCAACATTTCACTGTTGTGTTTTGTTCTGTTTTTGATCAAATCTTCATTTAGGTATTTGTTGTTCATCTTTCGCCCTACCATTGTAGTGGGTTTGTATTTTAACGATATATACGATGTGATATACTCCCAGTTGCCATAATGAGCAGATATCAATATGATTTTGCGATTGTTTTTTATAGCATCGGTCAATATGTGTTCATCCAAAACGGTAACTTTTTTTTCAAGTTCTAGCAGACTCAAAGTAGGATTTTGGATAAATTCATATATATTGTAGATCATATTTTTATAACTATTTTTGATTATTTGGTTTTTTCGTTTCTCATTTAAACTATTTTGATATACCAAGTTTAAGTTAGCTTTAGCATAATATTTATGTTTGGTATCTACTATATATACAAAATATGACAAACCATCTAAAAATATCTTAGCAAAACTGTGTGGCAGTATCAAAACAATAGCTTTAAATATCTTATACACAAGATACAATAAAAAATTAACCATCAAAAGCCTCGTAAACTATCTTGATATCTTTATCTATCTTCTGTATCTCATCTTTAGTTGTAGAGGAGTAGTTGTCTGTTTGGATATTTAACAAACCGTTTGTTTTGTTAAACTTGAATTTGTGTTTTTGTTTGTTTAGTCTTTGTGATAAAACAATTGCAAGTTTTAAAATAAAAACTAATTTTATTATGGTTTTCAATTTTGGCAAAAGTTTTTTGTATTTTAAAATATGTCTTTTTTTAACTCTTTTTTTTGTGGTAAGCTTGATAATAGTTGCTATTAGTATCCTGTTTTTATGACAAAATCCATAATCAAGCCCATAAAGTATAAAATCACTCGAGAGTTTTTGGTTGTTGTGGAAGTTTAACATCTGCCCTATTTTATGCAAAGTTGAAGCTGTTTTGAGTATATCTTTGTATTTTGCTTTTAGTTTAAGATATGAAGCTAACTCATCAAAAATATCATTTGAAAGTTTTGCTGTATATCTTGTGTTGTTGTTTTTGTTTCCAAATCTATCCATAAGAGATCTTTGGCTTATGTTAAAATTTGCTGGAAATTTGTGATTTTGTGTCCTTAATATATCGCATAGATACACCCCTTCTCTTACTCCTACTTGAGAGGTTATCACCTGTTTGACTTTAAAATATTCTAATATAGTTTTGAGTATAAAACAGCCCGCTTTAATAGTATCATACCTATCCTCTTTGATACCCATTTTGTTCAGATCGCTGTTGTTTTTGGCATTTAATATATTTTCAAATATATATTTTTGTTTTGCTACTTTATAAGAAAATCCATGAACTATATCAAGTGGATAGTTGCTTTGTTTTATAATTGCAGTGCTAATAGCCCTAGCAGAACCGCCCAATACCACTGCTTTTCGCAAAAAGAGTGATATATCTGGTATAGTTACTTTTTTTAGCTCTTCAAAAATATGATTTTTTGCTTCAGCTACATTTTGCTTGTCAAAATATAGCTCTTTTAGTCGAACTGTTCCTATATCAAATGAAAAATTTTCTATATTTTTGCCATCTTTGACAAATGCTATTTCAGTGCTACCTCCACCTATATCAATAGTAAAAAAATCTTTAGTATGTAGTAGATTTGATACTGCTACTTGACCATAATATGCCTCTTTTTGACCATCTATCACTCTTATGTTTAAATTTAGTTTTTTTTTGATTTTATTTATAAATTCATTTTTATTTGGAGCATCTCTTAGTGCAGATGTAGCAACAAGGAGTATCTTTTTTGATTTTAGGTTGTTTGATATTTGCTTAAATGATTTGATAGCTTCATAAGCTTTTTCCATAGGTTCTTTTTGAAGTTTGCCATCTTTTTTATAACCACCTTTGCCTATTTGTATCTTGTATTTTGTTTCATTTATCAAAAAAAAGCCAAATCTACTGGACTTTTCAAATATAACCATTCTTATAGAGTTTGAACCAATATCGATTATGGAGGTGATTTTTGCCATCTATTTTTTGTTTTGTATATTTTGATATTTTAAGTTTAACTCCTGAACAGTCTCTTGGTTGCTCTCATCTATAATGATACAATCTACTGGGCATACCTCAACACATTGAGGTTCATTAAAATGCCCCACACACTCAGTGCAAAACTCTGGCTCTATGATATAAATTGGGTCATTCTCTTCTATTGCTTCATTTGGGCACTCTTCTCTACATGCATCGCATGCTATACATTCATCGGTAATCAATAAAGACATATATTTTATCCTTCTATTTTTGTTATAATAGTTATATCATAAAATTATAAAAACTATCTTAATCTATCAAGAAAATAGCTCTTTTATACCAAAAAAAGCAAAAAGAACCAAAAGAAGCTTAACTATCCAGTGCAATATATATAAAACTAAAGTTGCAGTTACTATTTTTTTGATTTTTTTTAATATATTTTGCAACTTTTAAACTCGTATCTGATATGTAATATCACCAGCTCCTACCCCAAGCACTAAGCCATCTTTTATAGTTTTTATCACTCTATTTTGTTTGTCATATATCATGATGCTGCCCTCTTTTGCTCCAATTTTGTGAGCAAATATAGGTTTGTATCTTTTAAACTCATTTTCCAAATCTATATCAAGCACTGGTTCATTTACTGTCCATACAGGCAAGATCACAAGCTCTTTGCATCCATCAAAACAACTCTTAAAAGCTTCCAAATTGTCTTTGGTTCGGCTATATTTATGTGGTTGCCATACAACAGTTATATCCTCTATAGCTTTTTTTCGGCAAAATAGTTTTACTGATTGCATAGTAGCTTTAATCTCTGTGGGATGATGAGCATAATCATCAATCACACAAAAATTTTTGTGATTTTGGATGATATCAAACCTTTTTTTGATACCTCTGTATTTTGATAAGTTTTCTTTGAGTTTTACCAAACCTATTTCATTTAGTCCTGCTAATATAGCCAAAGATGCATCAATAGCTATATGTTCGCCAAATCCCCATACTTCAAACTCTCCTAAATCTTTGAGTTTAAACGATGTGTATGGTTCATCATCTTTTAAAAAGTATTTTATATTTTGTATATCTTTACTAGGGTGTAGTTTGATAGTGTTATCAAACTTTGACATATCAAGAAAACTATCTTCAGCATTTACTACTCTTATAGTCGCCATATTAAGAAACTGGATATAACTATCGTAAAAAAGGTCATAATTGTAGTTATAATACTCCATATGTTCTGGCTCGGCATTTGTAACTATGGCACAATATGGATTTGAAAAAAGAAAACTACCATCACTCTCATCTGCTTCAAAACAAACAGTATCGTCTATATACCTAAAGTTTGAGTTAAACTCTTTGCTAATCGCCCCGATAAGAGCGGAGCTTTGCAATATCGCTGTAAGCATAGCAGTTGTAGTGCTTTTGCCATGGGCTCCACAGACACTATATGTCTTTTTTTCACCCAATACTGTGCTTAGAGACTCTTTTCTTGACATAGTTTTGATATTTTGTTTTTTTGCTTCTAATAGCTCTACATTTTTTTCATCTACTGCTGCACTATATACCACCAAATCATGATGTTCTATAGCTTTTTTATTGTGTGGTATGGTGATTTTTATGTTTTCGTTTGACAACTGTTTGGTCAAAATCGTTTCTTTGATATCGCTTCCAGATATATGGTGTCCGCTATTGTTTAAAAATCTTGCCAATGCGGACAATCCTATACCGCCTATACCTATAAAGTGTATATTCATATATAGTGTTTAATCATTTATCTCGTCGTCATTTTTTTCAAATGCTTCAGTGAGTTTTGTAGCATCGTGAGATTTTATTTTATCATGATGTCGTCTTAGTATTTTAGCAACTCTATGCGAAGCTAAGTCTATCGCTTTATGTAGGTCTTGATCTTTTTGTTTGACTACTACTGTGTCTATATTTGCTATGTTTATCACAAACTCAAATGTAATAAGAGGTTTTTTGTGTCGTTCCTCTTTTGATATCTTTGCTGATACAGATATGATATCAAGGTGGTATTTTTTAAAACTGTCTGCTGATTTGTATATAGACTCTTTTATCTTGTCATCTATTTTTATGTGTCTTCCTACTATACTTGTGTTCATCTATTCCCTTTTATAGCACTATTGTAAAACAAGTAAATTTTATTTGTCAAACAATAGTTTATTTGTGGTATTATATCAAAATATTATAAAATTTAGGACTACAGAATTACAAGAGATAAAAATAGTGCTTATTTAGGGCATCTATACGAAACAAATATGTTCATAACTTTAGGATAACTTTTAGAGGTGTTCTTAAATTAACAAACTCTCCATGATACCTCTAATACTAATTTGTCTTTGACATACAGCTTACCTTCAAAATGGTCATTTATTTTATAAGTACCTACACCTTTTGGTGTTCCGCTCATTATAATATCTCCATTGGCAAAACTCATAAACTCTTGACACTCTTTAAGTATCTTATGTGGTTTGTATATCATCATATCCACTGTTGCTTTTTGTGTCAATTTGCCATTGATAAATAGTTTCATAACTATCTCATCTATATTGCCATCCATTTTGACAAATTCACTTAAAACAGCACTTTTATCAAATGATTTTGCTCTCTCCCATGGCAAGCCTTGTTGTTTGAGTTCTTGTTGTATATCTGCTTTTGTCAAATCAAGCCCTATACCGATACCATCTATGCGATTGTTGATTATCAAAAAGCATATTTCACCTTCATATCTTGTGTTTGGGCATATAGATGTCAACTTGTCGCTTATGGCGGAGTTTGGTTTATTAAACACTACCATATTTTGTGGTATTTCATTTTGCAGTTCTTGTATGTGTTCTACATAGTTTCTGCCAATACATACAATTTTTGATGGTGTGATTAGATGATTGTCAAATTTTACCTGGTTTAAATCCATAATTTTATCCTTTTTTACTGTTGTATGACACTTTAGGACATCTTCTAAACTTTTGTTTTGCCGTCAATTGCTTTTGCCAATGACAACATATCTACATTTTCCAAACTCACCCCAGTAGGCACCCCTTGGGCAATTTTATTAAACTTTATATCAAACTTTTCAAGCTTATCCTCTATAAAGAGTATGAAACTATCATTTGCTATAGATGGCGATACCGCAAAAAGAATCTCTACAATATTTTCTTTTTCGATCAAAGATATCAGTCTATTGATTAGTGGCTTTTCTATACAATCTACCACAAAATACCTACCATCAAAAATATGGCATTGTTCTATAGTAAATATATCTTTAGAGTCTTGAACGATACAGAGCTTTTGCCCATCTCTAAACTCATCGAGACATATTTGACAAAACTGATCTTCAGTGATAAAACCACATCTTTGACAAGCATTGATATGCACAACTGCATCCTCTATACTTTGACTAAGTTTTAAACCATCAAATTTGTTTTTATGCACCATATGATATGCCAACCTTGTGGCAGATTTTTTACCAATAGAAGGTAGTTGCTCAAGTGCTTCTATAAGATTGTAAAATCTTTCTAAATTTTTTTTGATAATTTTACTTTTATATTGGCAGGACTCTTATATTTTCATCAACTTTTTGTTTAAGAGTGCTCTCTATAGCATACAAAGTGCCAGTAGATCCGCTCGCACAGCTTCCGCAAGCTCCTAAATATCTTATATATATATCATAGTGTGGGATATTTTCTTTTATATCTATGATCTCCATATCTCCGCCATCCATCACAAGCATAGGTCTTATAAATTCATCTATTACTGCATCGACTGCTTTTATTCGCTGAACTATTGTCATCTTGTCAAAACTATTTTCACCAGTTTGTGTTGTGTTTGCACTTTTTTCCAAACTTTCTTGGTCGATAAGTTTTCTTGTCTCTTCTAATATATCGACCAAATATATATCTCGTGGCTCATGCCCCCCTGGTCTAACACATGATTTACAATATGTACCAGCTTTTGTTTTTTCTCCTATTTGCTCAACCGTAGTCAAATCATAATCCCTAATAGCAGTGATGATATCTTGTTTGGTTTTTCTAGCACACTCACAAACTATATCTATATTTTGCAAACTCTCTCTATCTACACCTTTGTATTGGGCAGCTGCTTCGAGTATCACATCGTATGCCATGACAGAGCAGTGCATCTTTTGTGGTGGCACTGCTGGAGTATTTTCGTCATCTCTTAGATACTGCTCAACCTCTGTGTTGGTTATTTTAATAGCATCATCAACCTTTTTGCCAATACAAAGCTCAGCCATAGCATCGCTACTTGCAATAGCAGTACCACAACCAAATGACTTAAACTTACTATCTATTATCGTGTCTGTTTTTTCATCTACAAGCCAAAAAAGTCTCACAGCATCGCCACAACTCTCTGCTCCAAAATCAGCTACAATAAGTCTAGCTCCTATTTTGTCTGCATCGTTTTGGTTAAATTCACCCATCGCTTTTGGATTGTTCATCCTATCTTGAACTTTTTTGCTGTATTGTTCCCATACATTTCCACTTATCATATCGCTTCTTGCCATAATTTTCCTTTATATACATTATATTTTTA
>JAOZJU010000009.1:38298-39962 GCA_029935705.1 Arcobacteraceae bacterium
TTTTATTCGTTCGTGCTCCTTGTGGGTGGATCTGAAATCCGCCCACAATTCCTAACTCAATTATCATACCAAACAAAACTTAAGTTATCGCAAATATTATAAAATAGTTCGGATACCTTTAGCATTTGGTTCGCTCAATACTCCCATACTTTGCAGTTGGTCTATGATAGTAGCAGCTCTGTTGTATCCTATTCTTAATTTTCTTTGCAGATAACTTATAGATGTTTTTTTGTCGCTTATTACCACTTTTTTGGCATCTTCATAAAGTTCATCTAAATTTGTGCTAGATTCTGTATTGTTCTGTGTTTTTTGTAAAGATATCTGCTCTTTTGTTATCGACTCATCGTAGTCTGGTTCTTGCTGACTTTTTAAAAACTCTGCAACATTTTCTATCTCACTTTCTGTCATCCAAGGAGCATGAAGCCTAACTATAGTAGAGGTGCCAGGAGGAGTAAAAAGCATATCGCCTCGTCCTAAAAGTGCTTCTGCTCCCATACTATCTAATATAATTTTACTATCAACTTTTTGCCCTACTTTAAAGCTGATTCTGCTTGGTAAGTTTGCTTTAATCAACCCAGTAATCACATCTACAGATGGTCGTTGAGTTGCTACTATTAGGTGGATTCCACTTGCTCTTGCCATCTGTGCTAATCTTGCTATGCTTATCTCTACATCTTTACCGCTTGTCATCATAAGATCTGCTAACTCATCTATGATTATGACTATGTATGGCAATTTTTTCCCACCTGATTTTAGCATCTTTTGATTGTAGTTTTCTATATTTTTGGTTTTGCTATTTGCCATCAATTTGTATCTGTTTTCCATCTCAATGACCATATTTGTCAGCACTATTATAGCTACAGATGGTTTAGTAATCACAGGAGTCAAAAGGTGAGGTATGCCATTGTATATAGAAAACTCAAGCATCTTTGGGTCTATCATGATCATCTTTAGGTCATTTGGTGAGTTTTTAAATAAAAATGACAATATCATAGCATTGATACCTACACTTTTTCCACTACCTGTGGTCCCTGCTATAAGAAGGTGTGGTAGTTTTTTAAGATCGGTGATAAATGTATTGCCTACAATATCTTTGCCTAATGCAATAGTCAAAGCAGAGGAGCTTTTTTTAAACAACTCACTATCTAAAAGCTCTTTTATATATATAGTATCACAACTTTCATTTGGCACCTCTATGCCTACTACATCTTTGCCCGGAATTGGAGCTTGCAGCCTTATGGTTTGTGCTCTTAAAGCCATAGCGAGGTCATCTTGTAGGTTTAGTATCTTAGATATCTTAACATCAGCAGATGGTTTAAACTCAAATGTAGTTACAAGTGGTCCTGTATAAGTCCTTACTACATCTCCTTTGATTTTAAATATCGCTAATTTTTCCAAAAGATTTGCCACTTTTTTATCTATCAAATCTTCATTTATCGCTGTATTTGCTATATTTACTGGTTCTTGAAATATATTTGTTGATGGGAGTTTAAAACTATCGGTTTTTATTGATTTGCCATAATCCACAGTCTCTTCTATAAGTTTTTTATTCTCTTGCAACTCTTGGACTATTGGACTTTTTTTCTTTTTGGTTAGTTTGCGAACTTGTTGTAGTAGTTCTTCGTTTTTGTTCTCTTTGGTTTTTGTGCTTGTTTGTGGTTTTG
>JAOZJU010000009.1:40062-44872 GCA_029935705.1 Arcobacteraceae bacterium
TTTTGTGCTTGTTTGTGGTTTTGGTATATTTTTGTGTTCTTTTATAATAGCTTTATCCAATATATCTATATTTTTCATATCGAGTTGAAGTAGTGGTTTTGGTTTTGAATCATCTTTTTTGATATTGACAGATTTTTTATTTGAGGTAGTTTTTAGCATAATATCTTTTAGTTTTTGTTGGACTATTGGAGTGCTTTTTTGATTAAAAAACATATAATACACAAGCGAAAAATCTATCAAGATGATAAGCCAAATACCCACATAACCTATGGTGCGAGATAGATATTGGTTTATCATATCCCCTATCTTGCCTGAGAGTGAACTGTCTATAAGCAAAGATTGAAACATAAGTATAGTGATAAAAAAGCTAATCCATACGACTATTTTCAATGGTAGTTTTTCAAATTTTCCAAAATTTAGTTTGTATATAGGATACAACAACAACAAAAGATAAAAATATGTGATAAACCCAATATACTCCAAAGATAGTGAAGATATATATGAACCTACAAAACCTACAACTTTTTTGTCTGGAAAATAGGATGAAAATGTGATATATAGTATCACAAATACTGATAAGATTGAGAGAACTATTTTTGTCATTTTTTTAAATTTTTGTTAAACATTTTTTGAATTTTTGCTTGTATTTTTAACCATACTTTATGCTCCATGATAGGAAAACCTGTCCACTGTTTGTGACTTTTGGTTATAGTTTTGGTCACACCACTTCTTGCTGATATAGTGCTAAATGGTGCTATTTGTAGATGACCAGCGACTCCGCTTTGGGCACCTACGATTACATATTCGCCCAATTTTGAAGAACCTGCAAAACCGCATTGACCTGTGATGATACAACCTTCTGAGATATAGCAGTTGTGGGCTATATGCACCAAGTTGTCTATCCTGACATTTTCTCCTATATATGTCTCATCAAATACTGCTCTATCTATAGAAGTATTTGAGCCTATCTCTACATTGTTTTTGATATTGACTATGCCATTGTGATATATCTTTGTGTATTCTTTGCCATCAACTGCAAACCCAAAACCATCGCTACCTATGACTGTATTTGCATGGATTATGCACTCATCGCCTATTTTGCATCCATCGTATATCACTACATTTGGGTATATGATACAGTTTTTGCCAATAGAGACATCGTTGCCTATTACTACTCCACGACTTATGATACTGTTTTGGCCTATTTTTGTATCATAACCTATATTTTTAATATCTGTCCAAACTTTTGCACCTTTTTCAAGAATCGCATCTGCCCCTCTATCTCTTGTATGATTTTTTGCAAACAACTTTGTAGTTTTTGCCATAGCGAGGTATGGATTTTTGCATTGTAGTGCATATGTGCCATCTGGGACAAACTGTTTTAAATCCTCTGTTATAAATACAGCTTTTGCTTTTGTATCTTTCAAATCTTGTAGATATTTTTGATTGTCCAAAAACGATATTTCATCTTTTGAGGCATCTTTTATCGTATTTATATTCTTTATATCTATATCTTCATCTATATCTAAATTTTTTATACCAGTTAGTTCCAATATCAAAGAGAGTTTCATATTTTGTCTCCATTTGCTACTTCATATTTGAGTAGTTCATCTTTTAGTTTTGCTATCTTCTCTTGATTTGCTTTGATATCTATAGCCAAACTCTCTTTGATATTTTTGACAATCTCATCTGGTGTAAAAAACCCAAGATGATATCTGTTTACTATATCAAAAGCTATCTTGTTTGCTTTTTTTATCTCACTTTCAAATACAATATATTGTTCGCCCAATATAACTTCAAGTCCAACCAATCCAGACAACAAGTTGGCTATTTGGGTTTGTAGTTTTGCTTTTGATGGAAAAACTATAGATTCAAATATAACACCCTCTTGAAGTAGTTTGATCTTTTGGCGACTTATATATGCTTTGGTTGCTTGATAGGTCATAAGAATATCTTTCTCCTTATCTGTCATTACTGTGCACTCTTTTTTGCCAAACTCTATATTTGTTTTTGCTACATCTATATCTGTTTGTGTTATTGTTTCATCTCCTCTTTTTATCATATTTAAAACTGCTTCATTTATCATAGCAACCAAACCAGCACTACTAAACCCAACAGTAGCATAGGATAGGTTTGATATATCAAAATCAAACTTTCTATCATACAACTCTTTTTTGATGACAATCTCTCTGCTATATTTATCTGGCAAAGAGAGTATTAGTTTTCTATCAAATCTACCAGGACGAAGCAAAGCATCATCGAGAAGTTCAGGGGCATTTGTCGCTGCTATTACGATAATACTGTTTTTGCCATCACTCAAAAATCCATCCATCTGAGTTAAAAGTTCATTTAATGTAGCTTCTCTTTCGTCATTTCCACTTGAAGCTCTACTTTTGCCTATAGCATCAAGCTCATCTATAAATATGATAGAAGGAGAGTTTGCTCTAGCTGTTGTAAAAAGCTCTCTTACTTTTTTTGCACCAGCTCCTACATAAAGCTCCACAAAACTTGCCGCACTTTGATAATAAAAAGGAGATGAAGCTTCATTTGCTACTGCTTTGGCTATCATAGTCTTGCCGACACCAGGAGGGCCTACGAGCAAGACTCCTTTTGGCAAAGAGACTCTGTGTTTTAGGTATTTTTGTGGAGAATTTAAAAAATCAACTATCATGATCAACTCATCTTTGATATCATCAACCCCTACAATATCATCAAAAGTTATGTTGGTTTTTTCTGCTTTTATCACTATAGGATTGTTTGATTGTGAGTTTTGTTGGATTTTTTCTTGCAAAAGAAAGCTATCTTTCTCTTTAGTTAGATATCTGTAGACAAAACTGATAAAAAATAGTGTCACAATCAGTCCAATAGTCCAAATAGATAGATTTACACTTTTAATATCTGTCGTCACTTTTAATATATAGTACAAAAATAACACCACAAGCACTATAGATGAATAAAACAGAAATATCTTTGGAGTGTTTTTTTGCACTTAGCTTGCCTTTTTGTTGTATTTTTATTTACCCATTTTACCCAATTAAACTTAATTGGGTAAAATGGGTAAAAAGAGTAATAAAATGAAAAATGAAAAAGGTTTAAAACTTTTAAGAGACAAGCTTGACAATATTGACGACGAGCTTTTAAGGTTATTAAATAAAAGGATGGATATAGTCCATAAAGTCGGTAGCTTAAAAGCACAAAGTGGCGGATCGATATATAGACCAGAGCGAGAGAAAAATATAATAAGCAGACTTTACAAACAATCAAATGGACTGTTAAACAAAACAGCTATTGAGGCACTATTTTTGGAGATTTTTGCGATCAGTAGAAATCTTGAATTGCCTGAAAATGTAGCTTATCTTGGACCACTTGGGAGTTTTACTCATCAAGCTGCTGAGAATCGTTTTGGAGCTATGAGTGCATATCTTCCTATAGCTTCTATCACTGGTGTGTTTAGAGAAGTAGCAAACAAAAAAGCAAAATATGGGGTGATACCTATAGAAAATAGTAGCAATGGAATTGTAAGTGATACTATCACTTGTTTTGGAGAGTATGATCTTAAAATTATAGCTGAAGTTCTTGTAGATATTCACCACACATTAGCTTCTACTGTTGATAACATAAAAGATATCAAAAAGATATACTCAAAAGATATAGCTATAGAACAGTGTAGGAATTTTATAGTGGATTTGGGATTGGACGAGGTTGAGCTAATACCAGTGGAGAGCACAGCAAAAGCGGCCAAGCTAGCAGTAAATGAAAAATATAGTGCTGCTATTTGTTCTCATGTAGGAGCAAAGATGTACAATTTGCCTATTTTGTTTGAAAATATAGAGGACAAAGGTGACAATCGCACTAGATTTTTGATAATTTCAGATTTTGAAAATCAAGCAAGTGGAGATGATAAAACCACAATCCTCGTTAAGTTGTCAAACGAAGCTGGAGTGTTGGTCAAGTTTTTGAAAGCTTTTGACAAAGCCAAGATAAATCTAACCAAAATCAAATCACACATAGCAAATGGTGTTTCTATATTTTTTATAGAGTTCAATGCCCACAAAAATGACAAAAAGGTTCAAAAGATATTTCAAAAATACCAAAAACAGATCAAATTTTTGGGCAGTTATGTCAGAGAAGCAGATGATATATAGCTGTTTTGCATATATTGTTAGTAGTTTTGACCAAATTTAAGGCAGACCAAAGGTTGTTTTAGATATCATAAAGAAACTATATTTTTGGTATTTGACCAAAAACTATAAATTTCACAATTTTTTGAGCTAAAAAAGTTACAATTCTAACTATTTTGACAGTTTATATGTAGCTCATTGGATTTGTCATAAAGAAAGGGTTGATTATGTTTTTTAAAATCAAACAAGCATTGTTGTTGCTGACAATAATCCTTGCTATAAGTAGTTGTGGCGAGTCAGGTAGTGGGGGCAAAACAACAGACAATGACGATACAGACAATCTTAGTGCAACCAATAGCACTATTAGAGTCAATCAAAGTAAAGCTAGCGGTTGCTGTGCTTTAGTGGCATGTGGTGAAGATGTTGTTACTACTACTCTATCGAGTTTTAATGCGACAGGAGATGGGCCTTTAAACTATAAGATCACTACCTACCCAACCAAAGGTTCAATCAGCAATTTTGATGAAACCACAGGCGAGTTTTCATATACTCCAGGGACTGATGTTTGTGATAGTTTTCCTTGCACGGATACTATTGGCTTTGCTGTTACAAACAGTGAAGGTAAGAGCAAAACTTCCAGTGTGACAGTCAATTTCAATCGCTATCCAGTTGATAACTCACAAAAAATA
>JAOZJU010000060.1 GCA_029935705.1 Arcobacteraceae bacterium
AAAAGATATCTTTATCATATCTCATTTAAATTTAAACTATCAAATAAATTTTCATTACTTTAAAATATCAGTTTATAAAAATAGTTAATATACAACACCAAACTCAAAGTAGGGCAGAGTGCAACTATCTTGCTATATATTAAAATATTTTTATAATTTGTGCTTTAGATTTAAGAATTTTTATGTATAACACAAATAGGGCTAAAATATGTGGATAGTTTTGTGGATATACAACGAAATAATTATCCACAAATTGAAACTATATCCACATTGATATTTTTGTTGAGATAAATTAAGCTATCTTATGATATAATCCACAAAAATTAAAGCAGGTGGATAAAATGGATAATATATATGATATCAAAAGATCACTACAGGATATAAATATCACTCAAACTAAACTTGCAAAGATATTGGATACAAATCTAACAACAGTAAACAACTGGTTCAGTAGAGGCAGTATTCCTAAAAAACATCACAATAAAATCTATCAGCTATTAAATAAACCAAAAGAGATATCAAATATAGAGCAAAATAGTGCCATAGATACTCAAAATAGACAAAATGAGCATAAAAACGAGCATAGGGCAGACAAAGATAGAGATATAGACAAATACACCATCAAAAACATAGATGACAATATAGAGCATCTGTTTTACATAGATAAACATTTAATGGGCAATAAGAGCGAACATAATTTAAGATGGGATAAAATAATTGACAATATCCACATAATTGATATAAATGTGGATAAATATACAGGTGATGGATTATATTATTTACAATATCCACATAAACTTGAGAGTGTGGATATTAGATATTTACCATTTGAAAAGTGTTATATGGTAAAAGGAGTAAAAGAATTATACAAAATAAGCAACTTAAATGATGTAGACAATATCATTAAAGGAAAAGTGATATATAAAATAGTCTCTTTTTAATCATTGTGAAGTTAAGTGGATAAAAGATCTATGACAGAAGTTCTGCTTTGATTGTATGAGTGCTCATCCTATATCAAGAGAGTTGTCTCTTAATTAGTTGGCTTTATATCTCATTTATAAGTTTGTCAACTGAGTATTCTAACTGCTTTTTAAACTTTTCGTCATCTGTATTTTCAAGCAACCAATCTATATACTCCATATCCTTTTCACAAATATCAACAAGCTTTACTCCTTTGTATTTGCCAAAAGGCATAATCTCTACAATTTTTGTAGCTTGTGGTAGATTTGTGCTGTTTTGTTTATTGGTTTTATATGGTTTGTATGGTTGAGTGTCATTTTTCTCTTGATTTAACATATTTATAGTATATATCATATCTTCATCATCTGTATTTTTTAACAACCACTCCAAATATGACCTATCTGTATCGTATATCTCTTTTATAGTTTTGCCACTATGTTTGCCGAAGTTGATTTTATGTAGTACTGCTTTGGTTTTTGTAAGTTCAACCAATTTGCTCATAGGATTTACCCCTGGAAACTTAACTCGCACTATTGATACAAGCTTAGATAGTAGTAGTTTCATAACCAACACATCGCCTATAGCATCATGGGCTTTTATCGTGATATTGTGTTTTTTTGCTTCAACTGCTTCATCTTTATATAGCTGTAAACTATATCTTAGATACTGTAACTTATGCCTATCTTCGTGCTGTAGCAGATGCCTACTACACCTAAAAGTATCTATAAGATTAAGAGAGTTTTCAAAACCCTCTTTTTTCAACATATCAAGGTCAAATTGAATATTGTGAGCTATAAGAAAGTTGCTGTTGTTGTTTAGCTCATTTAACTTATGATAAAACTTTGTATTTATAAACTTTGGTTTATTTGCAATTTTATCTGGTGTGATCCCATGCACCATCATAGCTTCTACTGGTATGGCTACATCTGTAGAGCATAACTCATCATATATATCTGGTTTGTTTTTGTTTTCTATTATCATAGCTCCTACTTGGATTATCCTGTCTCGTTTTGTTATGCCAGTAGTCTCTGTATCAAACAATATATAATATGCCATCTGTCAGCCTTAATAATTTTATAGTATAATACCCAAAAATTATTAAAGGTAAAAGATGGTTCAGACAATTAACCTGAAAAAAACATTTGGTTCAAGAGTATTATTTGAAAATATAAATTTAAAATTAGACAGTGGCAAAAGATATGGTCTAATAGGAGCAAATGGGGCAGGTAAAACTACATTTTTAAATATGCTTATAGGTGATGAAGATATCACAAGTGGCGAAGTGCAGTTCGCTGGTGGCAAAAAGGTTGGTTCGCTTTCACAAAATCAGTTTGCTTTTGAGCAGTTTACACTAGCAGACACCGTGCTGTATGGCAACAAACGATTATATGATGCTATCAAGAAAAAAGAAGAGCTATATATGGAAGAATATACAGACAAGATAGGTGAAGAGCTGGGCGAACTTGAGATGATTTGTGTAGAGGAGGATCCAACTTATGAATATGATATCAAAATCACAAAGATACTAGAATCGCTTGGTTTTCCTGCTTCACAACACAATGATCTTATGAGCACCATAACAGGTGGCGATAAGTTTAAGGTGCTGTTAGCTCAAGTGCTATTTCCAAAGCCAGACATATTGTTTCTTGATGAACCTACAAACAACTTGGATATGAACACTATATCATGGCTTGAAAATCAACTCAAAAGACATGAAGGCACAATGGTTGTAATATCACATGATAGACACTTTTTAAATGCAGTTTGCACAAATATCCTTGATGTTGACTTTAAAAACATAAGAGAGTTTAGTGGCAATTATGATGACTGGTATATAGCTTCAACAGTCATAGCCAAACAAGCGAGCATAGATAGGGACAAGAAGCTTAAAGAAAAAGAGCAGTTGGAGGATTTTGTTCGGCGATTTAGTGCAAATGCCTCAAAAGCCAAACAAGCCACAAGTAGACAAAAACAGCTTGAAAAACTTGATATCGAAGCTATAAAAGTAAGCAGTAGAAGAGACCCATCTATAGTATTTAAACAAAACAAACCAATCAGCAAAGAGATATTGTCGTTTAAAAATATCAGTAAATCTTATGATAAAAAAGTATTAGACAATATTAGCTTGACCTTAGAAAGAGGGGACAAGATAGCTTTGATAGGTGAAAATGGTGTAGGTAAAACTACTTTGTGTGAGATACTTATGCAGAACCTAAAACCCGATAGCGGTGAAGTGTTGTGGGGTGCTACTGCTACAGTTAGCTACTTTCCACAAAATACAACGGATATGATAAAAGGGGATATAAGCTTATACAACTGGCTTAGAGATTTTGATAGAGATGCTGATATAAGTGAGATACGAAACTGTTTGGGACGAATGCTATTTAGCGGTGATGAACAGGAAAAATCAGTCATCAAATGTTCTGGTGGAGAGAAACACAGAATGATGTTGAGTAAAATTATGCTTGAAAAGAGAAATTTTCTTATATTGGATGAACCTACAAATCATCTTGACCTTGAAGCTATCATCGCCTTAGGTGAGGCATTGCATGAATATGAGGGGCATTGTATAGTAGTATCGCACGATAGAGAACTTCTTGATGCTTATGCAAATAGGATTATTAAACTACAAAACGATGGAACCATCATAGATTTTCGTGGCACATATGAGGAGTTTTTGGAAGCTGGACATTGATCCAAAACTTGCCGTATTTCCACTAAAAGGCTAGTTGGAACCTTTATAATTGTTTCTCCTCTAACCATATAAACTTTTTGTCTTTATGTGTGATGATATTGTCTACTTTTGATTGTTTGATAAACTGATATCTACTCATAGTTAATTGAGATAAATATTGGCAAAAACTTCATCTATTTTTTTTGTTTATTGTGCTATCATACCTTAAAATATTTTTTTAAATCTATGACAATATGGTTGTTGGTTCTTTTGTCTATAG
>JAOZJU010000028.1 GCA_029935705.1 Arcobacteraceae bacterium
AAACATTAATAAACGACATAGTATGTTGAAAGTTTGGTGCTATAAAGTGCCCAACGCCTCATATACTCACCGTTATTCTCAAATAGAAACAAAGATATAAAAAGATAGTGTTCTTGTAAATGATAGCAAAACAGTTGTAGACAAATATGACAACACGATATATTATACAAATAGTATATTGACAAATTTTTTTGAATATTTTACAAACAAAAATAAAAAATCATTTCTTATTGTCACATAGTTTATATTTGTGATATAATAGTAGCCAATATGATAAGACCAGCTCCTATTATCTGCCAAAACAAAAAAACTTCACCACCTACAAACATACCATAAAATGCCGCACTAAGAGGTTCAAGCACAAATATAATCACAGTTTTAGATGCGGTTACAAACTTTTGCATATATGTTTGCACCAAAAAAGCATAAGCAGTAGCAAATACAGATGTGACTATCAAAGCTATAAAAAATGTTTGACTCATGGGTATATCAAATGTCTTTTGTTCAAATATCAAAGAAAAAAGCATAGAAAGCAATGCCACTACAAAAAGTTGTGCTGTTACTACTACAAATATTTCACATTTTTTTGAAAATATATCTGTATATAAAAGATGTAAAGCAAACAGCACAGCACAAAATATCGCCAATGCCTCGCCAAGTCCAAACTCTAAACTACTATTCATAGTCAAATAATAAAGCCCAATAGATGCTATAATTGATGCTACAATCACTTTAGTGGGTATATGTTGTCTAAATAAAATATATGAGAAAAATGGCACAAATACCACCATAAGACCTGTCAAAAATGCTACTACTGTGCTTTGTGTGTATAGCAAAGCAAAGGTTTGTGAAGCATAAGAAAAAAAGAGTATAACACCAAGCACCAAACCATAAAAGAGGTCTTTAGGTCTTAAAACTTTTGTTTTTTTGTATGAGATGATAAACATAATCACAAATGCCAAAAAAAACCTATAAAACAAAAATGAATATACAGGAACAGTCTCTATGGCATCTTGCATCATCAAAAATGTCACACCCCAAAATATTGCCACAGAAGCTAACATCAGCTCTGCTTTTATGTTTATGTTTATTTTCATATTTGTATTATATTGAAATATTATTATAAATAGCATTATATTTTTGATTTTTGGTTAATTTAATTATTTTTGGTTATAATTACACTATGATAATTCAAATGAAAAATATAAACAAATATTTTGACGATTTTCAAGCTTTAAAAGATATTGATTTTGAAGTTAAAAAAGGCGAAATAGTTGTAGTTTGTGGTCCAAGCGGAAGTGGCAAATCCACCTTAATAAGATGCATTAACAATCTTGAAGATATAGATAGTGGAACTTTAATAGTCGATGGCATAGATATATACAAAAGTAGAAAAAACTTAAACTCTATCAAATCAAAAGTTGGTATGGTGTTTCAACATTTCAACCTATTTCCGCACCTAACTATAATCGAAAATGTTACGATAGCCCAAAAATTGGTTAAAAAAATGTCAAAAACACAAGCTGATAAAATCGCTGTTGAGTTATTGAATAAAGTAAAATTGATTGAAAAAAAGGACTCATATCCACAAGATTTAAGCGGTGGCCAAAAACAGCGAGTAGCCATAGCGAGAAGTTTGGCTATGAAGCCACAGATTTTGCTTTTTGATGAACCTACATCGGCACTTGATCCTGAAACTATAGGCGATGTTTTATCTGTCATGAAGGATTTGTCAAAAGAAAACTATACTATAGTATGTGTAACTCATGAGATGGGTTTCGCTAAGGAGGTAGCAGACAGAATTGTATTTATGGACGAAGGGATGATAATAGAAGAAAATACTCCCAAAGAGTTTTTCAACAACCCGAAAAGCGACAGAGCAAAACTATTTCTAAATGAAATACTTTCGCACTAAAAATAAAAATATAAATAAATAAAAAAGGAATAAAATGAAAAGTTTAAAATATATTGTATTAGTAGCATCATTGTTAATGTTTGCAGGATGTAACGATAAAGCACCAGCAAATGATGCTGCAAAAACATCTACACAAACAAATAAGTCAACTGGTGTTGCAAGTTTGCAGTTATGGGAAAATTCAACTTTGAACAAGATAGTTCAAAGAGGTGAATTAAGAGTTGGTATGGAGCCTGGCTATATGCCATTTGAGATGAAAGACAAAAAAGGCAACATAATTGGTTTTGATGTAGATATGGCAAACAAGATGGCGAAAGATATGGGTGTCAAACTCAAAATCATCCCTACTGCTTGGGATGGTATCATAGCAGGACTTATCACTGAAAAATATGATATTATTATGTCAGGTATGACTATAACACAGCAAAGAAACTTAAAGATAAACTTTGCAAACCCGTATATAGTTGTAGGTCAAACAATTTTGATGAACAAAAAACACGAAAACAAATACAAATCTGCTAAAGATTTAGACAAAAAAGGGCTTGTCATAGCTACAAAACTTGGTGTTACAGGTGAGATAGCTACGAGAAAGTTTTTCAAAAATGCAAAAATAATTACATTTGAGAGTGAATCAGATGCAGTATCAGAAGTATTAAGTGGCAATGCAGATGCAATGGTTTATGACCAACCATACAATGTCACATTTATGGCTGGAAAAGGTGGAGAGAAGTTAGTTCATCTTGATACACCACTTACATACGAACCGCTTGGTTGGGCTATACGAAAAGGGGATCCTGATTTTTTAAACTGGTTAAACAACTTTCTTAGACAAGCTCAAGATGACAAAGTAGAAGATTTTGCTGCTAAAACTTATCAAAAATGGCTTGTAGATAAAAGTTGGCTTAAAAGAGTTCAATAGATTATGAATAAAAAAAGCAAACCATTTTTACAAAATAAAATTTTTGGACACTTTATTGCTGGTGTTTTTTTTGTAGCTGTTGGATTTTTCTTTTACTCAGCGGCTGCAAATATGAACTATATTTGGAAATGGACATCTGTGCCAAAATATTTTGTCTATGATGAAACTATTACTATCAAATCTCCAGCAACTGGCAAGCTATTTGAAAAAAATGGTGCTTTTTTTATCCAACAAGAGAAAAATCTTGTCAAACTTGAAAACTTAGATGATAGTTTTAAGTTTGACTACAAGATAGATGAAAAGATATATGAGGGTGATTTTATCGCTAAAAAAACAGTCATAAAAGCAGGTCCTGTGCTAAATGGCCTATATGTGACTATCAAGGTATCATTATTTGCAGCGATACTTGCTGTGATTATTGGTGTGATAATATCTTCTATGAAACTATCTTCATATATATTTTTGCGTGATATTGCTTCTGTCTATATCACAGTAATACGAGGCACACCGTTGTTGGTGCAGATATTTTTATTTTACTTTATTGTAGCAAATATCTTTGGATTAGAGAGATTTACCGCTGGTGTGTTGTCGTTGGGAGTATTTTTTGGTGCATATATGGCAGAGGTATTAAGAGGTGCTATCCAGTCTATAGACAAAGGCCAAATAGAAGCTGCCAAATCTTTGGGTATAAATATGTTTGATACTATGAGACATATAGTTATGCCACAAGCGATTAAAAGAGCTTTGCCTACTATTGTTGGTGAGTTTATAGCACTTGTCAAAGATTCATCGCTGATATCTGTCATAAGTATTACTGACCTTACTAAAGTAGGCAAAGAGATAGTAGCAAATACATTTTCACCATTTGAGACATGGATAGTGATAGCTTTGCTTTATTTGACTATCACATCTACACTTAGTTTTATAGGACACAAGATAGAAAAACGACTTAAAGCAAAAGGTGGGTTGAGTTAGAGTTGAACACAAAACATCAACAACCTTGTTGCGATATAATTCTTTTTAGAACTGCTTGTTTGCTTATTGTCATCAGTATTGTTTTTAGTTACTCGTTGTCTATCTATACTGTGGAGTATTATGATTTTTCAAGATTGCACTTTTTTATAAGACAGCTTGCTTTTGGCATATTGTCAATCTTGCTTATGTGGTATATGTCAAAAATTGACCCAGAGAAATATTTTGACAAGATAGGTTCTTTTATATTTTTTAGTTCATTTATCGTCATCGTTGTGATGCCATTTTTACCCAATGCATTGGTCCAAGAGACTATGGGGGCAAAAAGATGGATACGAATATTTGGTTTTTCTATAGCTCCTGTAGAGTTTTTTAAAATAGGTTTTGCATATTTTTTATCAAGGTCATTTAACAAAAACTTGCTTACAAAAGATAAACATATGAGATTTAAAGATGAGCTAAAACTCTACACCCCATATGGTTTGCTCTTTTTGTTACTTGTGCCTATCATCGCTTTGGCTCAAAAAGATTTTGGTCAGCTTGTGGTTCTTGTCGTTTTGACATTTGTGATGCTTATGTTTGCAAATAGAAGTTATAGGATATTTGTGATATTGGGGTTGTTAGGAATTGTAGCACTTGTATCGCTTGTGCTTATAGCTCCATATAGATTAAACAGAATTTATAGCTGGTGGAGTATGGTTCAAGACAATGTCTTGTCAGTATTGCCTCAGTTTCTTTCAACTGCTTTAAGAATCGAAAGTTATCCAGAACCATATCAAGTAGGACACTCCTTAAATGCCATATACAATGGCGGGTTTTTTGGTCAAGGTTTGGGAAATGGACTACTAAAGATGGGATATCTAAGTGAAGTTCATACTGATTTTGTGTTAGCTGGTATCACTGAAGAGGTTGGCTGGATTGGGTTGTTTGTGATAGTTACTATTATAATATTTTTGATACAAAGAATACTTAGAGTCTCAAGACTTACAAACAAACCAGCACATCATCTTTTTGCTCTTGGTATAGCTTTGCTTCTATCTACACCTTTGCTTATAAATTTTGGTGGAATTACTGGTTCTATTCCTATAAAAGGGATTGCTGTTCCATTTTTAAGTTATGGTGGTAGCTCTATGTTTGCACTTGCTCTTGGAGTTGGTATGGTGCTATCTATTAGTCGCGAAAACAATAAGATCTCTAAACAAAAGGAAGATATATGAATGCCATAGTAGTTACAGGTGGTGGAACGGGAGGTCATCTAAGCATAGCAAAAGAGATCATAGACAACTTATCCAAAAGAGGATATAGTGTCATATTTATGGGTTCAACAAAAGGGGCAGATAAAGAGTGGTTTGATGGATATGAAAATTTGTCACGAAGTTACTTTTTTGATACCACTGGAGTAGTCGATAAAAAACTGTTTGGCAAAATAATCTCTGTATATAAGATATTTAAAGCTACTATACAAGCTTTGTTTTTGTTGCACAAGCATAAAGTAAGCAAGGTAATCTCTGTAGGTGGTTTTAGTGCAGGAGCTGCTTCATTTGCTACTATATTATCTCTTAAGCACCTATACATACACGAACAAAACTCTGTTATGGGCAGATTAAACAAGATATGCTCTATCTTTGCAAAAGAGGTTTATGGCTCATACAACAATGCCACAAAAAAAGTAAGCTATCTAGTATCAAAAAGATATTTTATAGATAAAAGTCCAAACAAAAAAGTAAAAACTATCATATTTCTTGGTGGCTCACAAGGCAGTAAAGCTATAAATAGTTTTGCATTAAAAATAGCAAACAAATTAGATGATATGGGTATAAATATCATCCACCAAACTGGCAAAAATAGCGAAAAAGATATCAAACAAAGATATGAAGATATGGGAATGAGTGTAGATATTTTTGGATTTTCTACAAAACTATTTGACAAATTAAAAACTGCTGACATAGCAGTATGTAGAGCGGGAGCTGGGACTGTTTGGGAGTTGTGTGCTATGGGGTTGCCTGCTATATTTGTGCCATATCCATATGCTGCATCAAATCATCAGTATTTTAATGCAAAGTTTTTAAAAGATTTGAATTTGTGTGAGATAATAGATGAACAGGATTTAAATATAGACAAATTGATGAAGTTTATAAATACAGATATATCAATATTGTCTAAAAAATTGACAAAACTTATTGATAAAAATGGCACAGATGATATGATAGACGATATCCTAAAGGAGACAAGATAGTGAGCACAATTGTAGTATTGTTAGTATTTATGTTTTTGGTATTTTTCCATGAGTTGGGACATTTTGTCATAGCAAAAAAGATGGGTGTAACTGTAGAAAAATTTTCTATAGGTTTTGGTATGTTTGGTTTGCTTAAACCTATATTTTCTACAAACTACAAAGGCACAAACTATGTGTTGTATCCTACACTTTTTTTAGGTGGTTATGTCAAGATGAAAGGTCAAATAGATGAGAAACCAGCTTTTGAAGATGATTCGCCAGATAGTTACACAGCAAAAAAACCATGGCAAAGGATAGCTATACTTCTTGGTGGGCCTGTAGCAAATATATTGTTGGCTTTTTTTCTATATCTTGTCATTGCATTTATGGGTACTAAAGCGATATCACCTACTATTGGCAAAATAGTAGAAAACTCAGTAGCATCTAAAGCTGGTCTTTTAGTAGATGATAAAATCATCAAGATAAACAACACAAAGATACAAAAGTGGGCAGATATAGGTGAAATCATAACAAACAGTGACAAAGCTATCAAGATATATGTCAATCGTGGTCAAGATATAAGGTCATTTGTGCTAAACCCAAAACTCGGTATAAGTGAAAATAAGTTTAAAGAAAAAATCCAAAAAAGGATGATAGGAATAGCCCCAAAACCTATACTAATAGATATAAATCATAGTTTTTTTGGTGCTTTTAAATATGCCATAAACAGCACAACAGAAGCTTGTAGTTTGATATTTGTAGGAGTTGGCAAACTTATATTTGGTTCAGTTGATAGTAGTGAGGTAGGTGGAGTTATAACCATAGCATCTATCATAAGCGATGCATCAAAAGCAGGTTTAGTAGCACTATTTAGTATAGCCGCTTTGATATCTGTAAATCTTGGCATACTAAACTTGCTTCCTATACCTATACTTGATGGTGGTCATATTATGTTCAATATATTTGAATGGATAAGTGGCAAAAAACCAAGTGAAAATGCACTAAATATATTTGCTTCTATTGGTCTTGTGGTATTGCTCTCTTTGATGATATTGGGACTATTTAACGATATAAATAGATTTTTTTAGAGATATTGCCAGATAGTTTAAGCTTTTTTCGGTATTTTGTATAGATATAAAGGAATAAAATGTTAAATATTTTTATAGTGGCATATGTTTTATACACAGCTGTATCATTGTGGACAGCACTCAAGCAAATAGAGTTTGTCAAATTAAGAAAAACACTTCAGCCATCGATACTAAATGAAAAAGATTTTGAAAAAGCAGGAGATTATACTATAGCTTCACAAAAAACAGCTATATATGCTACTATATTTGATATGTTTGTATTTGTTTTTTGGATAAGTTTTGGTTTGGTGTGGCTTGATAATATCACAGCAGATTTTCAAAGCTGGCAAAAAGCTATTTTGTTTGTAGATGGTTTTATCATCTTCAACTGGATTATATCTTTGCCTTTTTCTTTGTATAGCACTTTTATACTTGATAAAAAATATGGCTTTTCAAATATCACAGTAGAACTTTATCTTAAAGATACGATCAAATCATCGGTTCTATTTTTGGTTTTTGGTAGTTTAGTTATAGGTATCATGGCTTGGATTATAGATAGTTTTGATTTGTGGTGGATATATGGTTTTGTTTTTATATTTGGTGTGATTATATTGATAAATATGCTATACCCAATCATAAGAGACAAGATGTTTGATAAGTTTGAAACACTAAAAGATAAAGAGTTAGAAACAAAGATAAACAATCTTTTGTCAAAAGTTGGTTTCAAATCAAGTGGTGTATTTAGTGTAGATGCTTCAAAACGAGACAGTAGACTAAATGCCTATTTTGGTGGGCTTGGTAGCACCAAAAGAGTAGTGCTTTTTGATACACTCATAGAAAAACTAAACCACGATGAACTGCTTGCTGTTTTAGGGCATGAGTTGGGACATTTTAAAAATGGCGATATTATTAAAAATATAGCTATCATGGGTGTGGTGATGTTTGTGTTTTTTGCTATTTTTGGCAATATTGGTCAAGCTCTCTTTGATGATATGCAACTTACAAAAAACCCATCTACTCTTATAGCAGTATTTATGATATGGACACCTGTTCTTTCATTTTTCCTTATGCCAGTTATATCATATATAAGTCGGCACAACGAATACAATGCCGACAAATTTGGTAGCGATCTATCTTCAAACAAAAATTTAGTATCTGCTTTGCTAAAATTGGTAAATGAAAATCGATCTTTTCCATTTTCTCATCCTTTGTATATATTTTTTTATTACTCTCATCCGCCTTTAAGTTCAAGACTTGAAAGATTGGGATACAAAGAAGAATTATGAATGAATTAAAAGAGAAGATCATCAAACTCAAAAAGAGCCTTGATGTTACGATAGTAGCTCACTATTATCAAAAAGATGAAGTGTTTGATATGGCTGATATCACTGGCGATAGTTTAGAGTTGGCAAAAAGGTCAAGTCAAACCGATACAGAGTTTATACTCTTTTGTGGTGTTGGTTTTATGGGTCAAAGTGTCAAAGTGTTAGCACCTCAAAAAAGAGTTTTGATGCCACGAATTGCTTGCTGTGCTATGGCGAGGATGATAGATGTGGATTATTTTGATGAAAATCTAAATATCATCAACAAAGCAGGTATACATACCAAAGATATCTTGCCCATAACATACATAAACTCAAGTGCTGAAGTCAAAGCAAGAGTTGGCAAACTCGATGGTATAGTGTGTACAAGTAGCAATGCTTATGATATTATTAAGCGAGCATTAAAAAGTGGCAAAAAGATATTTTTTGTTCCAGATAGATGTTTAGGGCAAAACTTTGCAAATGATTTAGGACTTAAATCCGCTGTGATAGGCATAGATGATATGAAGAAAATCAAATCAGCAGATATCATATGCTACAATGGCTTTTGTTCTGTTCATCAGCTATTTACAGTAGATGATGTAGCCTTTTACAAAGATAAATATCCAGATATCATAGTAGCAGTCCATCCAGAATGCGACCCATCTGTTGTGGCAGTTGCTGATTTTGTTGGTTCTACTTCACAGCTTATCAAGTTCATAAAAGAGCTTGATATATCACAAAAAGTTGTCGTAGGCACAGAATACAATATGGTTCATAGATTAAGACAGAAAAATACTTATACCTTAAGTGCTACTAAACCACAGTGCCCTACTATGAATGAAACAACTCTTGAAGATCTATACAATACTTTAAAATCAATAAAAGATGGCAAATATGAAAATGAGATAACTATTGAAAAAGATGTAGCAAAATATGCTAAAATAGCACTTGAAAAGATGTTTGAGATTTAGCTAATTTCTAAAATCTCCATACTCAAGTGAAGTTTGATTTTGCTATTGTCCTAACACATAAAGAGACAATTCGTCTGCTATCAAAAAATCAACACTATATATTTTGTTGTTTTTTATCTTCAATTTGCCCTCATTTGAAGCGATAGCTATATTTTGAAGCTGTTTGTCATCAAATATACCGATATCTACTCCTACAATTGAGCGAAATGCCAACATAGTCTTTTCTGTTATAATATTATCTTCGCTTAACACCTCTATATCTTTATAGAGAATAGGCTTTTGGATATATTTTACTACATCTTTTTGCATATATACTCTTTGGTTGTTGATGCAACCAACTGCACCTGCACCTACTGCTATATATGGTTTAAACTGCC
This sequence comes from Arcobacteraceae bacterium, assembly GCA_029935705.1. GTDB lineage: Bacteria > Campylobacterota > Campylobacteria > Campylobacterales > Arcobacteraceae > B24-G6. Next base: position 9,741 of record JAOZJU010000028.1, read on the forward strand.
AATATCCTAAATTGTGTTTAGATATATTTGATATATCTTTTGCAAAATTGGATATCTCGTATTGAATAAAGCCATTTTTGGATAGTTTGTCAAATATATATTTGGTTAGTTTGATATCTGTTTTTTGTTTTTTTGGTTGTTTGTAGAAGTTTGTATTTTTGTCTATTGTTAAGCTATAGGCACTTATGTGTGTTATTGGCAAATCAAATATGGTATTGATATCATTTTCCAATAAAATTTTATTATCTAACACAGTATCATAGATAATATCACAATTGATTTTTCTAAACCCCACATCATATGCATCTTGTATAGCATCTATTGCTTTGTTTGTGTTGTGATTTCTGCCTAAAAATATAAGCTTTTTTTCATCAAAACTTTGCACTCCAAAACTTATACGATTTGCTCCTAACTTATAGATACTCTTCATCCACTTTTTTGTAGCAGTGGGATTTGCCTCTATCGTTATCTCTACATCTTTATCTATAAACTTTGAGAGATATTTAAATATATCTTCATATAAGTTTGATTCTACTACACTTGGTGTGCCACCACCTATAAATATACTCTCATATCGTTTGATATTGTTTTTGGCTGTTTCGTGTTTGAGTTGAACTAACAAACTTTTCATATAGTTTTTTTTGTGTTGATTTGACATCACATAGGAGTTAAAACTACAATAATGACACTTGCTATCGCAAAATGGTATGTGAATATAGAGCATCATATTTTTACTATTTAGTTCAATAATGTTTCAACCACTTTAAAACCTACAAAACAAAGCACCAAAGCACCAACAAGATTGTAAAATATATTTAAAAAACCATACAAATATGACTTCTCAAGCAAAAACATAGTCTCAATAGCAAATGTAGAGTATGTAGTCAAACCGCCCAAAACTCCAGTGATAAGTATAAGTTTAGCTGTATTTGACCAGTGAAAATATATTGACAATGCCACAAATACACCGACAAAAAAACCGCCTATTAGGTTCACACTCAAGGTTGCTATAGGTATATGAGATGGGAAGTTTTTGGTCAAAATGATATTGAGCCAATGCCTACTCATGACCCCTATAGCACCACCTAAAGCAACAGCAAAAAAACTATTCAAAACCAATAAACCTATCTATATCTTTTGCTATTTGCTCTATGGGTTTTGTGGCATCTATGATAAGATTTTCTATGTTTAGCTTTTTTATTGTTTCTTCTAATTTGTTTTGAATATCAAATATATAGTCAACTCCACGAGACTCTATTTTGTCGTTTGATTTTGCTTTTAGTCTATCGCTTAACTCTTTATATGTCAATTTTAACAGCACTACTTTTTGTGGCAAGATATTGTTTGTAGCTATCTTGTTTAGCTCTATCAATCTATCTATATCTAAAACTTTTGCATATGCTATACCACTTATCAATGACCTATCTGATATGATATTTTTATTTTTGTATTTTTTTTCAAGTTTTGCTATATGTTCTGCTCTATCAGCCAAAAAGATAAACATCTCAGATATGGGAGAGTTTATAGTTTTATGTAGGACTATATCTCGCAAACTTTCACCAAGCTTAGTGCCGCCTGGTTCTTTTGTGTATATGGCATCTAAATATTTCTCTTTTAGTATATCTATTTGTGTAGATTTGCCAGCAGTATCAACTCCCTCTATTGTAATATATCTCAAAAATATCCTTTGTGGTTTCTTTTGGCACTAAGTGTTCTATGGTTCCTTTGTATTGTATGAGTTGGCGAACTACAGATGAGCTTACAAAAGCATTTTGCAACGACGGCATAAAGTATATTGTCTGTATAGTTTTGCTCAAAGATGAGTTAGCATAACCCATTTGCAACTCATATTCAAAATCACTCACAGCTCTTAAGCCACGAACGATATGAGATATACCTAAACTCGAAGCAAAATCAACCAACAAACAATCAAAAGCTACGACCTTGACATTTGGTTTGTTTTTAATCGCCAACGATGCCAATTTTACTCTGCTATCTATATCAAACATAGGTTTTTTTGTTTGATTTGTAGCAATTGCCACTACAACTTCATCAAATATACTCAATGCACGGTTTATTATATCCATATGACCGTTTGTAATAGGATCAAATGTTCCACTATATATCGCTTTTTTCATCTGACCATCTTTTATATAAACTATTTTTGATATTTAACATATCCATCCATCTGCCTATCATAAATCTCTCCATATCCTCTATCGTTTTTTGACCACTATAGTATGCCAACACAGGTGGAGCTACTACTACTCCCATCTTGGATAGTTTTGTCATATTTTTCAAAAAGAGCAAACTATATGGCATCTCTCGTGGGACTATTACTATCTTGCGATTCTCTTTTAGAGAAACTGCAAAAACTCTTGAGATAAGATTGTCCGCTATACCTACAGCAAATTTTGCTAAACTATTCGCACTACAAGGTATCACAATCATAGCATCTACACCAAATGAACCAGAACTTATAGATGCATCTATGCTTTTGTTGTCATAATAGATGATATTTTCACTATTTGGCAAAGCTATATTGCTCTCAAGTTTTAAGCTAAGTTTTGCACTATTTGAAAATACTACAAAAAGTTTTATATCTTTTGGTATATATTTGATAAACTTCAAAGCAAGCGAGACACCACTTGCACCTGTAACTGCTACTATTAGTTTCATACACTACACCTTTTTGACATATTATCTAAAAAAACTAAAATAAAGGAGAACTTCAAACCAATAGCACTTTTATTCTTTTGTTTGATAAAACTGAAAAACTTTTTCACTGTCTGTTTTGTTTATCACTATATTTAGCTCATCTATCGATGCTTTTTTTATACTATCAAATTCACCAAAATAGTTTATAAGTTTTTGCACTTTTGCTTTGCCTATACCGCTTATAGATAGTAGTGATATATCTTTGTCCTGTTTTAGCTTGGTATTTTTGTGGAAGTTTATCGCCTTTTTGTGTGCCATATCTCGCAAGTTTTGGCAAAATTGCAACCTCTTGTCGCTATCTTGTAGCTTGTAAATATTTTCTTTGGTATATAAGATATCTTTAGCTTTGCCTTTGGCTCTGTTTGATATTTTGTCTATCTTTTCTTTGGATATTGCTACTATATCAATATTTGCTCCTGTGCTTTGGACTATCTCGTAAGCTAGTTTTAGCAAAGTAGCACCTCCGTCGATGAGCCATATATCTGGTGGTGGATATTGTTTGAACTTTATAGCTCGTCTTGTGAGCATCTCTTTCATTTGTGAGTATTCATCTTTGGCTTCTAAGTGATACAATCTGCTGTCTGCTTTTATGAATCTGTTGTCATCGTATACCACCATAGCACCTACTGTTGCTTCTCCTGCCATATGTGAGTTGTCAAACACTTCGTATCGTTTTGGAATATTTTCAAACCCAAACAACTCTTTGATTTGTCTATCTATATCGGTGGTGGTTTTGTTTTGTTTGAGTATCTCATCGCAGTTTGTTAGTGCCAAATCCACTAAATCTTTTTTGGCTCCTATTTTGGGAGTTTGGATTTTGACTCTTTTTTGCAAAGTTTGATCAAGAAACTCTTCAAGCTCTGTAGTATTTGAAGTGTTGTGAGAAAACAATATGAGATTTGGTAGGTTTGGCAATGGTTCTTTGTAGTTGTTTATGATAGTTGTTTTAAACAACTCATCAAAACTTTCTATAGGTTCATTTGTATTTACTATATTGTGTGAAGCTGATACTACTTTGCCATCTCTTATAAACCATCGCACTATAATAACCTTTTGTTCGTATTGTTTGATAGCTACTATATCAAAGTTTTCATTTTTTGCTATATCTGTGGTTGATTTTATCTGAGATTTACTTATCTTTTGTATCCTGTCTCGCAACACTATAGCATCTTCAAATCTATTTTGTGCACTCATACTTGCCATCTGTATTTTAAGTTTTTTTATCATAGAGTGTTTGTTTTGTATCAAATCCACTGCTTGATTTAAAACATCTTTGTATTTTTCTTTTGTTACCCTACTCTCACAAGGAGCTAGACACATATTCATCTGAAAATATATACATGCCTTGCCAGATTTGATACAACTTGACTTTTGAACCAAAGGGAGCAACTCATACAAACTATCGAGCATATCACGACAGCCAGTGCTATATGGTCCAAAATACTTGACACCTTTGCTTGATATTATCTTTCTTGTCATCAAAGGTCGTGGAAAATCTTCACTAAAATCTATGTAGATATATGGAAAAGTTTTATCATCTCGTAGTAGTATATTGTATTTTGGTTTGAGCTGTTTTATAAGAGAGTTTTCAAGTATCAAAGCATCGTTTTCATTTTGCACAACTATATAGTTTATAGATTTTGTCTCGCTTATCATCTTGAATATTCTTTGACTTAATTTATCGTGTGGAGCTAAAGTTGGTGTAAATTTAAAATAGCTCTTGACACGACTTTTGAGATTTTTTGCCTTGCCTATGTAAAGAAGTTTGTCGTCTTTGTCAAAGTATTGGTAAATTCCTGGTGTAGGAGGTAGAGAGGATATGGTGTCTTTTAGGTTCATCAAAAATCCAATGGACTTTGAATAGTTCCACGATTTAACTCTCGGACTATATGTGTATATATCATAGTAGTGCTTATGTCCTTGTGTCCCAATAGTTCTTGAATATTTCGTATATCTGTGCCATTTTGAAGTAAGTGTGTAGCATATGAGTGTCGTAGAGTGTGTGCTGATATTTTTTTGTTTATTCCACAAATATTTACAGATTTTTTAATAGCACGATTTATATTTATGTCATTTATATGGTGTCGTCTTGTAGTATTTTCCCTTTTGTCATGCGACAAACCAAGAGCTGGAAAAAGGTATTGCCACTTTAACTCTTTGTGGGCATTTGTATATTTATGTGCTAAACTATATGGCATATAGACACTTCCATATCCATCTGTTAAATCTTTTTTATGTATAGCTTGCACTCTTAATATTTGCAGTTTTAACTCATCTTTTAGTTTTGTAGGCAGTGGCAGTATTCTATCTTTGGTTGATTTGCCATCGTATATATAGATATTGTCATAACCAAAGTCAATATCCTTGACCCTAAGTCTCAATGCCTCTTTTATCCGCAAACCACAGCCATACAAAAGTGATACGACAGTGCCATATACACCATCAATATTTAAAAGCATTTGCCTCACTTCATCTGAACTTAAAACTACTGGTATTCTTTCTTTTGATTTAGCTCTGTAAGCTTGAATATTTTCATTTGATAGGTCAATATCCAAAATCTCTTTGTACAAAAATAGTATAGCATTAAATGCTTGATTTTGTGTAGAGGGTGCCACTTTTTTTTCAACTGCTAAATATGTCAAGTATTGTTCTATCTCTACTTTGCCCATATTTTAGGATGCTGTTTATTGTGAAAAAGTATATAGTTTCTTGACCAATACAGATAAGTCTTTTCAGTAGATTTGCTATAGTGCTTTAGTCTGATTTTATTCACAAGGATATCAAGCAATTTTTTAGGTTTATTGTTCAAACTATTTTTCCCTTTTAGTGTCGTTTTTTGTGCTATCTTTCTCACAGAGAGTGCAAGCACAAAGTGATAATATATCATAATAGTCTTAATAAACATAAATTTAAAATAATATTTGACTTTTTTGATGATTTTATAGGTTATTTAAGCATATATATGCTATAATGTTGTTTAATAAGTAGTTA
>JAOZJU010000029.1 GCA_029935705.1 Arcobacteraceae bacterium
CCCACTTCTATAAAGTTTTATTATTTTATGATAAAATAGAAAAAAAGGTCAAAATTTTGCTAACATTTAGCCAACTGCTTTTATCACTTCAATCATATTGGGCTTCAAAAGGTTGTAGTTTGTTACAACCTTACGATATACCAAGTGGAGCTGGGACATTTCATCCAGCTACGGTGCTACGAACACTCGATAAAGACCCATGGTCTGTAGCATATGTGGCACCTTGTCGCCGACCAACCGATGGCAGATATGGAGAAAATCCAAACAGACTTGGAAGTTATTATCAGTTTCAAGTAGTTATAAAACCTAGTCCAGATGATATTCAGGATCTGTATCTAAAATCTTTAGAACATATAGGACTTGATATAAAAAAACACGACATAAGATTTGTAGAGGACAACTGGGAGTCTCCTACTCTTGGAGCTTGGGGACTAGGCTGGGAGGTTTGGCTCGATGGTATGGAGGTCACTCAGTTTACATATTTTCAACAAGTAGCAGGTATAAGTTGTATGCCAATACCAGTAGAGATAACTTATGGCACAGAACGATTGGCTATGTATCTACAAGGAGTTGACAATATATTTGATATAGTATGGAGCCAAAATGGTGATAAAAAAACCACCTACAGAGATATTCATCTTTTAAGCGAACAGCAGTTTAGTAAATACAACTTTGAAGTGGCATCTGTGGATATGCTGTCCAAACATTTTGAAGATGCAGTAGATGAGTGCAAACGGTCTCTTAAACACGATATCCCACTTCCTGCATATGATCAGTGTATGATAGCATCACATATATTCAATATTTTAGATGCGAGAAAAGCTATAAGTGTGACACAAAGACAAGGGTATATCTTGAAAATACGAGAACTTTCAACTGCATGTGCAAAACTCTACAAATCTCAAGAGGGTTTGACTGTATGAAGTGTGAAGTATCAAATATAGCTTTACTGCCTACAACTCATGGTGAGTTTGAGATACAAGCTTTCAAACAACAAGGCAAAGAACACTTAGTGATAAAAACAGCTATCTTAAAAGATGTTCCAAACATAAGAATACACAGCGAGTGTTTAACTGGCGATGCGATATCAAGTATCAAGTGCGACTGTCAAGCACAACTTAATTTTGCTTTGGATTATATCAACAAATATGGCGGGGCGGTGATATATTTGCGACAAGAGGGGCGAGGCATTGGTCTTTTTAATAAAGTTCAAGCATACTCTTTGCAAGATAAGGGTATGGATACAGTGCAAGCAAATCACCACTTGGGGTTTGATGATGATATGCGAGAGTATGAGATAGTTGATTTTATCTTGGATTATTATGGCATAAAAGATATAAATCTACTCACAAACAATCCTAAAAAGATATCAGCCATAAAAGCAAATATAGTAAAAACGATACCGATACAAACCAAACCAACAGAACAAAACAGAGATTATCTAAACATAAAAAAAACAAAATTAGGACATATCTTATGATAACATACAGCAGATACAATCGATACTATGAGATATGTTGTTAAAAGAAAGATTTAAACTACTTGATCTTCAGTTTGATGAACAATTTTTTCAAGATATTTACAACTTCAAAACGACACTAAAGCAGTGGGGAGCGGTGCACAATCTCACTTCAAACTTGACAGATGGATTTATAGATGACAATATCGTTGATTCGTTATATCCTTTGAGGTTTTTGTCGGCTTTTAACTCTATGGCAGATATAGGTTCAGGTGCTGGGTATCCTGGCTTGGTGTTGAGTATATCTAAAAGAGAGGCAAAAGTATATCTCATAGAAGCAAACAAAAAAAAGGCAAGTTTTCTTAACTTTGTAGTACAAAAGTTAAAACTTGAAAATACAAAAGTTTTAGCTAAAAAGGTGCAGCTATGCAAAGAGCTTGATATAGACCTCATAACTTCAAGAGCAGTTGCAAAGAGCGAGATAGTTTTTGATATATCAAAAAATATAGCAAATAAAGATACCAAATATCTCCTTTATAAGGGTGAAATATCCAAAGATGAACTAAAAATTGAAACATATAAAAATATAAAAATATATCACAAAGATAAAAAAAGAGCATACTTATATGGAAAACTCTAAAAGTGGTTTTAGAAAACAGTGTTTAGAAAGGTTAAAAAAAGAGAACAAAAAACCAAATCGACTAACAGACAAAAAGTTATCTAAAGAAATTTTAGATATAATTTACTCAAAACAATACAAAAATATCTTGCTTTTTATACCATTTGCCATAGAGGTAGATATAAGATATGTTTTGGCCAAACTTAAAAAAAACAACCGTTTTAAGCTTTTTGTGCCATATATAAAAGCAGATGAGATGACGGTTTCGCTTTATAGATATCCGCTTAGAAAAAACCGTTTTGGTATATATGAACCACCAAAAAGCAATAGTAAAGTCAAGATAGACCTATGTGTTGCACCTGTGGTTGGGTTTGATGCCTCATATAGGAGAGTTGGTTTTGGTAAAGGTTTTTACGATAGGTTTTATGCCAAACAAAAAAAGATACCATATACCATATTTTTGCAACGAATAGTATGCAAAAGCAAAACCATAGTAAGTAGTGCTTATGATATAAAAGCAGATATAGTAGTGGCAAAAAAAGGAAAAATATGACAGTAGAGACGATGCTTATAGCGGTGATTTTAGTGATGATAACAGCATTTGTAACTTATCTTATCACAAACAAAATCAACAAAGCTTCATTTGATATATATGAGATAAAAGCAAAAGCAAAAGCAAAAGCTATAGAGTATGAAAGCAACACAGAGATAAAAAACAGCTATGACAAACTTGAAAAAGAGAAGGAAAATCTTGAAAAGCAGAAGCAAGATATACAAGCAACAAAAGCCAAAATAGAGGAACAAAAGTTAAAATATCAAAATGACTTAGAACAGATGCAAAGAGTGCTTGAAAAAACTTCAAAAATCAGTATGGAAGAAGCAAAACATATCATGATAGAGATGTCAAAAGAGTTATCAAAAAATCAAATAGCTGGGATATATCAAAAAGAGTATCAAAATATGAAAAAAGATATCAAAACCAAAGCAAACAATTTGTTGCTAAATGTCACATCGAGATATTCACATGATTTTGTAGCTACAAATCTTTTTGACAATATAGATTTAGAAGATGATAGCATAAGAGGCAAACTCATAGGCAAAGATGGCAGAAACATAAAAGCACTTCAAACAATACTCGGTGTCGATATCATCGTAGATAACAAACTTGACTACATAACAGTAAGTTGCTTTAACTTATATAGGCGAGAAGTAGCGATAAAAACTATCAAAAAACTGATCCGATACGGCAAGATAAATCCAGCGAGGATAGAGGATACACTAAAAAGTGTCAAAGAGGAGTTTGATGACGATATATTTAACGATGGTGTAAATACATTGCACAAAATGGGCATAACAAATATGAATGATGAGTTTGTATATCTTTTGGGCAAATTAAAATATAGGACAAGTTATGGACAAAATGCTTTAAGCCACACAATAGAAGTAGCAAACTTGTCAGGACTTATAGCTGGGCAATTAGATGGAGATATCCAGATAGCAAAAAGAGCTGGTCTGCTTCATGATATAGGCAAAGCCCTTACACAAGAGACAGGGGAAAATCATGTAGATATAGGGGCAGATTTGGCAAAAAAACATAATGAACCAGATGAAGTGATAAATGCCATATATGCTCACCACGAGTATGAAGAACCAAAATATGTAGAGTCGTATGCTGTATGTATCGCTGATACATTGAGTGCTGGAAGAGTTGGTGCAAGAAGAGAGACATTGGGGACATTCATCAAAAGAGTGGAACAAATAGAAGAGATATGCAACTCAAAAAGTGTAGTGCAAGATGCTTTTGCTATAGATGGAGCAAGAGAGGTTCGTGTGCTTGTCAAATCAAACTTGATAGATGATGAACAATCCGCTATACTCTCATCGCAATTAGCCAGTGAGATAGCATCTGTGGTAAATTATCCAGGAGAGATTAAAATAAATGTCATAAGAGAACACAGAGCCGTATCCTATGCAAAACATTAAAAACAACAACATAGTCTTGATAGGTTTTATGGGTTGTGGCAAAGGCACGATAGCAAGAAAACTCTCCAAAGCAAGTGGGATATTCGCTGTAGATACAGATGATTTGATAGAATCTTTAGCAAACAAAACTATCAAAGAGATATTTGAAAAGTATGGTGAGGATTATTTTAGGCAACTTGAAAAATCATGTGCTTTGTGGTGTGAAAAATCACTCACAAACACTATCATATCTACAGGTGGTGGGTTTTATAAACAAAAAAATCTAAACAAAATAGGCACTATAGTCTATCTTCAAACATCGTTTCAAGATATAATAGATGGTTTTAAACAATCAAAAAACTATCTAAAAAAGCTTGAAAAAAGACCACTATTCAAAGATGAAAAAGAGGCAAAAAAACTATACGACAGTAGAGTGATGTCATACAAGATGGTAGCAGATAAGATAGTCGATATACGAGGCAAAAAGACAAAGGATATTTTAAAGGAGATTTTAAGATGATAAAGATATTGAACCAACACAGCAAAAAGTTCCAAGATGAGTTTCAAACACTTTTAAACCAAGGGTCAAAAGAGAATGAAAATATCACAAATATCGTCAATGATATTTTAACAAGAGTTAAAAATGATGGCGAAAAAGCGATATTTGAAGATATTGAAAAATTTGACCACTGGAGCCCTACTTCTGTAGATGAACTATATGTAGATAGAAAAGATATGAAAAAAGCATATGACAATCTTGATGCAAATTTGAAAAAAGCACTACACAAAGCTTATGATAGGATTGAGTCATATCATAAAAAACAGCTCCAAAAATCGTGGATAGATTATGAAGAAAATGGCACTATGACAGGTATCAAGATCACACCTTTGCAAAGAGCTGGACTCTATATACCAGGAGGCAAAGCTTCATATCCTAGCTCACTTCTTATGAATGCAATAGCAGCAAAAGTAGCAGGTGTCAAAGAGATAATAGTAACTACTCCTACACCAGATGGCAACATAAACGAGCTTTTGCTTGCTGGTTGTTTTTTGTGTGGAGTTAAAGATGTGCTTAAAATCGGTGGTGCTACTGCTATAGGTGTATTGGCTTACGGCACAAAAGATATAAAAAAAGTAGATATTATCACAGGTCCTGGCAATATATTTGTAGCTACTGCTAAAAGATTGGTATATGGACAAGTGCAAATAGATATGATAGCAGGTCCTAGTGAGATAGGTATCATAGCGGATAGTTATGCAAATACAGACTATCTTGCTATGGATATGTTATCACAAGCTGAACACGATGAGATGGCAAGGTCAATTTTGATAACCACTGATGAAAATATAGCTAAAGCTACCCAACTTCAAATAGAAAAAGAGCTAAAAAATCTACAAAGAGAGAAGATAGCCAGAAGCTCTATTGAAAACTATGGTTGTATCATAGTGGTCAAAACTATAGATGATGCTATATCTCTTATGAATGAGATAGCTGTAGAGCATCTTGAGGTGATGACTTCAAATCCATTTGAACTGTTGCCAAAGATAAAAAATGCTGGTGCAATATTTTTAGGAGAAAATACACCTGAACCTATTGGGGATTATATAGCTGGTCCAAACCATACTTTACCCACTGCTGGCACGGCAAAATTTTATAGTGCTCTTAGTGTTGATAATTTTATAAAAAAATCATCTATAATATATTTTTCCAAACAAGCCATAAGTGAGTTAGGCCACGACACTATGGTTTTAGCTCAATGCGAGGGACTTGAAGCACACAAAAAAGCAGTGGAGTTAAGGTTGTGATAGAAAAGCTTAAAGAGGTAAAAAAAGCGAAAGATATATTACAAAAACTTGACACAAAAAGAAAAAAGTTGGTATTAGAAAGTATAGCTTATGAGATAATAAAAAACCAAAAAGATATAATTGAAAAAAATCAAATAGATATATCAAATGCTTTTGCACAAAATTTAAAAAAATCGATGATAGATAGACTAATAATCGACAAAAACAAGATAAAAGATATGGCAGATGCGATATACGATATAGCAAAGATGCCAGAGCCTGTAGGTAAAGTTTTGGCACAGTGGACTACTAAGAGTTCTTTACATATCAGTAAAGTTGCTACTCCTATAGGTGTTATTGGTATAATATATGAGTCAAGACCAAATGTCACAAGCGATACTTTTGCTTTGTGTTTTAAAAGCTCAAATATCACTATACTAAAAGGTGGCAAAGAAGCAAGAAATACAAATATGGCTATAGTATCTTCTATCCAAAAAGTGCTTATGAGTTATGATTTGCCAAAAGATATCGTGACATATTTGGATATAAGTAGAGATGAGACATATCAGCTTTTGAAACAAAATGATACTATAGACCTCATCATCCCACGAGGTGGCGAAAGCCTTATATCGTTTGTAGTTAGCAATACAACCATACCAGTGATCAAACACGACAAAGGTTTGTGCCATACATATATAGACAAATATGCAGATATACAAAAAGCGATAGATATATCCATAGATGCAAAATGTAGGCGAGTAGAGATATGTGGAGCTATGGAGAGTTTGTTGGTTCATAAAGATATAGCAGATATATTTTTGCCACAAATAAAAACAGAGTTTGAAAAACGAGATATCACACTAAAAGGTTGTCAAAAAACAAGAGATATCATAGATATAGACAAAGCGAATGAGAAGGATTTTCAGACTGAGTATCTTGATAAAATTTTGTCTATAAAAATAGTAGAAGATACCACACAAGCTATCAAACATATCCAAAGATATGGTTCATCTCACTCTGATGCTATAGTGAGTGAAGATAAAACTCAAGCAAAACTTTTTTTAGATGCAGTTGATAGTGCTTGTGTCTATCTTAATACATCTACACAGTTTACAGATGGTGGAGAGTTTGGTTTTGGGGCTGAGATAGGCATAAGCACAAATAAGCTTCATGCAAGAGGTCCTATGGGATTGAGCGAGCTTTTAACTTACAAATATCAAATATCAAGCGAAGGCAAAACAAGGGCTTAAAAGTTTTCTCGTTCTCAAGCAAAAAGCTTGAAAACAAGAGGTATTTGGATACTATTTTATCCAACCATCGCTTCTAAATTCTCTTTGGTAACTTTATGAAAGTTTAGATATTTGTATATTTTATCTCTATCTTGTGGCTTGATTTTGTCTGCTACAATTTTTAGATACTCCTCTTTGGTAGGTATTTCGCCTTTTAGAGCAACCACGGCTGCTAGTTCAGCACTACCTAAATATACTTGTGAGCCTTTTCCAAGTCTGTTGTCAAAGTTTCTTGTAGATGTTGAAAATACAAAAGCATTTTGCGCTACACTTGCTTGATTTCCCATACACAAGCTACATCCTGGTATCTCAGTTCTAGCTCCCGCTGTTCCAAATATACTATAATAACCCTCTTCGTTTAGAGTTTTTTCATCCATCTTTGTAGGTGGGCATATCCACAACTTGTTTGCTACTGCTCCCTCGCCTCTTAATATCTCACCACAAGCTCTAAACAAACCTATGTTTGTCATACAAGAGCCTACAAACACCTCATCTATCTTTGTTTGAAGACCTGCTTCTCTTATCTCGCTTAGAGTTTTGACATCGTCTGGGTCGTTTGGACATGCGAGTATTGGCTCTGTAATTTTATCCATATCTATGACAATAGTTGCTTCATATTTGGCATCTTTGTCAGCTTCAAGTAAAGTTGGGTTTTTTATCCACTCTTTCATCTTGTCTGCTCGCCTTTGTAGTGTATTTTTGTCTTCATATCCTTGATTTATCAGCTCCTCTATCAATACTATGTTTGATTGTAGATACTCTATGATTGGTTCTTTGTTTAGTTTCACAGTACATGCAGCTGCACTTCTCTCTGCTGAAGCATCGCTTAACTCAAATGCTTGTTCACACTTGAGATCTTCAAGTCCTTCTATCTCAAGCACTCGTCCTGCAAAGATATTTTTCTTGCCTGCTTTTTCTACTGTAAGCAATCCATCTTTTATAGCTTGGTGTGGTATCGCATTTACCATATCTCGCAAAGTTATGCCAGGTTGCATCTTGCCTTTGAATTTGACCAAAACAGACTCAGGCATAGACAATGGCATAGCACCAGTCACACCTGCAAATGCCACAAGTCCAGACCCAGCTGGAAATGATATACCTATAGGAAATCTTGTATGGCTATCGCCACCTGTTCCTACTGTATCTGGCAAGCACAATCTATTTAACCATGAGTGTATCACTCCATCACCTGGACGAAGTATAAACCCTTTTCTACTTGTCCAAAATTCTGGCAAAGTATGCTGAAGTGTTATATCTGCTGGTTTTGGATAAGCAGCGGTATGACAAAAACTTTGCATAACCATATCTGCTCCAAAATTAAGAGCAGCTAACTCTTTTACTTCATCTCTTGTCATAGGTCCTGTAGTATCTTGACTTCCTACTGTTGAGACAACTGGCTCACAATATACCGCTGGCTTGATACCCTCGACACCACAAGCTTTGCCTACCATCTTTTGTGCCAATGTATATCCTGCTCCATCGTCGTTTGGTTGAGCTGGAGTCATAAATATATCGCTATTGCCTAACTTTAAAACCTCTCTTGCTTTGAGTGTCAAACCCTTACCTATGATAAGTGGTATTCGCCCACCTGCTCTCATCTCATCTGGCAAAGTGTTTGGTTTGATATCAAATCTAGCTACTACTTTGCCATCTTTTAATATCTCACCATCGTTTGGCTTGACTACTATCTCATCGCCTGTTTCAAAACAACTCACATCTGTTTCAATTGGCAGACATCCACTATCTTGGGCTGTATTGAAAAATATAGGTGCTATTATGTTGCCTATGACTACACCTTTGGTTCGTTTGTTTGGAACACCTGGTATATCTTCTCCCATGTGCCATTGGAGTGAGTTTATGCCTGATTTTCTACTACTTCCAGTACCTACGACATCGCCTACATATACAAGTGGATTGCCTTTTTGTTTAAGCTTTTTCATAGTATCAAGTGGATTGTCCATACGACTTACTAAAAATGAGTTTGCATGAAGTGGTATATCTGCTCTTGTAAATGCTTCACTCGCTGGACTTAAGTCGTCTGTATTTGTCTCTCCTGGTATCTTATAAACAGTAAGTTTCATCTCATTTGGCAACGGATTTTTGTTTGTAAACCATTCGGCATTTGCCCATGACTCTATCACCTCTTTGGCAAACTTATTGCCACTATCCATCAAACTTTTTACATCGTTAAATGAGTTGTATACCAAAATAGTATTTTTAAGCTCAGCACAAGCTGCTTTGGCTATATCGTCCTGAAGTTTTAAAGCCTCTACAAGTGGTGCTACATTGAACCCGCCTAACATTTTGCCTAAAATATTTATCGCTTGTAACTTATCTATGGCACTGCTTGTTGCTTTGCCTTGAACTATGTCGTTTAGAAATGCGGCTTTGATATAAGCGGCATCATCTACTCCTGCTGGTATTTTGTTTATAAACATATCTACTACAAAACTCTCATCTGCTATAGGCGATGCCTTTAGCAACTCAACCAAACTTGCTGTTTGTTCTGCTGTGAGTGCCAAAGGTGGCACCCCTAAGGCCTCTCTATCTTGTTCGTGTTTTTTATAATCAGCTACTAACCCCATATATTCTCCTTCAAAAATTTTGCTATTATATCAATAAAGTTTTAAAATTAGCATATTTTTTGTTTGTAATATAAGATTTTTTGGATATAATAGAAAAAAAAGGGATAAAATTAGATGAAAAGAACATTTCAACCACACAATACACCAAGAAAAAGAACACATGGATTTAGAATTCGTATGAAAACTAAAAATGGTCAAAGAGTTATCAAAGCAAGACGAGCAAAAGGCAGAAAGAGATTAGCTGTTTAGACAAAACACATAGGATAAAGACTAAAAAAGAGTTTGATAGATTATACAATGCTCATCAAAGGTTTCATTTGAAAAGTTTTATTTTTTTTTATATCAAACAAAAAGATATAAAACTAGGTTTTGTAGCATCTAAAAAAGTAGGCAATGCTATCAAAAGAAACAGAGCCAAACGAAGATTAAGAGCAATGGTGTTAAGATACGACAACCAACTAAAAGGTGGCTCTTATCTCTTTGTAGCAAAAAATATGATAAATGAAACTTCAAGCAAAAAACTTAAAAGTGAGTTTGATTTTGCTATTTCTAAAATGAAGGTTCAATTATAAATAAAATTTTTATTATATTTATCAATTTTTATAGAAAATTTTTGTCACTCTTTTCGTATGGTTCTTGTAGGTTTTATCCTACTTGCTCTGCTTATGCTATAGACCATTTTAAAAACAGCAGTTTTTTCAAGGCTCTGTTTTTGACTATATATAGAGTTTTAAGATGCAACCAACTGTGTAAAGGTGGGTTTGATTATCCAATAGTTTACAAAGATTTTAGCTGTGTAAAATATGGCAAAATAGTTGTAAAGTATTGGTTTATTAAAACCAAAACAAAAGATAAATATATTTTAATTAGGAACAAAAATGACAAACAAAGATGACAAACAAAAACGACTACTCATAGCCATGGTGCTATCATTTGCTTTTTTTATAGCATTTGATTATTTTTATATTCAACCACAAGTAGTAGCGGACAAAAACAACAAAACAACCACAACTACTACAAACGACACAAAACACCAAGCCCCTACAAAACAAAACAGCTCACCAAAAAAAGTAAATACAGCACCCACACAACAGATATCAAACAAAGATATCATATCTACTATAGAAACAAAAAACAACACTATAGTCATAGACAAATTGGGCAGATTTGCACAAGTTACTTTAAAAGAGTCTCAATATATAGATGAAGATGGCAAAGCTATAGATCTATTTAAACTTGACAGTCTAAAACCACTTGAGCTACGATTTAGCGACAGATCGATAAACGATGAGGCATTTAAGATAGATGTGGTAGCTTCAAGTAGCAATATTGATGCTAAAAATCAACCGCAAGTTTTGACTTTGACACAAACATTGTCACAAACTACTATCACTAAAACTATCAAGTTTTATCCAGATGGGCATTATGATATAACTATAAACTCATCAGCACCTACGGATTATTTTGTCACGACTGGTTTTCGTCCTGATGTTTTAGCAGATATGTATGCTGATCATGGTGTGTTGTTGAAACTAAATGATGAGACTTTGACTATAGTAGAAGATGAAGACTTAAAGAGCACAAAAACATTTGAAGGTGTGAAGTTTGCGAGTGCTTTTGATAGGTATTATGCTACTTTGTTATACAACTTTAAAGATAGTCTAAAACTCTCACTTATGCCAGATGAACAAAACAATCCACAAATATTTGTCCATATAAAAGATAAGATATCGCTAAGTGGTTATATGGGTCCAAAAGAGTATAAAACACTTCAAGCTCTCAATGACAAGCTAACAGATGCCATCGAGTATGGTTGGTTTACATTTATAGCAAAACCTATGTTTTTGCTTTTGCAATTCTTTTTTGGATTTATAGGCAACTGGGGTTGGACTATTGTATTGGTGACGATTTTAATAAAAATTGTGTTGTATCCATTGGCTTATAAAGGTATGGTATCTATGAACAAGCTTAAAGAGTTTGCACCAAAAATCAAAGAGATACAGACAAAATACAAAGATGACAAACAAAAAAGCGGTGCAAAGATGATGGAGTTTTACAAAAAAGAGGGTGTCAATCCTATGGGTGGGTGTTTTCCTATATTGCTACAAATTCCTGTATTTTTTGCCATATACCGTGTGCTTTTGAACTCTATTGAACTAAAAGGAAGCCCATGGATATGGTGGATAGATGACTTAGCAGTTATGGATCCATGGTTTGTGCTTCCTATTTTGATGGGGATTACTATGTTTGTCCAACAAAAAATCACACCAAACCAGATACAAGATGAGATGCAAAAAAAGCTATTTCAATTTTTGCCAGTGATATTTACATTTTTCTTCTTGTGGTTCCCTGCTGGACTTACACTATATTGGTTTATCAACAATCTATTTACTATAGGACAACAATACTACATAAACAAACTTTTTGAAAGAAACAAAGCTCTAAGACATGAAGAGCATCTAGCACACAAACTAAACAAGGATAAAAAATGAACAAGATATTTAAAGCCGACACTCTTGATGAAGCTTACAAACAAGTCTCGCAAACTATAGATACCCCTATATCAAAACTTGAAATAGAAGTTCTACAAACCAATACGAAAGGTTTGCTGGGTTTATTGAAAAAGCAAGCAATACTTAAAGTGACTTTACCAGAAGATAAAAGCGACAATCAAAAAGAGGATAAAGAAGATATTAAAAATAACGACAATCAAACTTTAGCACAAGATGATATGATAGATGAGATAAAAGCAAAACTTAAAAAACTTTTTGATAGTTATTGTTGTGATGTTGATGTAGTTTTAGTTAAACTTGAAGGTGAAAATAGTGTATATGTAAAATTAGATGGCCAAGATGCCAAGATAATCATAGGCACAAAAGGGTTTAGATACGATGCATTGTCATTTATGCTTCATGGTTGGTTGAAAAAATGCTACAACAAAACAGTAAAATTAGAGGTGTTGGATTATCTAAAAAACAAAGAGTTATATACCCAAGAACTTTTGGAAGGATTTTTTGAAAAAGTTGATGAGTTTGGAAGAGCTAGCACAAAACCATTTTCAAGTAGGCACTTAAGAGTTGCTGTAGGAGTAATCAAAAAACGATATCCAGACAAAAATCTTATATTTGAAGCTATAAACGAAAGACAAAAGATCATAACAATAGACGATCAAAGTGATGAGATCTGATACAATTGTAGCAATTGCTACTGCCTATGGTATGGGAGCTATATCAATAATCCGCTTAAGTGGTGCGAATAGTTTAGCCATAGCAAAAAGTATCACAAAAAAAACAATTCTACAACCACGAGTAGCAACACTTTCAAAACTATACAATACACAAGATGAACCAATAGACGAAGCTGTAGTTATATACTTCAAATCGCCCAAATCATACACAGGTGAAGATATAGTAGAGTTTCAGTGTCATGGAGGTTTAACAGTAGCAAATATGGTGTTAAATACCGCTATTGATTGTGGGGCTGTTATTGCAAATAGTGGGGAGTTTACCAAAAGAGCATACCTAAACGGCAAGATAGATATATCTAAAGTAGAGACGATATCTTGCCTTTTGTCAGCACAAAGTGAAGATGCTGTAAAACTTCTATCAAGACAACTAACTGGTGAGCTTAAACTTTTTGTAGATGATATTAAAAAAGATTTGATATCTATACTCTCAAATATAGAGGTAAATATAGATTATGCAAACGAACTTTTGCCATCGAATACAATATCAAATACACAAAAACTACTTGAAAATATCAAGCTAAAACTTGAAAATTTGTTAGAAAATAGCAAACAAAGAGATGGGTTAATGAGTGGCTTTAACATAACCATAGTAGGCAAACCAAATGTAGGCAAAAGTTCATTTTTGAACTCATTGCTTAAGTTTGAACGAGCTATTGTAAGCGATATAGCAGGCACTACGAGAGATACTATAACACACAACATAAAAATAGGCACTCATATAGTCAATATAGTAGATACAGCTGGTATAAGAGAATCAAAAAACGATATAGAAACTATAGGAATACAAAGGTCTATAGAAGCTATAGAGCAAAGCGATATAGTAGTAGCAATCTTTGACAACTCAAGAGTTTTTGATGAAAACGACAAAAAGATATTGGATTATGTAGCTAAAAGTGGTAAAAAAACTATAAAAATCATAAACAAAATTGACTTGACAAATAAACTTGATAGAGAAAAAATAGGAAATTTTATCTGTATAAATTGCAAACTATCTATAAAAGAGTTTGAAACCAAACTTGAAAATATCTTAAATGAAAGTTTTGATAGTTCTCAAATGGCACTTATATCTACAAGGCAGATCAATATCGTCCAGCAAACCTTGCAAGATATAAATGAGAGTTTCAAATCACTCAAAGATAATCAACTTGAGATATTTGCTTTTCATATAAATGAAAGTTTGAACAATATATCAAAGATCACAAAAAGCTACTCTCACGATGAGATGCTTGATGTTATGTTTGGCGAGTTTTGTCTAGGAAAATGATATGATAAACAATCTTAAACTGCCTTTTTTGTTAATCTTTATCTATATCATAAATGTAATATCTTTAAATATTTCATATCCTATATATCTAATTGGTTTTGTATTTTATATATGGACAAAAACTGCAAAAAACAAATACTTTATCCTGTGGCCTATCTCTATGCTTGTTGTGATTGAGATAAATTTTGGTTTTTATATCTTCTCAACAGTTATAATCTCATATTTGATATATCACTATGTCGTGCCATTTGTTAGTAGATATCTTAACTTTAACAAAGAATCAAAAATATCTTTGGTGTTGTTGTTTTATCTATTTTTTATGTTCTATCTTATCTATTTTTACAATATAAAAACTGAACTCTTTTTCAATATAATGTTTAATATAGTTTTTGATATAGTTTTAATTTTTATTTTTTTTCGCGAAAAAAGAAAAAAACAGAACTTTAAGGGTGATTTTAGCTTATGAGGTTTAAATTTGTAATCATATTTATAGAGCTTATAGTGTTGCTTTTGATGTATAAAATATATTATATAAGTATCTACTCAAACAAAAAATACAAAGACTTATCAGAACTAAATCATATAAAGATAGTAAATATCCCACCAGTTCGTGGTATCATAACAGATAGAAATGATATACCAATAGCTATAAATAAGTTAGGTTTTAGTATATTAGTAGCACCACATATGTTATACAACAAAAAAGATAAAGAGGAGCTTGACAAACTTTTGGATTTGATATGTTTGCATTTTCCTGATATAAACAAAGCTGATTTGATGGCTACTTACAAAAAAGAAGATTCAAAATACAACCACAGCTTTATAGAGCTTGTAAACTATATACCATACAAGATATTTTTTTCAAAATACCCTATATTTAACTCTACAAAAGGGTTAAAAATAAAATCAGTAAACAAAAGATATTATCCTTATGGTGAAGTAGGCTCACATATCATAGGATATACAGGTCGTGTTACTAAAAAAGATAGACAAAGAGATGAAAAATACAAATTTGTAGATATCATAGGCAAAACTGGTTTGGAAAATTTTTACAACGAAGACCTACAAGGCAAACCTGGCAAAGAGAAGCTTATAGTAAATGCACTAAACCAACCAGTAAAACAGATATACAAAAAAAGACCAACAAGTAAAAATATCAAAACAACTATAGATATTAAACTTCAAAAATATATCAACAGTTTGTTTAAAATAGCCG
>JAOZJU010000030.1 GCA_029935705.1 Arcobacteraceae bacterium
AACTATCTTTAGAACTATATATTTGCTGTTTGTGTTTCTTTTTGTGTGTTGTTTGGTATGTATGTTTTTACTGTATACAACAATCGTTTGCTTAAAGATACCAATCCTTGAAACAAAAAAGCCCCTACTTCTTATAGGTTTTGAAGTTATAAGCAGTATAAGCTTATTTGTTATTTAGTTTTTTTTGCCAATTTCCAAAATATGTTTAAAGATTTTTTTTCTTTATATCCTATAGTATAACTAATTTTTGTAAGATAAAATCTAATTTGTTTTGTAGTTAGACCAACTTTTGATGCATGATGGTTTAAAATATATTGTGGTATCTTTATCTTTCTTTTTAAAAAGTTTTTTGATATATTTTGATATATTTTTTTGTGTTTAGTGCAACACAAAGTGGCAAATACAAACGGCAGTTTGTATCTATCAAACCACAATCTACCAAGGTCTTCAAACTCTTTGTCTCTATCTTGAAAATATATTTTAAGTGCTTCATCGCCTATGATAATCTTGCCATTTGTAGTCAAGATTTTTGACAATATATTTGATGTATTTGAGTGATAATCAAACTGCTGTAAGCCCTCTTTTATATTTAACACAGACAACACCTCTTTTGATGATACTATGCCTATATCTATACAAGTTTTGTGTTGTGCTTTTATGCTCGATATAAATGCCCCATCTATCTGTTTTTTTTGAAACATTTTGTTTATATTTGATGGATATGTGCTATTTTTTTCTATCATTGATTTTTGTTGTGATGATTTGAAATATTTTTTCAAAAAAACATAAAATGGCAAAAGATTTATATAATCTATTTTTCCAAAACTAATCACGACAATATGTCCATACTATCTCTCCGCTTGATATTAGTTTGTCGTTGTCATAACACACAGCAAACTGCCCTACTGCTACACCATATACAAACTCATCAAGATATATGATAGCTTTTTTGCCATATCTTTTCACTTTTGCTCGAACCGCTTTGGTTCTGTATCGTAATTTTACTTTACAATCATAAGTTTTATCTTCTATGAAGCTGTTTATATCTTTTATTTTTACTACATTTTTTCTCAGCTGATCTTTACTGCCTACTGTTATTGTGTTGTTTATCTTGTCTGTCTTTAAGACATAGTGTGGAGTCAATGCTCCGTGAACATAAAACCCCTTTCGTTTGCCTACAGTATAGTGCATATATCCCTTGTGAGTGCCGATATCTTTGCCCATATTGTCTATGACTACTCCTGCTTTATCGACTGCTATATGGTTTTTGAGTGTTTTTATATAGTTCTCCTCTACGAAACATATCTCTTGTGATTCGCCACTTGTAGCTATATCTTTTAGGATATCTATATCTTGACATTTTTTTACGATATCTAGCTTGGTTAGGTTTTTTAGAGGAAATATGAGTTTAGGCAAAACAGATTGCTTGACTTGTCCTAAAAAATAGCTTTGATCTTTTTGTTTGTCAGCAGCTTCATAGATAAACTTACCATCTGTTTTGACATAATGCCCAGTAGATAACATATCGACTCCAAGTTTCATAACCTCATCAAACAAAAGCCCAAACTTGATAGTACTGTTGCACTTTATACAAGGATTTGGAGTCTTTCCTTGCTGGTATGAATCTATAAAATAGTCATAAACTTCTGTTTTAAATCTATCTTCAAGCTCCAATATATGGTATGGTATATTTAAAAAATTTGATATTTTTTTGATATTTTTGATATTTTTTTCGTGATATGAAGGCACTATATCGTGAAGTTTCATATAAACTCCAACTATATCATAACCCATATTTTTGAGCAAATAAGCACTATATGAACTATCAATTCCGCCACTTAAACCAACTGCTATTTTCATCTGTGTTTCTTTTTTTTGATAAATTTTAAAGGCAAAACTACACTTGCTCTTTCTTTCCAATGTTTATGCGGAATAGTAAGATTATGACTATGATGAGTTATCATATTCTTGCCTTTTTTATAAGCTACAATATCTATATCTATAGTTCGTGGGGCATCTTTGAATAGTTTGACTCTATGATGCCTTTTTTCTATATATTGACAAAATTTCAACATAGATTTTGCTGTTTTGTTTGTCTTGATTATCATAACAGTATTTAAAAAATCTTTTTGTTTTTCGTAACCAAATGGTGGATTTTTTAACAAAAATGATGTTTGTTTGATATATATTTGAGAGTTTTTTTTAAAATTTAGGAAAATTTTATCAAACAATCTTTTAGTATGACCTATATTTCCACCAAAACCCAAAACAACTGTATATCTTTTTTTTGATTTTGTTTTGCTCCTATATGGATAGTGGTTTGACAAATAGATGGTCAAATCTTTTGATATATCCCTTTTCATTTGAGATTATTTGAAGAGTGCCTCAAGCTCATCTACACCTGTTTTGTTGTTTTCATCTTGTGTATATTCACCTTGTTCTATAGTCTCAAGCTCGATATCACATTTTGTTAACATACCTGCTAATCTTATATTGACACCTGCTTTGCCTATGGCTTTGCTTTTTTCATCTTGTTTTATAGTAACTTTTGCTTTGTAGATTCTCTTTTTGTAACCATCATCTTGGATAACATCCTCTTGTGTGATGACTACTGCTTCAACTGTTGCTGGAGATAAAGCTCTTGCTACAAACTTCTCTTTGATGGCAGTATATTCAAGACAGTCGATATTTTCGCCATTTAATTCAGTGCTTATAGCATCTATCCTCACCCCTTTGATGCCTACCATAGAGCCTATAGGATCTGTATTTGTATCGTGTGACATAGTAGCTACTTTTGCTCGTATGCCTGGTATCCTTGCGGATGCTTCTATAGATAGTTTGTTGTCTTTTAGTTCTGGCACCTCAAGCATAAAAAGAGCTTCAAGAAACTTAGGACTTGTTCTTGATATCTCAACGATAAGCCCGTGTTGTTTGTCTATATGAACTGATTTGACAACTGCTTTGATAGTATCTCCTACTTTAAAACTCTCCCCTTTTATTCTGTTTTTTCTTGACATCATACCACGAACTTCACTTATCTCTACAAATGTATTTTCCATACTATCAATACTTGTAACATCTGCTGTGATAAGCTTGCCTATATTTTTTTTGTATTTATCAAAAAGATTGTCACTGACAAAATTATTTAAACGATACTCAAGCTCCTGATACAAAATAGATGCGGCATTTCTGCCCATATGTTCAAACTCCATATCGTATTGGACTATATCTCCTATTTCAAGAGTATCATCTAACTCTTTTGCTTCATCTATAGCGATAAAATTATCTTTTGATATCTTATTTTCATACTCGTCAAGCTCTTCACCGCTTAATCTTATGTCATCGTTTTTGACAACTTCTACTTTTTGAAATAGATTTAGTTTTTTATTTTCTTTATCTATCGTAGAACCATATTCAAGTGAAAAATCACCAAGTTTTTTTGCTGTTCTTATCATCGATTGGATCAATGCCTCTTCAACTTCTTGAACTTGTATATTTTTCTCGTTTGCTATTTGGTCAATTATGTCTAAAATTTTATTCATTTGTTTCCTTTAATTTTTCTATCACCTCTTCGATAATCCAATCAGGTGTAGATGCACCTGCTGTTATGCCGCATTTTTGTTTATCTTTTGCCCAACTTGTGTCAAGTTCTGAACTATTTTCTATGAGATAACTATCTTTGCAAAACTCTTTTGAGATATTGAAAAGCTGTCTTGTATTTGATGAGTTTTTGCCTCCAATGACGATCATAATATCAGACTCTTTGGATAAATCTTTTGTGGCTTCTTGATTTTGCAAAGTAGCATCACATATGGTATTAAATACTTTTACCTCTTTAAAATTTAGTATAAGTTTATTTGCAACTTCCAAAAACTTCTCTTTGTTTCTTGTGGTTTGTGCTACTATGGCTACTTTATCATGTTTAAACGATATATCATCAAGTTCTTCGACAGTTAGCACCACATATATATCTTTTTGGTTTTTTGCCCAGCTTTTAACTCCCATAACCTCTGGATGTTTTGCATCGCCAAATATAACTATGGAGTATGAAGTGTCATCTATATTTTTGACTATATTTTGTAAAGTAGTGACATATGGACAAGTGGCATTTATGATATTTGTATCTTTTGATTTTAGTTTAAGCATATTTTCTTTGGTGATGCCGTGTGTTCTTATGATTATCGTATCATTTTTTTTCACCTCATCAAGTGTATGATACAAACCTATATCAAAACTATTTTTCAATCTATCTATCTCGTTTTGATTGTGGATAAGAGGTCCCATAGTGTTGCTTGATTTGTGTTTTTGTGCTATATTTATGGCTCTTTTCACACCAAAACAAAATCCATAATGCGAAGCTAATCTAATTTGCATAGACTCTATTTAATATATCCATAAAATTAGGAAATGATGTTTTGATACAGTTTGTATCTGTAATCTCCATACCATCTAATACACCAGCTATTGCAAAACTCATAGCGACTCTGTGGTCTCCATATGAGTTTATAGTAGCCTTTTTAAAATTTTGATTGCCTGATATTTTATATCCATCTTGCAACTCATCACAACTTATGCCACATAGTTTAAGGTTTGTTATCATACTTTTTATCCTATCGCTCTCTTTTACTCTTAACTCTTTTGCATTTGATACCATACTAGGACCATCTGCTACACTCATAGCTATACAAAGAGCTGGCAACTCATCTATAAGCCATGCTATATTTTTGTCTATAGTTATCCCTTTAAGTTTGCCATAAGAGACCTCTATGTCGCCTATTGGTTCATATATATTGCTTTTGGGGATATATTTGATATTTGCTCCCATGAGTTCCAGTTGTTTGTATGCTTCTATTCTTGTGTCGTTTATTGTAAGGTTTTTTAAAACTACTTTACTGTTTGGACAAATAGATGCCAACACCGCAAAGAAAAAAGCAGATGATGGATCAGCTGGCACTCTCATATTAAGAGGTTTGAGTGGTTTTTTTATAGGGTGTATCTGTATATATTTCTCTTTGTATTTTATATCAACTCCCATACCTTTTAAGATATTTTCAGTATGGTCTCTTGTGAGATTTTGCTCTTTGTAGTAAGAGATATCTTCACAACCAAGAGATGCGAGTATCATAGCTGATTTTACTTGAGCTGAGTCTATTTTGCTTTCAAACTTAAAACTATTTAACTTTTGACCCCTTATATGAAGTGGTGCTTTATTTGCATTCTCTTTGCCGTCTATTTTAGCACCAATATCTTTTAAAGGTTGAACCACCCTATTCATAGGACGGTCTCTTAGATAACTATCTCCAGTAAGAACAAAACTGCCATCACAGCTCGATAAAAACCCAGCCCACAATCTAATAGCAGTGCCAGCATTGCCACAATCTAAGATATCGTCTGGTTCTTTTATCTTTTTTGGTGGAGTTATAGTAATCTTTTTGTTTTCTATCTTGATCCTTGCCCCTAAAGATTTTGCTATATTTAAACTATTTATCGTATCTTCACCCAAAAGATAGTTTTCTATGACAGATGGTTTGTCGCTTAATAGACTAAATATAGCACATCTATGTGATATTGATTTGTCACTTGCTATGTCGTCTATGGTTAAGTTAAAAGATTTTTGAACTTTTTTTATCTTTAAATTCATCTTAAACCTATATCTAACTGCTTCTCTAACTTTTTTACAACTTTATCCATGATACCGTTTATCTGTTTTTCGTCCATCGTTTTGTCGTTGTCTTGAAGTTTGAATCTTATAGTCAAACTTTCATTGTTTTTCAACTCTTTGTTTGCCCATATATCTACAAGAGTGAAGCTTTTTATCTCAATACAATTTAAACTATCTATGAGATCTATAATTTTTTGAAACTCAAACTCTTTTGGAGCAACTATACTCAAATCCCTATAAACTATCTGGTATTTTGATAGTTTTTTTGCTTTTATATCATCGAAAGTAAGTTTGTCAAACTCTATATTTGCTATAAATGTCTCTTTGTATAGATCAAACTCATCTGCTATTGCTGGAGGCAGAAGCGATATATAGCCTATCTCTTTGCCATCTTTGACGATTGTGGCACTTTGATATGGGTGTATCAATTTGTTTGATATATCTTTTATTGGTTTTAGACTGTAGTTGCCTATTGTGTTTATAATCTTTTGATTAAAAGCGAAAAAGTCTATCTTTTTTGCTTTGCCGTGGTTTTGGATATTTTCACTTTCAATCTCCCCGCTAAATACAAAACTGAGGGCTTTTTTTTGCTCTCTGTTTCTATCAAATATATCACCAAGTTCAAAAAAACCAATAGTTTTAAACCCTTGTTTTATATTGTTTTGGACAGATTGTAGTAGATTTAACAAAATAGTAGTTCTAAATGTATTTAGTTCATCGCTAATTGGGTTTGTAATATCTTTGTTTGTTGCTACATTTTCAAAACCATATTTTGTCAACCTTGATTTTTTGTCAAATAGATAACTTATTTGTTCATAAAAACCATTTGATATGCATTTTAGTTTAATATTGTTTATATTTTGTATCGTTTTCATTTGGGGATTTTGACTTAAACCCTCCGCCATGATGAGTGGCGATGCTTTTATATTGTCAATACCTATTATACGAACTATCTCTTCTGTGATATCTGCTATATTTTTAACATCGTGTCTAAACTGTGGTATAGATATCTCTACTAACGAACCGTTTAACATTTTGATACCAAAACCCAAACTATCAAGTATGTCTGTCATCTTGTTGTAGTCTATCTTTTGTCCTATCATTTTGTTTATCTCATTTAAATCAACTTTTAGCTCAATAGGTTTATAGCTTGTGATAGATTGTTTGACTCCACTGTGGATTTGGACTTGACAACTTGACAAGATATGATGAATATATTTTGTGCCTTGTTCAATATCTGGCTCACTTCCTCTTGAACTTTTATAATATATATCTGATGTTTTTATCTTTTTTTCAAATATTCTTTTGTTTATGGTATCTGGATTTGTATAAAAAGATATTATAGCTACATCTTTTGATTTTGCATATTCATCAATTGATAGATAATTTGAATCAACCCCTAAGGTGGTAATTTTTTTATCGCTATATATCTGGTCAAAATCATCTTTGTCTTTTGAAATTTCAATTATCGATAGACCAAATTTGTCTTTTTGGAGTTTTTCAGAGATCATATCATACAATACACCATAACCATGTGTAGCATAGTTTGCTACTGTTTTATATATATTTTCATCATAACATAAAGCATATGCTGTCCTTAAAGATATGATAGAGTTTAGTTTAAAATCTTTAAAATCACCTGTGCTTACAAGAATATCGCTATCTATTTTACTGCTACAATCCAAAGAATAAAGCTGACCTACTGCTGTAGTCGTGTATGAGATATCATAATCACACTTTCGCAATCTTATACTAAAGTATGCTCCTAAATCTCTCGCTACTCCATGTACACTTAAACAATCGCCTCTATTTGCTGTAAGTTCAATATCTATGATAGTATCATCAAATGCATTTATGTCGCTTAAACTATCTCCAACTTTAAACTCTCCCAATGAACTGTCCAGTTCAAATATGCCATCGTTTGTTTTTGGTAAGCCAATTTCACTACTGCTACATATCATACCATTTGATTCGATATCTCTTATGGTTGTTTTTTTGATAACCATATCTTCAAGTTTTGTGCCTATTGTAGCAACTGGCACAAAGATATCTTTTTTGATATTTTTTGCTCCACAAACTATTTGGACTATTTGATCACCTATATCAACTTCACAAACTGAAAGTTTGTCAGCATATTTGTGTTTTATGCAATTTTGCACAAAACCAACTACTACACCTTTTGGGATATCTATATGTTGGATATTGTCAACTTCAAGACCTACAGAGTTCAAAGCATCGCTTAACTCTGCATCGCTTTTTGCTTTTATATCTACAAACTCATCTAACCAATTTTTTGTAACTATCATCTAAACTGTCCTAATAATCTAATATCACTTTCAAACAAGCTACGAAGATCTGATATTTCATGCAAAAGCATAGCAAATCTTTCCACCCCAAGTCCAAAGGCATAACCACTACAATCTTTGTATCCTACTGCTTTAAATACATTTTGATCAACTATTCCACAACCTAAAACTTCAAGCCAACCAGTCCTTGAACATACTTGACAACCTTTTGATTTGCAAAAGATACAAGATATATCTACCTCAGCAGATGGTTCAGTAAAAGGAAAAAATGATGGTCTAAATCTTATCTTGACATCTCCAAACATATATTTAAGAAACTTTTCCATAGTAAACTTCAAGTTCGCAAATGAGACTATCTCATCTTGCTGGACTACTAGTCCCTCTACTTGTGTAAACATAGGAGTATGAGTAATATCAAAATCTCTTCTAAAAACCTGTCCTGGAGCTATCATACGAATAGGTGGTTTTTGTGTCATCATCGTTCTTATTTGCACTGGTGAAGTATGTGTTCTTAGAAGTTTCTCATCTTCACAATAAAATGTATCTTGCATATCTCTTGCTGGATGATGCTTTGGCAAGTTTAGAGCCTCAAAATTGTGAAATTCATCTTCTACTACTGGTCCCATCTCTATTTTGAAGTTTAAGTTTGCAAAATATGTCGTGATCTTATCCATAGTTGTTGTAACAGGATGAAGCGATGCTGTAGTCGCTGTAGTGTTGTATCTGCCTATATCTATCTTTTGTTTCTTTAGAACTCTTTCTGTCTCTAGCATCTTAAGAAGTTCATATTTTTTAGAAATAGCATCATTTATAGTTTGTTTTTGTTCGTTTAATATTTTTGCTACATCTTTTTTTTCTTCATTTGGCAATAGTTTCATTTTGGAAAACTCTTTTGTAAGTTCGCCGTTTTTGCCTATTATTGCTATCCTTGTCTCTTCAAGTTTTTTTATAGATTTTACTTTTTTTATATTTTCCAACCAGTTTTTTATCAAAAATGCTCCTTTTTCAATCTATATTATAACATAAGTTTATTAAATTTAGCTATAATAGTCTCACGAAGGAGTAATATGAGTGCAATAAAATTTGAAGCAATACTAAAAAATAAAGCAACAGATGGTTGGTATATAGAACTAACCGACACTATGGAAAACAAAACAGTCAAATGCGATGATTTGGATATATTTTCACAAAATATTGAAAAAATGGGAGCAGAATATGGCAACGATATAGAGGTAGTTTGGTCACAAGATGAAGATGTTTCCCCCGAATATGCTCAAGAGTTAAGAGTATCTATGATGGCTTATCAAGAAAAATACAAAGATGAAATAGAGCAAGATGAAAACAATGTTAGTAGCTCCTAGCATCTTAAGTGCCGATTTTGGCAATCTATCACAAGAGATAAAAGATATATGCCAAACTTCATGCGATATGATACATATAGATGTGATGGATGGTAAATTTGTACCAAACATGACGATAGGTTCAGTTGTAGTAGAGGCTATAGCCAAAGTAGCTACAAAACCTTTAGATATCCATCTTATGGTTGAAAACAATGATTTTTTTGTAGATATGTTTAAAGTTTTTAAACCACATAGTATATCATTTCATATAGAGAGTGAAAAGCATCCCCACAGGTTGATACAAAAATTAAAAACTCTAAATATCAAACCTGCTATTGCTCTAAATCCACATAGTTCTATAGAAGATATAAGATATCTAATCAAAGATCTTGATATGGTTTTGCTTATGAGTGTCAATCCAGGTTTTGGTGGACAAAAGTTTATACCATCGGTTTTAGAAAAGTCAATAGAACTTAAAAAACTAATCAACAAGATAAATCCAAACTGCAAAATTCAAGTAGATGGTGGAGTAAATGATAAAAATATTCAGTTATTAAAAGATGCAAAAGTAGATATAGTAGTTGCAGGAAGTTATATCTTCAAATCAAAATCACCCAAAAAAATGGTTGAAAATCTTAAAATATAAAGTTGTTTAAACTTTTTTGGATACTATAGCGACAAAGGAGATGTATGAGTGTTCCAATTTACAAATATGATGTAGTGATAGTCGGTGCTGGTTTAGCTGGATGTGCGGCTGCAAAAGAGGCAAGTGATGCTGGGCTTGATGTGTGTGTGCTTACAAAGCTTCACCCACTTCGTAGTCATAGCGGTGCCGCTCAAGGTGGTATCAATGCAGCTTTAAGCGAAGATGATAGTATAGAGTTACATGAGTTTGATACTGTAAAAGGCAGTGATTATTTAGGTGATCAAGATGCTATAAAACTTATGTGTGAAAATGCTCCACAAACTATAAGGTGGGCTGAGAGAATGGGTGCTGTGTTTAGCAGAAATGAAAAAGGCGAAATAGACCAACGGCCATTTGGTGGGCAAAGCAGTCCTAGAGCTTGTTATGCTAAAGATAGAACAGGTTTGACACTTTTGCAAACAGTTTACGAACAAGCCCATAGAGGTGGAGTGCAGTTTTTTGATGAGTATTATGTAGCTGATATCATACTCAAAGATGACAAAATAAATGGTGTAGTGGCTTTTGACCTTGTGGATACCAAACCATACATATTTCAAGCAAAGGCTGTGATGTTTGCTACTGGTGGATATGGACGAGCTTTTAAAATAAATTCAAATGCTCATGCAAATACAGGCGATGCTTTGTCTATAGTTGCTCGTCATGGTTTACCACTAAAAGATATGGAGTTTGTGCAGTTTCATCCTACTGGTATAGCAGGAAGTGGAGTACTCATAAGTGAAGCAGCCAGAGGTGAAGGGGGCATACTTCTTAACAACAAAGGTGAGAAGTTTATGAAAAAATATGCTCCAAACAAACTTGAACTTGCCTCTCGTGATGTAGTAAGTCGTGCTATCACACAAGAGATACTTGAAGGCAGAGGTTGCGGACCAAACAAAGACCATGTCAAGATAGACCTCACACATCTAGGTGCTGATGTCATCAAAACAAAACTACCAGAGCTAAGAGATCTTGCTATCACATTTTTAGGACAAGATATGATAGATGAACCCATAAGTATAGCAGCGACTGCTCACTACTCAATGGGTGGAATACCTGTAGATATAGATGGTCATGTGCGAAAAAACAATGACGACTTCATAGAGGGCTTTTATGCAGCTGGTGAGTGTGCATGTGTGAGCATACACGGTGCAAATCGATTGGGAGCAAACTCTGTTTTGGAGGCTTTGTTTTTTGGAAAACATGTGGGACTACAAATCATAAAAGATATTAAAAATATACAAAGAGTAGATGTCAATGAGAGTGATGCTAAAACTGCTGTAGATGAGTTTGAAAATATACGAAAAAGTAGTGGCAAATACAAAGTGCCAGCTTTAAGAGACGAACTTCAAGAATCTATGACAAACAATGCAGGGGTATTTAGAACTGAAAAGTCATTGTCAAAACAGCTACAGATTATCAAAAATATCAGAGATAAGTTTAAAGATATAGCTATAGATGACAACTCTACTACATACAACACAGACCTTCAAGAAGCGATAGAGTTTGGCCATATGATTGACTATAGTGCTTTTATAGTAAAAGGTGCGATAGAGAGAAAAGAGAGTCGTGGTGCTCACTTTAGAGATGAGTATCCACAAAGAGACGATGAAAACTTTTTAAAACATACTATGGCTTATATGGATGAAAGTGGAGAGATATCTATATCGTATATGGATGTAGTGTTGGGGCGACACGAGTTAGCCAAAAGAACATACTAAGGAGAGTTTATGAGAGATATTACATTTAAGATATTTAGATTTGACAAAAAAACTGACTATCTGCCACACTATGACACGATAAAGATGAAAGTTAACGACGATGAACTGGTGCTTGATATTATGAATCGTATCAAATGGGAACATGATGGTAGCTTCTCCTATAGGCGAAGCTGTAGGCATGGTATATGTGGCTCTTGTGCTGTCAAAGTAAATGGCAAAGGAACACTAGCATGCAAAGATAGAGTGAGTGATTTGATCAAGATATTTGGAGATGAGTTGATTATAGAACCTCAAGATATCAAAAGAGCTTACAAAGATATGATAATAGACAAGAAAAATTTCTGGAGCAAATACAACGATGTTCAGCCATATCTTGTGACAAAAGTAGATGAATTTCCTACCAAAGAAAATATAGTTACGATTGAACAAAATGAGAAGATAGATGAAGCTGACTACTGTATCCAGTGTGGAGTCTGTTTTTATAGCTGTCCTGCTGTTGAAGTAAATGAGGACTATTTGGGACCTGCTGCGTTAACTAAAGCTTGGCGATTTAATGCCGATGTCAGAGACGATGCCAAAGAGCAAAGGCTTGATACTATCAATGATATGGGAAGTGGTATTTGGGATTGTGTCAAATGTAACGAATGTGCCGAGGCTTGTCCTAAAGAGATAGACCCAATAGGCAAAATAACCAAACTACACAATCAAGTATTTGAGTATGGCAAAGCGAAAAACAATGTAGCTGTAAGACATGCTGTTGGTTTCAAGTGGTCTATAAAAAAACATGGGCTTCTAGATGAAGGTGAGTTGGTAAAATATAGCGAAGGTATTCCAGCTGTGATCAAACATATACCAGAAGCTATTGCGATGTTTAAAAAAGGCAAGATAGTGATGCCTTGGAATATGCCAAAATCAAAAAATCTTGATGAGATTAAAAAATTAGTTGAGATAAGCTCAACACAAAAGTTTTAGGAGAGAATATGAAAAAACTTAAATATGCTTTATATACAGGCTGCACCGCGAGAGAATCAACTCCTGAACTTTTAAAATCAACTATGAGTATAGCCAAAAAACTAGGCATCGAGCTTGTATTGCTTGATGAAGCGAGCTGTTGTGGGGCTAGTCATTTACAGGATTTTGACGATATGTTGTCTTTGGTTTTAAATGCGAGAAATATATCTTATGCTGAAAAGTTAGGGCTTGATCTAGTAACCATATGTAACACTTGTCAACTAAACACCTCTATAACCAAAGATAGATTAGATAGTGATGAAAAGCTTAAAGCCAAAGTAAATGAAAAGTTAGCCGAAGTTGGTCTAGAGTATAAAGGCACCTCAAAAGTCAAACACTTTTTATATGCTTTGCAAGATGATTATGGATATGAAAATATCAAAAAACAGGTCAAAAGACCGCTTGTGGATATAAATGTTGCTTCATTTTATGGTTGCCACAATCTTCGTCCAAGCCACTTGTATAAAGAGAACAAAGAGAACCCATACAAACCTGTGTCGTTGGATAATTTAGTATCTGCACTAGGGGGCAATGCAGTAGAGTATGAAAGCAAAAATAAATGTTGTGGGTTTCATGTTGAACTTCAAAACCCTACAACAGCAAACCGTCTAAGTGGAACAGCTATGAGTGATGCTATCGACAACGATGCTGATATCATGGTCACACCTTGTCCACTTTGTCACTTAAGAATGGATGTACAACAACACAACATAAGCAAAGCTGTAGGTAGAGATGTGCATATACCAGTGCTTCACTTGCCACAGATGGTGGGTATTGCTCTAGGGATTAAACCAAAAGAGTTAGGACTTGAGCACAATGTCACCAAAGTTGATATAGTTTAGGCTATCTTAAAATATCCATGACTCTTTATCAAAGATAAGGAGTCTCTTTGACAAGCTGGAATTTTCTCTAAATATTTTAGATCTTCTTTTTAAAATAGACAAAAAAAGGGTATAAAACTATGATAGAAGTAGCAGAAGTTAAAGGAGCAATAAACGCTTATAAAGAGTTGGAAAAATATAAATATTTTAAACTTGATGATTTATTAAAAAGCTTACAAAATTTTAATGGATGAGATTTTGACAACTGCTAAAAAACAGATAGTAAAAAGCAACCAAAAAAGTAACCAAAAAATAATCTCTTTGATTAAGAAAAATAGTAAAATCACTATAAGAGAACTATCTGAAAAAACGGCACTTAGTGAGTCTGGTGTAAAAAAAGTGATTAAACAGTTAAAAGATAATAATAAGCTCATAAGAGCAGGCAGCTTAAAAGGTGGGTATTGGAAGGCAGTAGATGAAAATTAACGAAAAAAATATTTTGTTTCAAAAAGATGATAAAAATAATTATATCTTTAAGATATTTGATAGGATTTTATGTTAGTGCATATATGCTGTAGTGTGGATAGTCACTATTTTTTACAACAATTAAAACTACACTACCCAAACGAAAAGTTAGTTGGATATTTTTATAACCCAAACATACACCCATATAGTGAATATATCTTAAGAGTTCAAGATGTGCGATATAGTTGTGATAGATTAAACATAGAACTTTTTGAGGGTGATTATGATCTACAAGGTTGGCTAAAAGCTACAAAAGGCTATGAAAACGAACCAGAAAAGGGTAGCAGATGTGATATATGTTTTGACAATAGGCTTACAAACACTATAAAAATGGCAAAAAAACTTGATCAAAAAAGTTTCACCACGACACTTCTTATGAGTCCCAAAAAATCACAAGAAAAGTTGTCTAAGATTGGCGAAAAATTGGCGAAACAATATGATATTGAGTTTCTATTTGAGGATTTTAGAACAAACAATGCCCCAGCTGAACAATCATCTCAAAGCAAAGAAGCAAAACTATACAGACAAAATTATTGTGGTTGTCTCTATGCCTTAAAAGACCAAAGAGAGTATCAGCAAAAGTTTGCTATCGAGCTTATCTCAAATATAGGAAAACAAATTTTACCAAATAGCATAGAAGAAAAACTAAATCTCTATAGACAAAGAGATAAACTAATCAAAAACAACAAAAAGTTTGAGATAGTAAAAATAGATTTTTTAAACTATAGAGTGCTTAATGCTTATGTCAAGATATCGCAAAATATTGTGCCATCTTATTTTTTGATATACTCTACAATTAAAAACAAAAAACTCAAAACAAAAATAACTACATATCAAGATGGTTTGGCATATGCTAAAAACAGCAAAGCTATCATATTAAATATAGATAGACTAAACAAAGAGTTAAATAGAAACTACAAAAATACCAAAGAGCTTATATATAATCCGCCTTTGTATCAAGATGAGATAAACCTAAGAGAGAAGCTAACAAAAATTGCATATAGCAATATAGCTATAATAGTATTGGACAATATTCCAAAAGAAAATTCTCTTTTGTTTTGCGATGCGATATCGTTTGATGATACTAAAGAGTGCTTTTTTATATGGTGAAGCTTAAAATATATATTTTTGTTTAAGTTTATATTCTAAAGGCAGATATTTTATCGCTCGTGCTACTTTTTCTTGCATCAAGCTTCGCTTGACACAAGATATTCTAAAGTCACTTATCTTATCGCTCGTGCTAGTTTTTCTTGCATCAAGCTTCGCTTGACACAAGATATTCTAAAGTCACTTATCTTA
>JAOZJU010000061.1 GCA_029935705.1 Arcobacteraceae bacterium
TAACAGAAGAACTTGAATAAAAATGAATATAATAGCATAAAAATATTTTTTCTTTAAAAAAGCTATCGATATTAAAAAAATATTAAATACCTTAGTTGCCCAAGAGTTTATATAGCCAAAAACTCCGCTATTACTACTTATTCCATAATCACTTTCTCTTAATTCATATACCTTACTCAAATCAAAGTTAATATGGCTCAATCCACCAGATAAAATATAATGTATCAATACAACACCAACCACTATTACAGAAATAATAATAGCAATAGCCTTGCTATGAGCAATATAACGAAGTTTAACTTTTTTAGTTGATATTAATAACAACATTATTATATATGGAATTATCATACTATAAAAAGCCCAAGAAGGCTCATCTCTTAAACCATATAAAGTTATTGTAGGTATTATTAGTAAAATATATATTAGCAACAGAGTAATATATAAAATATGTTTTTCTAATCTTTTTAATAAGATAAATATAATAATTAAAGCAATCCAACTTTCTATATATTTAGATATATTTATATTTAAATAAAATCCTTCATAAGCAAAAATTTTAGAAATAAAAATAATATATATATAATCTAATGATAATTTCAATAAGACAATGCCTATTAAGTTTATAATAAAATTCTTTTTAATGTAGAGTTTCATTTTATATCATTTTGTTCAATTTGTATATTATATAATCTTTCCCATTTAGCTATATTAAATAATTTCCATTTTTGTTTATTGTCAAGTTTTGAAAATTCAAAGTTTTTATTTAAAATAGAAGAAAGCAATATAGAACTATATATCGTTTTTTTCATCTCATTTTCTAACATGCCTATCCAAGTTGCTGTTGGAGCTTCAAAACCAAATTTATTTTTTCTCCACACAATTTCTTTCGGTAATATTCTTTCAACAACCTTTCTCAAAATATATTTAGTCCATCCCTGGTAAATTTTAAATTTATTATTTAACGAAAGAGCTGTTTCAAGTACTTTAAAATCTATAAAAGGCAAACGTGTTTCAATAGAATGGATCATTGAATTTTTATCTTCATACTTTAGCAAATGAGGCAATTGAGTAAAATAAATTTCACTATATTGCAATTGATAAATATCAAGATAACTTTCACTACTATTTTTTAAAATATCAGTACTTATTATATTAATATATTCCTTTTTTATAAAATTATACTTTTTTTGTAATCTAAATAATCGTATTTTGTAATTTGTAAAATATAAGATATAGCCTATTAATTGCTTCAATGTTAATTTAGAATTTTTAATACTTAAAAAAAGATCTGTTAAAGCCTTTTGAAATGATAAACTTTTCAGATAAGCTGGATAATAACGTTCATATCCCAATAGAGTTTCATCACCTCCTTGTCCATCCAACATAACAGTACACTGTTCATCTTTGGCTTTTTTCATAACAAAATATTGCATAACGATTGATGGACTACCAAATGGTTCTTCTTGAGTTTCAATAATATCATCAATAGAATTTTTAAAATCTTCAAAAGTTGGTTCAACAATTTTTAAATCTAAATCGCAATGGTCTGCAACTTTTCTGGCAAACAAGCTTTCATCATTATAACTTTCCATCGATTTGGCATGAATAGCAACAAATTTTTTATCTGAAATTTGATTATAGAAACCAGAAGCAATTGCTGCTATCGATGAACTATCCAATCCCCCACTTAAGCATGTGCCAACTTTTACATCCGATCGAAGCCTCAATTTTATAGATTCAAAAAAAAACTTTTTATATATTTCTATTGCTTCTTTTTCTTTATCATTAGATTTTGAATAATCTTTAGTAATATCATAATATTTTTTTATTTGAATTATATGTGTTTCTAAATCATATATTAAGATGTGAGATTGTTCTAATTTATAAATATTTTTAAAAAAAGTTTCATTTGTATGTTCTTCGTAGCCAAGGATTAAATAATCCATTAAAACCTTTGTATTAACAAAATTTATTTGAAAAAAAGGTAACAATTGCTTAATTTCAGATCCAAAGATAAATTTACCATCAATTTCAGTATAATAAAATGGTTTTATACCAAATCTATCACGAGAACAAAATATAATATTTTTTTCTTTATTATAAATTGCAAACGCCCACATACCATTAAATTTATTTACACAATTTTCACCCCATTTATCATAACTTGCAAGTATAACTTCTGTGTCTGTATTTGATATAAATGTATATCCTTCTTTGATTAACTCTTCTCTAAGTTCAAGATAATTATAAATTTCTCCATTATATGTAATTGTATACTTGTCTAAATAATGCATAGGTTGATGTCCATCATTACTTAAATCTAAAATGGCAAGTCTTCTATGACCAAATGCAAAATTATCTCCAAAGAAAAATCCTTCATCATCTGGACCTCTATGAGATATTAAATCATTTATTTTTTTTATTTCTTCTTTTAAAACTTTCTTATTATTTTTATTTATTATTCCACTTATTCCACACATATTATTACATTGCTCCTAATTTTTTATCACTGTAATATACAATTCCAACAGACATAAATATATAAATAATATAAAAAAATATCTCAATAATTGTAAAGTATTTTAAGAAAGTTTCAAAATCGATTGCAACTGTATATGCAATAACGAAAAAAATCAATGATGAGAATAGATAGATATATTGCCATATAGCTAAAATTTTTAACTTATTGTATGCTACTAAACTGATACTTATTGTTGATGCAATAAATTGGAATAAAAATATTAATGATAAATATCTTGAAATATCTCCAGAAATTATCCACTCGTTTCCAAATACAAATTTAAAAAGGGGTATTCCAAATGTAAACAATATCATAGTGATTGGCAAGGCTATAAAAAACATTTTTTTTATTGTCTGTTTTATAATAGGAAAATTCTGCTTATTATGATGATTATTATAACTTAATTGTTGCAATAATACTTGAGAAACTGATCTCGAAATAAGAGAACTTGGAATAGATATAATTTTCTTCGCAAAAAAGAAAAACCAAATAATAGTTATATCAAATAACTTAGGAAGTAATAAAATTGGAAGCTGTATAGTCAAAATATCAGCAAATGTAGAAGGAGCATTATGTAATGGAAAATCTATATATCTTTTTCCTAAAGCAATAATTTTTACTTTTTTAATTTTTCTAAATAAATCCAATCCTTTTACATTAAAAAAAAGTTTTGTATTTGATATTATCTGAGAAAATATCTGTCCACTTATAAGCCCAAAAGCTCCTGCTTTAAAAAATCCCAAACTAAGCTGAACTATTGCCATACCGATAGATTTATAGACATTAGCTTTAGCTAAATCTTTATAAAATTTTTTTCTATTATTGAAATAATTTAGTAAATTAAATAGCCCCATTAAAAACACACTAATAGGTACTAAATAGAGCCAAAGAGAAATTTCTTTATTAAATAAATTTAAAATATTATCGTGAAAAACAATTACTATTAAAAATAAAACTAAAGATAAACTAAGATTAATAATAAAACCAAGTGCTACAATATTTATAGCATCTTCATTTTTTTTTGGAAGCATGATGGCTAGTTCATATCGTCCATTTGCAATACTTCCAAAAATTGATGTAATAGCTACAAATAAAGCTAAAACCCCAAAATCCTCTGGAGTATATATTCTAGTTAGAATTGGGCTTATAGCTATAGGAATAGCTTGAGCTATGGTTGTTCCTGTCATAAGAGTAAGAACATTTCTGCTAAATTCTGATTTGGGTTTTAGTTTAGTTAGCATTTATTTTAACCTCTTGAGTAATTCAAAAGAGTTTATATCTATATTTAGTTTACTAAAAGCAAAAATTTTATTTCCTAAGTCTTTTATACTAGCTCCTAGATGATAAATATCTTCTTTATCA
>JAOZJU010000031.1 GCA_029935705.1 Arcobacteraceae bacterium
AAATAATATTTTTTTGATAGCAATTGCTGCTTTTTTAGAAAAACCAGCATAAAATCGGTTCGGCAGATGCTATTGTAGGGATATTTTTTTACTCTTGTATCAAAGCTAAAGCCTTGACACAAGATATTTTAAAACCACTTATCTTATCGCTCGTGCCTCTTTTTCAAAGGCAAAAGCCTACAAAAAATTCACAAACTCGCAAGCTACCAAACGAGTTGGTTCTATAGAACTTCTGCTATGAAATGACGATAAAAATCCACTTTTAAACCCCAATATGTAGTATCTCGTATTGGAAATACCAAACTGCTATAGAGACTACATAACCTACAAGTACCATCCAAGAATATCTCATATGTGATGAAAAGGTATAAATACCAGGCAATTTACCCATCACCCCTACACCAGCTGCTGAGCCAAACGATATGAGGCTTCCACCTACACCAGCGGTTAATGTGACTAACATCCACTGCTCCAATCCCATATCTGGTGAGGCTTTAAGCACAGCACTCATCACTGGAACATTGTCCACAATAGCACTTAAAAAT
This sequence comes from Arcobacteraceae bacterium, assembly GCA_029935705.1. Classification (GTDB taxonomy): domain Bacteria; phylum Campylobacterota; class Campylobacteria; order Campylobacterales; family Arcobacteraceae; genus B24-G6. The sequence goes on from JAOZJU010000031.1 coordinate 546, forward strand.
CCAACTGCTATGTTTGATATAGTGGGACCTAGTATAGATGGGTCATAAACTATTGAGGCTAAAGCCAACCAACCTATAAAATACAATGCCCCAACAGCGGCTAATATACCAAAGAAAAATAGCAAAGTGTTATTCTCTATCTTTGACATTGAGTTAAATACACCAAAACCCTTGCCGTGTTTGATTTTAAGACTATAGTCAAAAAGTTTAAGAAGAGACAGACCAAACATCATACCCCACATAGCAGGTAAATGAAGCACTTGATGAGATATTACTGCACTAAAGATTGTAAATACCCCAAGAGCTATGACTGTATTTGCTCCTTTGTCAACTGTTGGCACTTTCTCTTCTTTGTCTATCTCTGCTGGACTGCTTGTAGGCACCACTCTTGAGAGCAAAAAAGCAGTAACAAGATAACCCAATACAGATGCAGGAAAGAGAAACAAAAAGTCGACAAAAGAGCCTTTGCCAGCAGTCCATGCCATAAGGGTAGTTATGTCGCCAAAAGGACTCCAAGCTCCACCAGCATTTGCGGCAACTACTACATTGATAGCCCCAGGGACAAGAAAGGCTTTGTTTGTTTTGTCTATGGTTATAAGAACAGTTGAAAGTATCAATGCCGTTGTAAGGTTGTCTGCTATGGGCGATAGAAAAAAAGCCAAAAATCCTGTAATCCAAAAAAGTTGTCTATATGAATAACCTTTGGATACAAGATTGTATTTGAGTTTTTCAAATACACCCATATGAATCATAGTCTCTATATATGTCATAGCTACAAACAAAAAGAAAAATATCTCAGCAATCTCCAATATGAGGTGTTCGGCTTGTATATGAACCAAATTCATATCAAGACCATTTAGACTATAATAAAAAGCTATTAGCATAAATAAAATTGTACCAGTGAGCAAAGCTGGTTTTGCTTTGTCCATGTGGTATTTCTCTTCTGCTGCTACAAAATAGTATCCCACGACAAATATGACAAGAGAGGCAATTCCTATCCAAGTCATAGTCAAATCTGGTATCGTTGTCGTTGAATTTTCGCTGGCCATAACTGTCAGACTAACTAAACTTATCAAAAATATTTTAATCATAATTTTCCTTTTTTATAAAATGGGCACCAATCGATTTTTCTCTTTTGATGGCACTTTTGATTATCTCTTTTGCTGTCAAAAGGCGAAGTTTTAACAATCTGCCTATATCCAATGTGAGATAACCATTTACTATATCCAATGCATCTTTTAGTTTATCTTTCTTGCGAACTATACCCACATCTGTCCACATAAGAGTTCTTAAGCTGTTTTTGATTTTTTTATCATTTGGTTTTTGAATATCAAAATGCCTATTTGTTGTAATTATTTTGTTCAAATCTATCTTAAAGTTATTTTTCAACGATAACTCAACTGCAAGTTTAGAAAATACCAAACCCTCCAAAAGTGAATTTGATGCCAATCTATTTGCTCCATGGACACCAGTGGATGCGGCTTCACCTACAGCGAAAAGATTTTTGCTATTTGTAACTAAACTATCCATATCAACTTCAATACCACCCATACTATAGTGAAAAGCAGGAGATATTGGCACTTTATCTCTTGGTAGGTCAAAACCCAAATTTAACAAATTGTAGTATATGTTTGGAAATCTTTTTTTGAAATCTTTTTTTGAAAAATCATCAAAACTAAGATATATTTTTGATTTGGTTTTTGATATGTAGTCAAATATAGCACGACTTACTACATCTCGTGGTGCCAATTCGCCATTTTTGTGATAATCTTTTAAAAAAGCATACCCATTTTCATCTACAACTTTTGCTCCCTCGCCTCTTAAAGCTTCGCTTAGAAGTTGTTTTTGTGCTGTAGATGAATCCACATATACAGTAGGATGAAACTGCAACATCTCCATATCTTTTAGTTTGATGCCTTTTTCTACCATGATGCCGTGAATATCGCCAGATATAGTAGTGGAGTTTGTGTGAAACTTATATATAGCACCAATTCCGCCAGATGATACGATAGTGTTGTGTGCATATATGGTTTTTGTTTTATTGTTGTGTAAAATAGTAGCACCATAACATATATTCTCTTGATACAAAATATCAAGCACTATTGCTTTTGTTAAGATATTGTGATGACAGTTTTGAAGTAAAAACAAGTGAAGCTCTCTACCTGTGGCATCGCCGTCTGCATGTATTACTCTGCTTTTACTATGGGCTGCTTCATTTGTATAAGATAGTTTGCCATCTTTATTTCTATCAAACTTCATACCACTATGGATTAGCTCATCTATCACCTCTATAGAGTGTTCGCATAGTTTGTTTACAGCATTTTTGCTATTTAGATAAACTCCTGCTTTTAAAGTGTCGTTTATATGGTTTTGTATATCATCTTTGTCTACTGCTACAGATACACCACCTTGGGCGAAAAATGTATTGCACTGCCACGGCTCTTTTTTGCAAACTATCAAAACTGATTTATCTTTTGGTATCAACCTTGCTGTATTTAGTCCAGATAGACCAGCTCCTATGATTAGATAGTCGTATATCATTTTTGAGTACTACTCTTTGGGAGATACACAGGATCCCCCTTGTGTCCACAACTTGTCAAAAAAATGGCTAAAAAAACAAAAAACAAAATAAAACCATATTTTTTCATAAAAAACTACTACCCTTAAAAATTATTTGGTATTATATCTAAAAAACTTTAGGTAACCATCATAGCATCTACAAAAAACCTCTACAGCTTGCTAAAGGCTAAACTAAAAGGATAATATATCAAAACTATATCACAAATCTTGTACAATTTTACAAACGACAAAAGATATAAAAAAGTAAAAATACAAACCAAACTTGATAAGCTGTTGAATATATTGCCTGTAAATCTCAAATCTGGAGTTGAATTTTTTTATACCAAAAACAACATACTGTTTTTTGTTTTAAATCACCAGATGTATAAAAACGAGTTCAAACACAACTCTATGCTTATCCTCTCGCTTTTAAGAGAGATTGGATTTGAAAATATCAAAGATATTAAATATTTTGTTACTAATAAACCAAAAATTAAAAAGTTTAAGCCAAAGATGGTAGAATATCCACAATATAAAAGAGTCTCTTATGGGATATTTGATAACCTTGCTTCAAATAGGTTGGTGTTTGAAAAATTTGAACAAATAAGAGAGCTAATAAAGGAAAAAATATGAGCAAAATATACAAACCAGTTAAAAATATCTTTAAAAATCCTATTTTTAAAGATATGGATGATTATGACAACTTAGTCAAAAAGTTTGATGAAAACTATGAAGAAACATGGGGCGAGTTAGCCAAAGAAAATATATTTTGGCAAAAACCATTTACAAAAGTGCTTGATGAGTCAAATGCACCATTTAACAAGTGGTTCAAAGATGGCAAGATGAGTGTGGCATATGAGTGTGTAGACAAACACTTAAAGACCCGCGGAGAAGATATCGCCATACTTTTTGAAGCAGACGATGGCACAAATATCAAACTTACATACAATGAGTTAGCTAAAAATGTAAACAAAACAGCAAACTTGTTTACCAATGTTTATGAGATAAAAAAAGGTGATAGAGTAGTAGTATATATGCCTATGATACTTGAAGCTATATATACTATGCTCGCATGTGCAAAAATAGGAGCGATACACTCTGTGGTATTTGGTGGATTTTCATCTTCTGCTTTAAGGGATAGAATAATAGACGCCAAAGCAAAATTAGTCGTAACCGCCGATGGAGCATATAGAAAAGGCAAACCATATATGCTAAAACCAGCAGTAGATGAAGCTATGAGTAGTGGGTGTGAAAGTGTCCAAAATGTATGTGTAATTAGACGAAATTTTGAACCAATAGAAACAAACCCAAAAGATAGTTTCTACGACGAGCTTATCCAAACCCAAAAAGAAACTTTTCAGACTGTTTGGTTTGATAGTGAAGATCCGCTATTTTTACTATATACCTCTGGAAGCACTGGACAACCAAAAGGGGTACAACACAATATGGCTGGCTATATATTGTGGGCAAAACTAACTATGAAGTGGGTGTTTGATAACAAACCAGACGATACATTTTGGTGTACGGCTGATATAGGTTGGATTACAGGGCATAGTTATATAGTTTATGGACCGCTTGCAAATGGCACAACCACTGTGGTGTTTGAGGGGGTTCCTACATATCCAGATGCAGGGCGATGTTGGAAGATGGTCGAGCAACACAAGATAGATCAATTTTACACAGCACCTACTGCTATACGAATGCTTCACAAAACTGGCGAAGATGAACCTGGAAAATATGATTTAAGCTCACTTAGAGTGTTAGGAACAGTTGGTGAGCCTATTGACCCACCTGCTTGGAAGTGGTATTATGAAACTGTAGGCAACAGTCGTTGTAGCATAGTGGATACTTGGTGGCAGACAGAGACAGGTGGTCATATGGTCTCACCTATAGCCTCATGCACTCCTATACGACCTGGTTGTGCTACTTTGCCTTTGCCAGGAATTCAAGCAAAAATCATAGAGCAAGATGGCACACCTACACCAGTAGGCGAAAAAGGATATCTGTGTATCACCAAACCATGGCCATCGCAGATACGAACTATATGGGGCGATGAAAAAAGATTTATCAAATCATATTTTGGTGATTGTGTATATGGTGGCAAACCAGTTTATTTCTCAGGTGATGGTGCGATGATAGATGAAAGTGACTATATCACTATCACTGGACGAACAGACGATGTCATAAATGTAAGTGGTCATAGGATAGGAACTGCTGAGATAGAAGCATCGATAAAAGATTGTGATATGGTGGCATCTTCAGCAGTAGTAGGCAAACCTCATGAGATAAAAGGTGAAGCTATATTTGGCTTTATTGTTTTAAAAGATGAAAATAGTATATCAAAAGATGATCTAAAGATAAAATTAAACAAAATTTTAAAAGAAGACATAGGTGCCATAGCTTTGCTTGATGATATTGTAATAGTCCCTGACTTACCAAAAACAAGGTCTGGAAAAATTATGCGAAGAATACTCAGAAGCATAGTCAAAGGTGAAGCTATAGTTCAAGATATATCTACACTTGAAGACCCAAATATAGTAAGTGTCATAGAAAAGTTGTGTGTTTAAAACTTGATTGAAAAACAACTATACAAAGTAGCAGACTAAACTACGAAAAAATATGGTGTGTTTTAAAATATATCTTAAGTTGGTTTAAAGAGCAAAAAAAGTCAAGTTCATCAACAGATGAAGCAAAACAAAAGTTCTACAAATAGAACAAATGAGGAGTTATTAAAGGTTGATTGTGAGTGATATGATTATCTACAAAGATGGCAAAAGTGAGTTAAAAATGACCATGAAAAATAAATTTATATATAGGTTTTTAAGATGAGATATATTTTTACTGCTTTATTGTTTTACAGTTTTCTCTTTTCTTTTGATAGTGCAAGCTTCAAACAAACTTTAAAACAAGATATGTCGCCACAAAAACTGCACGACATAAGTAAATATTTGGTTGGTTCAAAATACACCATATCGCCACTTGGAGAGGCTAAAGGCAAAGATAGTGATCCTACTTTTAGGTTAGATAGATTTGACTGCACTACATTTGTAGAGACATCTATGGCACTTAATATGTCAACTACCGTTAAGCAAGCAAAAGATATCTTAAATCTCATTAGATACGATGGCGATATAAGTTTTCAAAACAGACGACACCTACCAGTGGTTTTATGGACCAAAGGTCTCATACGAGACGGTTTTTTAAAAGATATTACAAACCACTTCAAAGGCTTCAAGACGATATATAAGCAGTTTGACCCAAGTTTATTGGAAGATGAGCTAAAGAGTGTGAAGATTCCCAAGCAAAAATATAGCTTAAACTATCTTCCACTTGATAAATTTATAAAACATATCAAAGATATACCAAGTGGAACTATAATCAATGTGGTTAGAAAAAATAGAGCCAACAAACCTATAGTAGTAACACACCAGATGATATATTTCAAAGAAAAAAACAAATCTTTTTTCAGACATGCAAGTAGTTATCCAAAAGCAGAAGTGGTCGATGAAAATATCAAAAAGAGCATAGATAGATTTAAAAGATTTAAGTGGCCTGTTGTTGGGTTTAATCTACTTTTAATGAAGCTGCCATAAAATAACCAAAGGAAAATATATGTCAAAAGTTATCATATTTACAGGCGCTGGGATAAGTGCTCAAAGTGGTATATCTACATTTCGCGATAGTGGAGGATTGTGGGAGCAGTATCGTATAGAAGATATATGTACCGCTGGTTGTTTAGAAACAAATCGCCAAGAGACAATTGAGTTTTATGATAAAAGGCGAGAAGATATTAAAGATAAAAAACCAAACTATGCTCACAAACAGATAAAACTTTTGCAAGATAAATATCCAAACAGTATCAAGCTTATCACACAAAATGTAGATGATATGTTTGAAAAAGCAGGCTGTGTCGATGTTTTGCATCTGCATGGATTTTTGAAAAATGTTGTATGTCCTAAGTGTGGATACAAACACAACATAGGTTACAGCTCTTTAAAAAGTTTTCAAGAAAACTGCCCACGGTGCAACTGTTTGCTTCGTCCTGATATTGTATTTTTTGGTGAAAGTGCTCCAAAATATATTGAGCTGTATAGATACCTTGAAAGTTGTGAACTACTTGTCATCATAGGGACAAGCGGTTATGTGATAGATGTAAATCATCTATCAAGCTATGCTACAAAAACCATACTAAACAATCTTGAACCAAGCGATGCTATAGATGAAAAAAAGATATCAAAAGTGATATACAAAAAAGCCACAGATGCTATAGATGAGATAGTTTGTGATATTGACAATTTTCTCAAAGGCAACCTTGAGACTCTTGTTTAAGAAATATATGATATGATGATAAAAATTATTAGAGGAGTTTTATGACTATAAAAAATAATCACTCTTTTAGACTATTTTCTTTTTTGCCAACTGTAGTTAAAGCTGGGTTGATTTGTATCAAAAATAGAACTGCTACACTTATGACAGAAGTGTCAAGAGTTGTTGCTTTAAAAGTCAAAACACAGATGTTAAAAAATAGAAATTTTTTCTATTCACACAACACAAAAGCTGTCATCATAAAAAGAGTACAACAGGATATAGATACAATATGAGTGAAAATCAAGTATATGCCATAATCAAATATAGTATATATGACAAAGCTTATACAGAAAAACAAGCAAAGAGTATTAAAAACTATTTTAATACCAAAAACGAAACTCCAACTGATATCATAAAATATGAACCAACTTACCAAGATAGCAATATTGACATTATGCCATATATCAAAGATATTGTCGCTGGTTCTACTATCGTTGTATACAATCTATCGGTTTTTGGTAGATATACTCACAAGATATACGAGACAATCCAAAAGATATTGGACAAAGGTTTGATTATAGAATCAATAAAGGACAAATATGTGTTGTCCAAAAATGACAAATTGACAAACTTTATCTTAGCTATAAGTAAAAGAATCGTAGATATGGAAAAAGAGCTTTCAAGTTTAAGAACCAAAGAAGCACTATATCAAAAAAAATTGTCAGGTACAAAACTTGGCAAACCAAAAGGTGTGATACAAAAATCAAAATTTGATAAAGATATAGAGAAAATCAAACGACTATTAAAAGATGGTGTAAGTATAAGAAAAATATCTACTATTTTAGGATACAACAACCATATAGGACTAAACAATTATATAAACAAAAGAGATATCAAAAAGCTAATATAAAACTATCTATAAAAATAGTTCTAAAATTTAGAGACTAAACCTATATTTAAAGATGAGGTATCCAAAGACGCACCAGCATTTGCTACAATAGAGCTACCAACATAGTTGCCATGGTCATAATAATCAGTCTGTCCAGTGTCGTTTAGATAATATTTAAGATAGTTATACCATAAAAAAATATCTAAATCTTTTTTTATATTTGTGCTAATTTGCAAATCTATATCTATCATACTACTAAAACTGTAGTAGGTTTCTTTATATTGTATATTTGTGTTGTGGTGGTTGTCGTAAGCATTGAGTGATATAAGCGGACTGTACTCTATCTTTAAGCTTAAGTTTGTATTTTGTATCGTTTTTTCAGCTTCTAAACCAACATAAAGTCCAGAATAAGTTTGTCTATATGTGATCCCTTTACTCTTTGCCAAACTGCTGTTGTCTGTTGATATTATATCTCTAAAGTTTGTCGTATATTCACTGGTGTAGATATAGTTTGTGCCACGGTTATATGATACAAACTCAAACTCATCATGTCTAAAACCCACATATATATTTGATACTATAGTTTTGTCAAATAACTCTTTTTTTAAAAATAGTTTTTTCTTTGTTATGTCACTGACTTTTGTATTTGGTGAGTGTGAAAAGTGTGACCAAGATGTTTCTTGACAGCTATAATTGCTAGAACCACAAAGCCAATCAAAATCATCCATATAACCACTACCATCAAGACCAAGACCAAGATTGGCACCTACATACAACTTACTTTTGGTATTTAAAGCTAAAACAAATTTGGCATTTATGATATTGGCATCATCTATATTCCATATAAGATGACTTAGTTTGTCGTTGCTTTTTTTGTAGTTGTTTTGTTTGTATACATATTCATTTGCTTTTAGAGTGTATTTGCCTATTGATAGCTCAAATTGAACTTTTTTATTTTCTGATGCGATCAAAGATAAAACTACAAATAATACAATTGTTATAATTTTCATAGTTTATTATACTATTTTAAGCTTATATTAGATATAATAGCAAAAAAGCGAGACAAAAGATATGATAACATGGATGCAAAAGCATAAAAGCTGGTTAGTAGTAACAATATGGGTAAGTACCATAGCTTTTGTAGGAGCAGGTTTTGTAGGCTGGGGTTCATACGATTTTAGTAAAAGTGGAGGCACTATAGCAAAAGTAGGGGATATTGAGATCAAATCCAAAGATGTAAACAACCAATACTCAATGCTATACAACCAATACAAACAAGCTTTTGGAGAAGAGTTTAACGATGAGTTTGCAAAAAAAATCAACCTTGAAAATATAGCAATACAAAGAAGCATAAGCAATGCTTTGCTTTTGAATTGGGCAGAAGATATAGGTATGAGTGTTTCTGTAGATGAACTCGGCGGTGAAATTATAAAGTATGATGCATTTAAAAAAGATGGTAAATTTGACAAAGATACATATGTAAAAGCTTTACAAGCAAACAGATCTACACCAAAAGAGTTTGAAGAGAATCTCAAAAAAGATATAATAGTTCAAAAAGTTCAAAAGATATTTACCGATTTTGCAAAAAACAATCCAAACGAGATAGATGATATAAGTTTGCTTTTTGCTATACAAGATGATGTAGATATCAAAGTGATATCAGCAGATGATATCATAGTAGATAAAGATAGCAAAGAGCTAAAAGCATATTGGGAAAAGAAAAAAGAGTTTTACAAATCACCAATAAAGTTTAATTTTGATATCTCATACCAAGATATCAACGACGATGCAAAAAAAGCAAAAACAGATGCTTTAAAAAAGTATCTCAATTTGAAAAAAAACAAAATAAAATTTGAGAGTAAAATCTCAGTAAGTTTAGATGAATTAAAACTATTTGATGAAGATAAAGAGAAGTTAAACACTGCAAAAGTTGGCGATATACTCAAGCCCATAAGACAAGGCGACAGATATCTTATACTCAAGCTCACATCAAAGATACCATCTGCTGCTTTGCCTTTTAGTGAAGTGGTTGATATTGTTGCAAAAAGTTATCAAAGTGATGTTTTGCTTGAGAAAAAAGCAAAAGATGAACTAAAAAACTTCAAAGGTGTAAATATAGGCCTAATAGATGCAGAATCAAACAAAACAATAGATGGTTTAACAGCCGAAGAGAGTCATGAGTTTATCAGTAAACTTTTTACACAAAATGAACCAAAAGGACAGATAAGTTTACAAGACAAAAGAGTATTGTATAAGATAAACAAAACAGAATTTAAAAAAGAATCAAACGATAAAAAGCAGATTGTATCTTCAAAAATCAATACGATCAAAACAAATATACTTATAGAAAATCTTGTGACAAAACTAACAAAGATATATGAGATAGAAAAATACTATAAACTGTAGTTAAGGACAAAACAAATGGACAATGCAAAACTCACGATTGATATAGGCTCATCTACAATTGATGCTATCATATCTCAGACCACTTACGACGATAAGATAAAAATACTCAGTAAAGGTGTAGCAAAGTCGCAGGGCATAAAAAATGGCGATGTTATAAATATAGATGATCTAAGCGATGCTATAAACAAAGCAGTCATAGGAGCAAAGGGCGATACAAATGTCAAGATAAACAAAGCAACTGTATCTATATCTGGTTCTTATATAAATACAAGAAGCTCATCTGGTTCTATCATAATACAAACAGGTCAAGTAAACAAAAAAGATATCAAAAAAGTGCTTGATGTTGCCCACCACAATGCAAATATAATTTCTGAGTATTCACTGATTCATCTTATGCCAATATCTTACAAGATTGACGATATAGAGATGGATGCACCTTTAAATATGACAGGTTCAAGACTTGAGGTGATCACTAGTATAGTTGTAGCTAGAAAATCAACACTTTTAAATATAGAAAACTCTTTAAAAGCATGTGCTTTAAAAGTAGACAATTATGTTCTATCAAGCTATGCTTCTGCTCTTGCGACACTTAACGAACAAGAGAAAAAAGATGGTTGTGCACTTATTGATATTGGGTCAAATAGCACAGATATAGTTTTGGTTAAAAACAAAGCAATAGTATACAATATATATATACCAATAGGCTCAGCACATATCACTCAAGATATATGTGAGATGGCAGAAACACCTTTAGAAGCTGCTGAGGTGCTTAAATCTCAATACGGAACACTTTTGGCATTTGAAGCGGATAATCCTATGGCAGATAGAGAGGTTGCAATACCACACAAAATAGAGTCAAACAAAGAGCATACGATAGCCTTGAAAAATCTACAGATCATAATACATGCAAGAGTTGAAGAGATGCTTGTGTTAGCATTTGCTAAGATAAAAAATAGCGAAATGCTCCATACTATAAAATCAAACATAATTTTAACAGGCGGTATGTCAAAACTTGAAGGTTTGCCAAATTTAGCAAAAAAAATTTTTGCAGGATACAATGTATCTATTGGCAAAACAAAAGATATAGCAAACGAATTTATAGACCTTAAAGACAACTCAAAAGCTACCTCTGTAGGTTTGATCATCTATGCTTTAAACAAAACTATGATATTTGAGCTTGATTCAAACAAAGAACTAAAGTCTAGTTTTGACAAGATAGATATCATCTCAAATCAAGAGACAAAAAAACTTGACAATCTACAGCTAAAAGATAAACAACAAAACGAAGATATAAATATAACAGCAGATACAGCAAACGACAGCACTCTTATAGATAAGTTTAAAAAAATGACAAAGGACTGGTTTTAATGGAAAATTTATTTGATGCAAAAAATATAAAAGAGAGTTTGCCAACAGAGGGTTTGATGGGAAATTTTGCAAAAATATCTGTCATAGGTGTTGGAGGTGGTGGATGCAATATGATAAACCATATGATAGTTCAAGGCACTGATAAAATTGACCTAATAGTTGCAAATACAGATCAACAAGTGTTAGAGATTTCAAGGTCACCAAAAACAATTCAACTTGGCAAAAAGCTTACAAACGGTTTGGGTGCAGGTATGGATCCAGACAAAGGCAGAGACTCCGCTATAGAGACTTATGAAGAGCTTGTAGATACCTTTAGAGATGTAGGTATAGTTTTTGTAGCTACTGGTTTGGGTGGTGGCACTGGAACAGGTGCGGCTCCTGTCGTAGCAAAAGCAGCAAAAGAAGCTGGAGCACTAACAGTAGCAGTAGCTACTAAACCATTTGCTTGGGAAGGTAAAAGAAGAGCAACATTGGCTAGTATTGGACTTGAAGAACTAAAAAAAATCAGCGACTCTACGATTGTCATACCAAACGATAGATTGCTTGAGATAATCGACCCAGATCTTGGTTTTAAAGATGCTTTTAAAAAAGTAGACGATGTTCTATATCAAGCTGTAAATGGTATGAGTGAAGTTATTTTAAGTCATGGAAATGGTGATATCAATACAGATTTTGCAGATATTCAACGAATCATGAGACATAAAGGTATGGCACTTATGGGTATAGGCAAAGCAAAAGGCAATGATGCCGTCATGAATGCTTTGCAAAATGCCATAAACTCGCCACTTCTTGACAAAGTATCACTCGCAGGTGCTAAAGGTATGGTGATACACCTGCATATGCACCCCTCTATCCCACTTATGGATATCAGCACCGTGATGACACAAGTGCAAGACTCGCTTGATGGTGAGACTGAAGTGATATTTGGCACAACTTCAGATGAAGCTCTAAATGAGTTTGAGATAAAAATCACAATAGTAGCTACAGGTTTTGAGAGCAATAATTATATAGATCCACAAGATGACACAAAAGAGAGCAACAAAAGCAAACAACAACAAAATCAAGATAGCTACGAGGTACCGCCACTACTTAGAAATTATGAGATACAATATCAGCTTTAAGTGAATATAAAGCTATAGGTATATTGTTTTGAACAATCCTACTGCACCCTTAAAACATCTGCTATAAGTTCTATAGGGTTTTTAAAAATTATATCATTTTTTGTTCGTCCTAAACTATCAGTAATCTGCATCTTACAAGCACTACACTCAGCACTTACTACTTTTGCATCACTATTTAATATATTGTCAGCTTTGCGCTTGCCTATTTGTTTAGCAAAACCATAGTTTGAAGTTTGCATAGTAACTCCACCGAAACCACAGCAACTATCACTTTGTGACATCTCTTTTAAGTCATAACTATCTTTTAACAACTCTCGCGGCTCTTTGTATATATTTTGCATCTTTTTAGCATGACAAGGGTCGTGGTATGTTATAGGCAAATTTTTAAGTTTTGTATCATTTTGTTGTTTTAAAATATCTTTTAGTTTTGTATTTTCATAAAGCCATTTTGTTGCCATATGAACTTTGTTGGTTATATTTTTCGCTCTTTTTTGCCAAGATGGTTGGTCATGCAAAAAATGCTCCCAGTCTATTTTGATCATAGCACTACAAGTAGCTTCTGGTATAATGATAGCATCAAAATCATCTAAAATAGTCTCAAAATAGGTTATATTTTGTTTGATAAGAAAATCAACAGTATCAAAATCACCAGTGAAATAAGCAGGAGCTCCACAGCACAACTGCTTTTTGGGTATCATCACATCTATTTTAAGATAGTTTAAAATCTCTAATAAACTTTTGCCTATATCAGTATAAGCATAGTTGCCCATACAGCCTATAAATATAGCTACTCTTTGTGGGTTTTTATCTTGAGAGTTTTTGATAAACTCATCATGAGAGTTTATAAATGATACCTTTTTTGAATATGGCACACTTCTGTCTTGAATTATCTGTAAAGGCAGATTTAATCTAAACTTCGCACTTTGTTTTTTTTCATCTATTTTTATACCACAAGTTTGAAATACATATCCCAACTTTGCTACTATATCCATAACTTTTCTGTTTCGCAACAAATAAAAAAATAGTCGTTTATACCACGATATGCCAAACTTTTTTTTGATATCATACCGCACTTGTTCTATGATCATATCGGTTCGTAGGTCATTTGGACAAACCTCTACACACGAAGTGCACAAAAAACAGCTTTCAAATATCCTTTTGGCATTTTTATCCAAAGATAGCTTATCTTGTTTGTAAGCTCCTAGCAGATCTATAAAACCACGAGGGCTTTGGGTCTCATCGCCTGTGATACTAAATATAGGACACACTGGTTTACATTTTCCACATTTGATACAATCATCACTTATAGCAGTATAGTCAAATTTGTTGTTTGTTGTCATTTTGGCATTATACATAAAATTGTTTAATATACGGCACAAAATAGAAAGAATAGATATATAAAACTTAAACTTATCTATATTTGATAGACTAATTTAGTTTGGTATGGCTATTTTAAGTCTATTGTGTTACAATCAATCAAAGGAAAACTATGAAACTAATAAAATTGATAATACTCTTTGCAGTATTTAATCTACTTACAGGTGCAACAATGGTTGCTAATGACAAGTTTGTCAAAACATATCAAGACAAAAGAGAAGGTGTTGAAAATAAATTTAACCAATGTAACGAAAAAGCAAAAAGTTCAAAAGATAGGAGCAGTTGTAGAAAAAAGAAGCAAACAGATATTAAAAAACTAAGAAATGAGATAGGTCAAGCAAATAAGCAAAAAAGAAAACAAGCAAACATTGAGTATCAAAAGTGTAGAAAAAGTGCCAAAAAAGATAAAAAAGCTCAACAGCAGTGCACAAACAAGAAAAATTTGGCATTTAAGCAAGTCAGTATAGACAGCAGAGCAATATGGTCAAAAAAATTTAAAAACAAAAAGCAAAAAACTGTTAAAAATAAACAGTCAAAACCAGTAGCAAAAAACAAAAAGCAACAAACAAAAAAGAAACAAAACAAACCAATAAACACAAAAGCAGATAAAACAGCAAAGAAACAAAAGCAAGCAAAAGAAAAAAAACAGCCTGTAAAGATATCAAAAAATTACTACATATCAACAAGTGGCAAAGCAACAAACGATGGCACAACCACAAGCACACCTTGGAATTTGGAACAATATAATGAAGCCAAAATCA
>JAOZJU010000062.1 GCA_029935705.1 Arcobacteraceae bacterium
AGCTCTGTCGCTTAAGAAAGTATCCACTTCATCAAACACCAACACAGCCTTTTGCTCTGCTGCTTCTTCAAAAGCACTAGCGATATTTTTCTCGCACACCCCTATCCACTGACTTTGTAGGTCGCTTACCTTTTTTTGCACTACTTGTTTGTCTAAAGTTTTGGCTATATATCTGCCAAAGGCACTTTTGCCAGTTCCAGGCACTCCATACAGGCATATTCTGGCATTTTGGCTTTGTTTGATTCCTGTGGCTATTTGTTGGATATCTGCTGTGGTGTTGATAAAAGATGTATCATACATCAATATGAACCATATCGTTGTTTGTATTACTTGTTGGAAGTTTAAACTTTTTTATATGTTTTGTTAGGATATCTTTAATTGTGTTAAAATCATACTTAAAAATATCGTAACTTAAAATATTGTTGTATAAGATGGCACTAGTTCGTATATAGCTGTATCTTGTAGGCTTAGGTTATTTATCTATCATATATTGCGGCAAGAAATTTACAATCTCTGGAAATATAGTAATGATAGCTACTGCTAGTAGCATGAGAATAAAAAATGGCATAGTAGCTTTGAGGATATATTCTATTTTCTCTTGGCTTATGCTTTGTATCACAAACAGCGAAAACCCAACTGGCGGGGTAATTTGTGACAACTCCACCATAAATACCAAAAATATGCCAAACCATAGCGGGTCAAACCCTGCTAATATAACTATAGGCAAAACTATAGGTAAGGTCATCACTACTATTGATATACCATCAAGTATCATACCTAAAACTATATACATCAACCCAATAATCACTATCAGCATATATGGTGATAGGTTCAAAGTAGTGATATATTCGCTTAAAGCTGAGGCGATGCCTAAAAATCCTATAACTTGAGATAAAAAACCAGCACTTGCAATGATGAAGCTTATCATCACCGATGTTTTGATAGTATTTAGCAAAGCATTTTTAAACACTTCAAAACTAAAACTTCTAAAATACACTGCTAAGATGATAGACCCTACAACTCCTAAAGATGCTGCCTCCGTAGGAGTGGCAAATCCGCCATATATAGAACCCAATACCAAACCAATGAGTGAAAATATAGGAAGCAAATCTTTGACAGAGATCAACTTGTCTTTTATTGTAAAAGTCTCCACCTTGTTAGACTCAACAGTTTTATCTAGTTTGGCTACTATCATAATATATATAGAATATATGGTTGCTAACATAAGCCCTGGCAATATGCCACCTATGAAAAGTTTGCCGATAGATACATCGGACAACACACCATATATAATCATAATCAAACTAGGAGGTATCAAAAACCCAAGTGTGCCACTACCAGCAAGTGAGCCAATAGCCAGAGACTTGCTGTAGCCTCGTTTTTTTAATTCGCCTAAAGTTATCTTGCCGACCGTAGCAGTAGTAGCCGCACTAGAGCCAGATACCGCTGCAAACAGCGAACAAGCGGCTACATTGACATGGAGTAATTTGCCAGGAATATAGTTAAGCCACGGCTTTAAAGCATTTAGAAGTTTCGTAGATATCGATGACTTGTAGAGTATCTCACCCATAAGTATAAACATAGGCAGTGCTGCTAGAGACCAAGAGTTTAAAGAGTCATATAACGAACTAGCCATCAAATCGCCAATTTTATCGTATATAGATATCATAGGTGGCAAGTTGTTTTCATATATAAGCATACCTACTACTCCAGACAAAAGTAGCGATATACCTATCCATATAGATGAAAGCAAAAATAGAAACATCACGGCTATGACTATGATAGCCAATACTAATGGGTCAGCTATCATTTTGTATCCTTTTTGTCACAAAAACTAAAACACTAAATATAAAAAGTATTATACCTATGGGCATAACTATTTGAGTAAGATATAGTGGAGTTTCAGATACTGCTTCTGACAACATTTCCATATCGTATGAATCATAGGTAAATAAAATCGTTCTGTATAAAATAAACGACAATATACCCAAGCTAAGAATAGAAGCAAAAATATCTATAAATCTATTTTTGTTGTTGTTCAATCTCGAAGTGATGATATTGATACGAATATGAGCTTTTTTATCAAATGTGTATGCCAGTCCTAAAAAAATTGAAGCTAAATACAGATATCCGCTATATTCATCTGCAATCATTGTAGATGTGTCAAAAAATTGACGACCCAGGATCTCTATCATGATTAGAACTACCAAAGATACTATCAAAAACGAAGATACATAAGCTCCCCACAAGGAGAGCTTATTTGAAAAATTGTAAAAGTTTTTCACTATTTTTTATATTTTTTGAATATATCTTTGATATCTTTTGAAGCATCTTTAAGATAATCATTTAGCATATTTTTAGCTATTGTGTTAAGTTCCTTTTGTAATTTAGCACTAGGAGCTGATACTTTGATACCATTTTTAGCAAGCAGTGCAAGCGAGTCTTTATCTACTTGTCTCACTGCTTTCCATTGAGATGCTTCTATTTCGCTGGCTGCTTTAAGCATAGCTGTTTGTTGTGTTTTGTCCATCGAGTTCCAGTAGTCTAAGTTTATGCTAACCGCTTGAAGTGGATAGGCATATTGGATTTTGTTAAAGTTTTTCAACACTTCCCAAAATTTACCATTTTTGCCTGATTCCGACGATGTAACAACAGAGTTAACCATACCAGTTCTCAAAGCCGAATACACTTCGCCCCAAGGTAAAGCTACGGCATCTCCTCCAGCTTTGTTTATAAAGTTTGCTGAATTTTTGTCGTAAGTTCTTGTTTTGAGACCTTTGAAATCTTTTGTCGAGTTTATAGCTTTGTTTGTATACAATCCAGATGCTGGCCATGTTACTAAGTATAGAAACTTTTGGTTCCATTTTTTGGCTGTTTTAGCATATGCTTTTTTTGAAAGTTGATACAACTTAAAAGCATCGTCATAACTAGTCGCTACAAACGGCAAAGCCGATATGCCAAATACTTTGCCACCACCTGCTGTAAATGGTATAAACATATCAGTCATGGCTACCGTACCGTCTTTGACTGCCTTTAGCGGATTTCCTTTGACAAGCGACGAGCCTGCATGTACTTTGATCTTAACAGTTCCTTTGGTGTATTTATCTACAAGTTTACTAAACTCAACCGCCCCCTTAGTGTGAAAATTAGTCGCACCGTATTTGGCATTTAGATCCATCTTGACATTACCTGCTACGGCTATACTAGCTATCGTAGCTAAAGTAATTATTTTTTTGAACATATGTTCTCCTTTTTATTCCATCTCTCTGTTGAATTTTCAAAAGAAAGTATGAAATTATAACATAACTTTCTTAAAACAATATAATTTTTTCTTATTTGCAAATATTTATAATCTTTTTAAAATCATCTACATTCCAACTATCAGTTCCTATTAGCACTCCATCTACATTTGGTATATTGACTATCTGCTTGACATCGTCTATCTTAACACTTCCGCCATATAGTATAGGGGCTGTTGTCTTTTTGGCTAGTTTTTTATCTATCACTTTGATATCATCTAAACTATAGCTAACCCCTGTGCCTATACCTGCTAAATCTTATTTTCTATAATATAATAATATGTTTTGTCCCAATAGCATCATATCAAAATTTCTTTTAATTGTTCTATAAAATTTTGTTCTTCTTTCTCTTCACCTTTGATATCTTGACTATCTTTTAATTTTAATTTCATCAACTATTTT
>JAOZJU010000010.1 GCA_029935705.1 Arcobacteraceae bacterium
TACAAAATAGTAAGCACGGTTATAGAGACTTTGCCATATATGATACCAACTGCTACTTTGATATCAAAGGTTGCTGGGAAAGATATATCAACAATAACAAAAAAAATATATGAACGATATTTAGAAGCAAAAAAAAGTGATATTAATCTCAAAATACTACCATTTCAAATGGCAGAGAAACTAAATCTACCCATAGGACACCCTAGGATGAATGTGCTATATGTACTAAATCCAGCGTCGACCAATACGTATGTGCCTGTGTCAGATTTTCATAGTATGATATTTGAAAGCAGGACATGTGAACTTATAAAAATATTAAATCATCTGGGAGCTAAAAAGATAGATATAGCCCACGAGATAAATGAAAACACTAAAGCCGAAGCAAATGCAAGTATAAAGATACCTACAGATACTATCGATATATCTGGAGAGGTAGGATATCACGACAAAATATTAAAAAAGATTGTATATAGTGGCAACTTCGATGGCGGAGAACCAAAGCCACTACCAGACAATCTAGCATGGTATCATCAAGAGCAAACATGGCAACAGATGGTAGATAGTAGGCTAAACTGGGGAGCAAAAAACTTTTCACTAGAACTAAACTACGATGAAGACTTCGGTATCAATGCTAGCCTCAAAGTCAAGCTAGATGATATAGGGTTGGAAATTGGGGGCAATTTCACCACTATCAAAAAAACCCGATGGACTATAAGCGGTGAGTTTTAAGAGAAAAAATTTCAATCAGCATAACTATTGACACAACCTGTCAATCGCTCATGGTATAATACGAAGTTGCAAAGATAAAACTATATACAAAAAAGGAACAAAATATGCCAATACAACCAAAGCCATACAAAGTAAAGTGCGAGAAGTGTGGGCATACCACGATAGTTCGTCCTAGAAGTGATTGTTTGGATCCAAGAGATTTAACCAAACAGATATGCCCTACTTGTAAGCTTGTCATGCCACGAGTGCCTATGAATATATTTGACAAGTTAACAACAATATTTTATAAATAAAGTTAGATATTAAAAGGAATCAAGCTATGAACATATTGTTGGAGGTTGTCAAGTTTGCAGATAGCAACTTCAAAGACCTGAAAAGAAAATTGATAAATCACTTTATCGGTGAATATGGGCATATAAAAACTCTCAAGATAGACAACACAAACAAAACCATATTTGTATCGATCAAGCTTCAAGGCGATATGACAGATACAAATATAGATATAAAAAAATACAAAATAATCCCAAAACACAACCACACAAAAGCTATAATCATAGAGCAAGCAACATGCGACAAGCAGTGGATAGAGAAAGTTCTAAACAAGTTTGTTGTAGGCAAGTCGTTTGATATACCTATACTGGACAAACATGGTATGATAGATCATTTTTTATGACAAGGTAGGAAAATATGCAAATAATCATGCTATTGTTTATGCTCGTAGCATCTGTAGTCATCGTAGCTGCTTTGACACTCAAATATATATTGATATTTACTTTTATAGCTGTAGTGATACTGCTACACAACTATTTGCCTGTGGTTTTTGACACGGCACTTGAGTATTGGTATTTGTCGCTACTATTGATAGTGGTCTATGTGCTATATCAAAAACAAAAAAATAAAAAATAGAATCAGACTTTATCTTTTTGTAGTTTTTGATGTTTCAAATCTCAACCAAAATAAAACAAACTCCTATTTGAACAAAATAGAAAATCGATCAAAACAGCAGAATGAAAATATTTTAAGACACCTTATACTTGATGCTTGTTTCTCGATGCTGAGTTTTTCATAGATATATAGCTATTTAAAGCGCCTAAATATGCCCTAGCACTAGCAAGGACTGTGTCTATATTTAGTCCATGTCCTATGACATTGAACTTTGCATCATCGAACTTGACTTTACATATCACTTTTGCTAAAGCATCTTTGCCTTCGCTTATCGCTTGGACTTGATAATCAACCAAAGAACCTTTTTGTTTGGTGACTCTATCTATAGCTTTAAAGACAGCATCGATAGCTCCATCGCCTATACAAGCATCGCTATATATTTTATCTTTGTGTATTATTGATATAGTAGCAGTTGCTAAACCGCTTGTGCAGTTGGATATCTGGACTGATTTTAGTTCATATAGTTTATCTTCGTTTAGTTTTTCATCTGATATGATAAATCGTATATCATCATCATGGACTACTTTTCGTTTGTCACAAAGCATTTTAAATCTATCAAAGGCTTGTTTGATCTCACTATCGCTTAGAGTATCAAACCCCATAGCTAAAACTTTGTTTTTAAATGCAGCTTTGCCAGATAATTTACCCAGCACTATAGTGTTGTTTTGTTCTACTCCTACATCAGCTGGTTTCATGATCTCATAAGTTTCTATATGTTTTAATACTCCATCTTGATGTATGCCACTTTCATGCGAGAAAGCATTTTTGCCTACTATAGCTTTGTTTGGTTGGGGTTGTATCCCTGTGATTTGTGCTACAAGACGACTAGTTGGCGATATATATTTTGTATTTATATTTGTTTTGAAGTTGTTATAAAAATCATGCCTGACACTCAAAGCCATAACTATCTCTTCGAGTGCTGCATTGCCTGCTCTTTCACCTAGACCATTGATAGTGCACTCCACTTGTCTAGCACCTGCTTGTATGCCAGATAAACTATTTGCCACGGCCAAGCCTAAGTCGTTGTGGTTGTGAAGTGATATTATGGCACGATTGTTTATATGTTTTGCCATATCCTCTACCATATTGTATATCTCAAAAGGTAGTCTATATCCTACAGTATCGGGCAAGTTTATAGTGCTAGCACCTGCATCTATGACGGCATCTGCGATATCTTTCATAAAATTCATATCGCTTCGACCTGCATCTTCGAGTGAAAACTCAACATCATCGACAAAAGTTCTAGCATATTTCACTGCATCAACTGCTCTTTTGACCACTTCATCGCTTGACATCTTTAGTTTGTATTTCATATGAATAGGACTTGTAGCGATGAAAGTGTGGATTCTTTTGTGTTTTGCTCTTGCTATACTCTGCCCTGCTTTTTTGATATCGTTTTCTACTGCTCTTGAGAGCGAACATATTTTGCTTGTGCTAGTTTGTGAGGCTATTTGTGATATTGCTTCAAAGTCACCATCGCTAGCGGCTGCAAACCCTGCTTCTATGATATCTACTCCCAATTTTTCAAGCTGTAGTGCTATTTGAACCTTTTGTTTGGCATTCATAGATGCCCCAGGAGACTGCTCTCCATCTCTTAATGTAGTATCAAATATGATTATATTATCCATCTTTTTGTTCCTTATAAACCACTCCACCATTTGACTCTATGATCTGCTGAACTCTAGCTCCTGTTATCACTTCGACATCAAGTAGTTCTGCTGTTATTTGTTCTATAGCATCTTTGTGTTTTTTTAATTGATTTATCACGATTTTGTATCTATCTTTTAGAGTCGTTTTTATATATTCATCTAACTTATTTGCCATAGTATCGCTATAATCTTTGGTGCTTTGACCACCACCTAAAAATTGGTTTTGTTGTTTGCTCAGAACCATAAGTCCGCTTATATCGTCGTCGCTCATACCATATACACTCGCCATAGCTTTTATGATATCAGTAGCTCGTTCTAAGTCATTGCCAGCACCTGTGCTTATCTCACCTATAAATACCTCTTCAGATGCACGACCGCCTAAAAGCACATCAACCTCTGCTATGAGTTCGTGTTTTTGTATTAGATACTTATTTTCTTCAGGAGTGTTCAAAGTATATCCAAGAGCGGCCAATCCACGAGGGACTATAGATACTTTATTTACCTTTTTTGCTCCTTTGGTTATCTCAGCTATCAAGGCATGTCCGCTTTCATGGTAGGCTACAATTTTTTTCTCTTTTGGAGATATTCGTCTACTTTTTTTCTCCAATCCTGCTATTTGTCTCTCTACTGCTTCTTTGAAGTTCTCTTCATTGACCTCATCTTTGGAAGCTCTACCGGCTAAAAGTGCTGCTTCGTTTATGATATTTGCCAAATCTGCTCCAGATAATCCAGCGGTCATCACGGCTATATCTTTAAGTACTACATCTGAAGCTACTTTGACATCTTTTATATGAACTTGCAGTATCTCTATACGACCTTCTAAATCTGGCTTGTCTACTAACACTTGCCTATCAAATCGCCCAGGACGAAGCAAAGCAGGGTCAAGTATCTCTGGTCGGTTGGTGGCTGCTAGGACGATAACTGGTGCTTTGTCACTACTAAAGCCGTCCATCTCTGCTAAGAGTTGATTTAGAGTTTGTTCTCTCTCGTCATTGCCGCCAATTCCACCACTTGCACGGCTTTTGCCTATAGCATCTATCTCATCTATAAATATGATAGCAGGTGCATTTTGTTTTGCTTGTTCAAATAGGTCTCTCACTCTTGAAGCGCCTACTCCAACAAACATCTCGATAAATGATGACCCCGTGACACTCAAAAACTCCACACTCGCTTCACCTGCTACAGCTTTTGCTAGAAGTGTTTTACCAGTTCCAGGAGGACCTACAAGGAGCACACCTTTTGGTATTTGGGCTCCTAGTTTTACATATCGTTCGGGTGATTTTAAAAAATCCACTATCTCGCTTACCTCTTCTATGGCTTCTTTGTTGCCTGCCATATCTTTAAACTTGACATTTGGTTTTTCACTATTTATCATCTTTTTAGAGCCACCCATACCCAAGATACCTCCACTCATAGAGGACTGAATACGGCTTGACAAAAACATCCATATACCAAAGATGATAACCATAGGAACAACCCAGCCAAACAATATATCTTCAAAATAGTTCTCTTCGTTTACTGAACCATATGTTATGTTATGTTTCTCTATCAAAGGTATCAAAGAGCTATCATCTGGCACTTTTCTGGCTTTATATATAGTTTGTTGTTGGTTTCGCACCTTGCTTAATGCTTGGATATTTGTATCTCCTACTACTACTTGCTCTATCTCTCCTGTAGTTAACTTATGTTTGAGCGATGAATAGGATATAGACTTTTTGGTAGTTTTTATCTGTGTGTTGCTGTTTATTTGCATACCATCTTGTGGAAACAGACTTTTAAATGACATAATCGTAACAAGTGAAAATATAAAGAAAAATACTATAGGATTGTTACCAAAAAAGTTTGAGTTTTTTGGATTTTTATTGTTTGGGTCTTTTGGATTTGGGCTTTTGTCTTGCATCTTTTTTCCTGTTTTTAGTATTATATCTAAAATATCTAAATTTTGTTTATTTAAACAAAGAGCATCTTTAACTATTTGGCAACTCTATTTAAAGTTTGAGAAGTTGTTGTTTAATACAGATGGGTCTATTTTGAGATATAAAACTACAAATTTCAAAATTTGCATCCCCCACACTTGACTTTTAATGATATTTATTATATAATAGGATACAAAACAAAAAGGAGGGTAAGATTATGAAAACCTTATCAAAATATATGTTAGCAACAGCCGTTGCTTTTGCTATAAGTGGAGTGTTGTTTATCTCTTGCGGACAAACCGGAAGTGGAAAAGCAGCAGCTACAAACCAAGATGCCATAAGTGGAAAAGTAGTAGATGGATATATAAAAAACGCAACAGTCTATCTTGACTTAGACAAAGATGGAGAGCTTGACCAAGATGAACCAAGAACCTCTACAGATGCCACTGGTTCATATACTATGAATATAAGCGATACGCATAAATCTCACAGCAACTACAATACAGCCTCTATCGTAGCATATGGTGGAACTGATATGGATAGCAATCAAGAATTTAAAGGTCAGCTTAAAGCTACCAATATCGGCTCTGCTACAGTTAATATTACCCCAGTTACGACATTGGTTGACAGTATGAGTTTGCCATATACAGAATCAAAAAATAAAATAGCAGAGATTTTAGGTGTAAGTGCTGATGATATAGAAAAAGATCCTATAATTAGTAACAATACAAAACTATTTGCAAAAGCTGCAGCAGTACAAAGAGCAGTTGATTTGTTGATAAAAGCAGATGATAGCAGTGATACTAATGCTAAAAAAGCAAATAATATCATGGAAGCATTAGCAAAAGGTCTAAAAAACCAAACAGGAGAAAAAGCAATAGAAGAGATAATAAGTTCTATAGATACGAGTAGCATAAATAACAAATCAGCAAATGTAGTAAAATTGGCGCAACAGTTAGCCAAGCAAACATGGGCTACTTATACAAATATAAATGACAGGGCAAACTGGGCAAAAACTTGTGACATATATCTACAAGATACATATTCTATAATAGCTGACAACAATCTATCAATAGAATTGCCATATGCTACAGTAGAAGCTTTTAAAGAAAGAAATGAACAAAAAGAACATTTCAATGCTACTATAAATGGCACTGTCAAAGATAGCGGCGGCACAGCCTATGCCAACAGAACTGTCTTTTTAAGAGACAATGTAGCAACAGGCAATGGCAATGGCGGTTTTTATACCACCCAAACAGATGATAGTGGCAATTATTCATTTAAAGTCTTTACCAAAGGCACTTATACTTTATGGTTAAGCCTTACCGAAGACGAAGAACAAACAGCCCCTGCACAAGGCAAAGGCATAGTTTTTTATGAAACAGGCGAGATAACCACAGCTGGTTCTGTTACAACTATGGATTTTGTGGTGAAAAAACTTACAAGCTCTAACACCTCGCCTTATACCATCACTCCACCTGTCAAAGCCATCTTTTATGGTAAGATGTTTGCTGATACCAATAACGATGGACTATATACAAAAGGTGAATATATCTATAAAAATGCTTCCATCATGATAAGAAATGTAGAAACTGGTGAGCGTTCTTTAGAAACAACAGATGAATATGGCACATACAAGTTTGCCATGAGATATACTGGCAGGTTTGTTGTTTGGTATATTATACATACTGATTATAAGTATAGAAGAGCTGACAATACAGATAGCAAATTAGACAATTTTGAGTTTATTGTAAACGATGGCGACAACAAAGTAATAAATTTGCCTATAAATTCTAAAGAATATATAACATTATCTGGCAGAATGTATTATGATGACAATCACAACGAGTCTTTTGATGAAGGTATAGATAGACCTGTCAAAAATCGTGAATGGTATATGATTGGCACTGGTGAAAATGTAGAAGATATATACATTAAAACACATACAGATATTAATGGTAAGTATACCTTCAAAGTTGAAAAAGGAAAATCTTGGAAGTTGCGCAAAACAAATGGAACATATTATGATGTTATCAAAAGCCCTGTTTTAGAAAACAGTTTGTATTATGATTTTGGCGTCATAAATGACTCGGCATCTTTAGATATAAGATTGGCAGGTTATAATGATCCAGAAGTATTTTTGCCTTTGGTTGTTAAGGTGCATAGGGATCATAAAGAAAATCATCCTACAGGTTCTATCATAAACAATGTCACAGGGACAGGATCTCCTCAAAAGAACTTTACAATACATTTTGAAAACGATAGAGACAAATCAAAAAAATATGATCTAACCACTGGCGAACATGGTGAAATAGCTTTTGAAGTTGGCAAAACGGGTGGCATCATATCAGGCATATATACATATTGGTATGACCTACCAGAGGGTGCTTATGATTCCTATCATTCAGCAAGACTATTTGGATCAGAATCTTGTGACGATCAAGACGGCATACTACCTGATATGTGGAGTAGTGGACCAAACTGCACAGGCACAATTTATAGAAAAGAACATTTTTATCCTAAAGGGCATTATTATGATCAACATGACATTATGTGGATTAGATATTTTATCAATAACTAAAAACATAAAGTTGTTGTGGTTTTTTGATTTTAAAGACAAATAGTATTTGAATATCCAAAAACAACAAAAAGCCCATATCGTTGATATGGGCTTTTTGCATTTAGAGATGCCTCTTGTAGTTTCTATTGGATATAGTCTTTGTTTTATAAGATTGTGGTATAATATAGCAAGCTCTAATCAACCAAAAAGGAAGCAGTATGTCAAAAATAGTGCCATACCATAAACAAACAAACAAAATAAAAACCAAAAGATATATAGTGGCAAAAATATGACCGGAGGTATTTTTGCTATACTTGACGATATAGCTATTTTGCTTGATGATGCAGCAGTAGCTACTAAAATATCTATCAAAAAAACAGCAGGAATATTAGGAGATGACTTAGCAGTAAATGCTCAAAAGTCGTCAAATTTTTCCTCAAGTAGAGAGTTGCCTGTATTGTATGCTATAACCAAAGGTTCGTTTATAAACAAAGCTTTGATACTTCCTGTTGCATTTTTGTTGTCTGCATATGCATCTTATATGATAGTTCCTATTTTGCTGTTGGGTGGATTGTATCTATCTTATGAAGCGGTTGAAAAGATATATGAGTATGCACAGTTAAAGACAAAAGGAAACAAACAGCATCAAAAAACAAAAACTATGACAGAAAAACAAAAGATAAAATCCGCTATTATGACTGATTTTATCTTGTCAATTGAGATAGTAGTATTGACTTTAGGAACAGTTTTGGACTATAACTTAACGACACAAATCATAGCTACATCTGTTGTAGCTATTTTAGCTACTGTTGGTGTATATGGTTTGGTTGCATTGATAATTCGTATGGATGATATAGGTCTTTATATCACAAACCACAGCAAAGCAAATAGCTATAAACAAAAGTTTGGCAAAACACTCATAACAGCCTTGCCAAAAATTATCAAAATACTCACAGTCGTAGGTACTATTGCTATGCTTCTTGTAGGTGGCGGTATATTTAGTCACAACATAAGTATGGTTCATCATATAGGTGATATAGTGCAAATATACCCTGTATTGTTTGATATGATTGTAGGGTTTATTGTTGGGTTTTTCTTTTTTATAAGTTTAAAATTTATTAAGGGTTTGTTTGTTTAAAACTATAGAAAACTACAAATTTGAACTAAAATTTCATAGATCAAATCGTATCAAACGAACTACAGTGGTATTAAATAGCCAAAAATTAGTCACGATAAAAGCTCCTATATCCTTTAGTGACAGACAGTTTGAAAAGATATATTTAAAGTTTATTCCATGGATAAAAAAGCATATAAAAAATGCAAAATGCTCACACAAGTTTGATATATTGTCAAATCAAACCATAGATTTTTTGGGTAAAAAACACAAACTAACACTAAAAGAGAAAAACGACACAACCAAAGCTAAGATAGTATTTGAAGATGGGCAGTATTGTTTGTATTATAACAAAAATATCCACAAATCATATGAAGATTTTTTCTTTAGTTTAAAATCTTTTTATTTTTTAAACTCAAAAGATATTGTAGATAATATATTTTTAAAATATATAGAAAAAACAGATTTAAAACCAAAAAAAATAACCTACAAATATCTAAAATCAAAGTGGGCAAGCTGTAGCTGGGAGGATAAAATTAGTTTTAATATTATGTTGCTTCAGTTTGATATAGATGTGATATCTTATGTAGTGCTTCACGAACTTTGTCACATAAAAGAGAAAAATCACTCAAACAATTTTTGGCAATTAGTTTATAAATATATGCCAGACTACAAAAGATATCAGATAGCTCTCAAAGGCGGAATATTGTGATATATTTTAGTGGGTTTTGTCTAAAAGATGAGGCAAAGCTGTTTGAAAACTATCTTGAGGATAAAGAGTTGGTTGTAAGCGGGTTTAGTGCTGGAGCTATAGATGCTTTTGAGTATTGTCAAACTACCACTTCAAGAGTAGATAAACTTCAGTTAATCAGTCCTGCTTTTTTTCAAAATAAAGAGAAACGATTTATAACAAATCAGCTCTTATATTTTGAGAAAAACAAAGAGTTGTATAAAGAACAATTTTTTAAAAATATCACCAATACAAATATAGATATATATAAAACAGATGGCAAAAAGCAGCACCTAAAAAAGCTTCTTAATTTTGTCTGGGAGAAAGATAAGTTAAAAAAAATTAAAGACAAAGGTATCCAAATAGAGCTATTTTTAGGTTTAAATGATAAAATCATAGATAGTGATGAAGTAGCAATATTTTTTAAAGATATCGCAACTGTATATCTATATAAAAACAAAGGACATATTCTGTGAAAGAGGTTTTGGATATCGTGATGACTGTAGGGTTTGTTCTCTTGCTTTTTTGGTTTATAAATGGTATGAACAAAAATCAAATACAAAAGCACAAAGATAAGTTAGGAGACAAATAGTGACAACCAAACCTATGCTCATAGAGATACTAACAGAAGAGTTGCCAGCAGTTCCTTTTCAAAAAGAGTTGCCAAATATCAAAAAAAAATGGCAAGAGATTTTAGATAGATACTCATTTGAAACAAATTTTGAGTTTTTTTATACTCCAAGGCGACTCATCTTGCTACACAAGCAAATGCCGACAAAACAATGCGACAAAACAAAAGAGCTTGTAGGTGCACCGATAAGCATAGCTTACAAAGACGGCAAACCAACCAATGCTTGTATAAGTTTTGCTAAAAAGTGTGGTGTGCAAACTGATAAACTATCCACAAAAACGATAAACTCCCAAGAAGTTTTGTATTTTAAAAAAAACACAATAGGCAAAGAGACAAAAGAGCTTTTAGAAGATATGATAAACCAGTTTTTAAAAAACTTAAACTTTGGCAAAGCTATGAGGTGGGCAAGTTGTGAAAAGAGCTTCATAAGACCAATACGAGGTTTGGTAGCGATGATAGGCGATGAAGATATAAAGGTATCTGCTTTTGGTGTAAACTCAAGCAAAAAGACAAATATCCACAGAAGTATATCATACGACAAAATAGGTTTTGCTACAATTGAAGAGTATTTTGAAGTTTTAAAAAACAATGGTGTAGTATTTGACCAAACCCAAAGAGAATACACAATCATCAAACAAATAGAAGATATATCAAAAAAGCAAGATATAGATGTAGATATAGACAAACAACTTCTAAGTGAGATAGTAGCTATGTGTGAGTATCCTACAGTTTTGTGTGGGAATTTTGATAAAAAATTTTTAAATCTACCCAAAGAGGTTATCATAAACTCTATGAAAGAGCATCAAAGATATTTT
Source organism: Arcobacteraceae bacterium (assembly GCA_029935705.1). Taxonomy (GTDB): domain Bacteria; phylum Campylobacterota; class Campylobacteria; order Campylobacterales; family Arcobacteraceae; genus B24-G6. The sequence goes on from JAOZJU010000010.1 coordinate 11,090, forward strand.
GCTTGTTTTAAACAAAATAAGATCACAAACAGATTTATAGTAGTATCAAATGCCTATACAGATGATATGAGCTTGGTGCAAAGAGGCAATGAAAAAGTTCTAAGACCAAGGCTTGAAGATGCTATGTTTTTTTATCAAAATGATATAAAAGATGGTTTAGATAGCCAAAAACTAAAAAATATCAAATTTGCAGATAGTTTAGGTACTGTATATGACAAGATGTTAAGAGAACAAAAAATTGCTTTGTTGTTTAACAACGATCCAAACCTCATAGAAGCTATAGTTTTAAGCAAAGCTGATTTGGTAAGCAATATGGTAGTAGAGTTTCCAAAACTTCAAGGACTGATGGGATATTATTATGCCAAAAAGATGAACAAAGATGATAAAATCTGCCAAGCTATAAAAGAACAATATATGCCTACAAGCGATACAGCACCTTTGCCAAATAGTTTGTTTGGTGCTATTGTAGCAATTTGTAGTAGATTTGATACAATTTTATCTATGTTTAGTATAGACAAAATACCAACAGGAAGCAAAGACCCATACGGCCTAAGAAGAGCAGTGGTTGCAATTGTGCGAATTTGTCTAAAGTTTGATATCAAGTTTGATATTATAAATCTTATAGATAGCTTGTCACCAAACTACAAAAAAATTGACAAAGATATGATAGTAGAGTTTTTTTATGAAAGATTTTATAAAATATACAAAGATATAAATCCATCAGTCATAAAAGCAGTGCTTGGTGGTCAAAGTGGCGATATAGTTGATTTTGATAAAAAACTAAAAGCTTTAGATATGGCAGTTTCGCAAAAAGAGTTTGAGGTAAATTTCAAGACATTTAAGAGAGTTGCAAATATAGTAGATGAAACTGTCAAAGATATCAATATAGATGAAGCTATGCTTGTAGATAAAACAGAGATAACTTTAGTATCAAAACTTAAAACAATACAACAAAACAACACAAATAGTTTTGAAAACAAACTATCTAAACTTTTTGCTCTAAAGAGTGATATAGATAATTTTTTTGATAAAGTAAAGATAAATTGTGATGATATTAAGTTAAAACAAAATAGACAAAAAATTATAAACAATATATACCAAGAGTTTAAAAAGATAGCTGATATAAAACTTATCACAATTTAGAAGCGACAAACAACCTCTTCTAATCGCTCAAATCAACCTCCCAAAAAAACTCTATCCAGTTTGTGGCTTCTTTGACACTGAAATCAGGCTGAAGCATAGCTGTGGATTTGTAAAAAAGAGTGGCTACTTTAAACTCACAAGCAGGATAGTTGGTTTGAAGTTTTTTTATGATATATTGCATACTCTCGCCACTATCTACTATATCATCTATCAACACCACTTTTTTTCTGTTTTCTAAGTTTGGTATATTAAACACTTTACAGTGGTCTAATTTTTTTTGACCATCATACATAATAGAGTTTACTGTATATACCTCTCTTGTATTCATAGCTTCACCTATCAATTGACCCAAAGCCATACCACCACGAGCTACTGCTACGAGGGCATCTGGATCGTAAGATAGTATCTGTTTTAGTAGAGTTTTGCTATCTTTTAAAAACTCATCGTATCCATAATATACCTTTGTCAAACTATAAACACAATCAATGATATAGCAGTTATCACCAACAACCCTAAGTTGATATCCTCAAACTCTTGTTTTAGAAGTTTTAAAGTGGTATATACTACAAACCCAGCAGCAAAACCATTTGTAATAGAAAAGGTCAATGGCATAAGTATTACTATCAAAAATGAAGCACTTGTGATAGCTAAGTCGTTGTTTTTAAAATTTATATTACCAAGTTCTGTAAACATCAATATACCTACAACTACTAACACTGGATATATAGCATTTGGAGGAATTGATTTAAATAGTGGCAACATAAACAAAGTTAAAATAAAAAACAACCCAGTAAAAATAGCAGTCAAACCAGTTCTGCCACCCTCCTCAACACCACTGGCACTCTCTATAAATGAAGTAGTAGTAGAGACTCCAAGCAAACTACCAGCTACAGTAGCAACCGCATCTGCTTCAAGAGTTTTTTCTAAGGCTTTGTCATCTTTGTCTTTGGTTTGAAACAAGTTTGCACGAGTTCCAACACCTGTCAAAGTGCCAATAGTATCAAACATATCAGTCACTAAAAATGTAACAATCACAGGCAAGAGACTAAGAGATAAAGCACTTATGATATCAAGTTCGAAAAATATAGGAGATATAGATGCAGGCAAAGATACAATTGTCTGAGGCAGCTGGCCTATACCTACAATCCAACCTAAAATAGATGTGATAACAATACTCAATATAAATGCACCTTTTAGCCTAAATGTATAAAATCCAAGAGTGATAAAAAGTCCTACAATACCAAGTATCACAGGTGCCGAACCCAAATCTCCAAGCGAAACCAAAGTAGCCTTGTTTGCTGTGATGATACCCATCTGTTTAAGACCGATAAATGCTATAAATGCACCAATACCAGCACTAATAGCTCGACGAAGATCAACTGGTATGCTTGTCATAAGCCATATTCGAAACTTTGTAAATGACAACACTACAAATATAACACCACTTAAAAATACAACCCCCAAAGCAGTTTGCCATGCAATTCCCATACCCAATACCAAACCATAAGCAAAATAAGCATTTAGTCCCATACCAACACTCATAGCAATTGGAGTATTTGACCAATAACCACTAAAAATAGTAGCAAATATAGTAATAAGTGCCGTAGCGGTAACCACTGCCCCCATAGGAAGCCCTGCATCTGCTAGTATGAAGCCATTTACAGGGACAATATACATCATAGTTAAAAATGTAGTCCATCCTGCTATAAACTCCTGTTTTACAGTTGTGTTGTTTTTGTCTAAACCAAATCGTGAAAGCATTTTTATTATCCTTTTGCTCCTCTATTTATAAGCTATAGAAGATATTTTGTGTAATTATATCTAATTAGATTGAAAGTTTCAGCTAAAATTAAAATTTTTTAGATATAATATAATATGGCAAAAATAAACATCACAAAACTACTTGACAATATATTTAAAGAGAATAAAAATAGCACAATAACATACGAAACACTTGTATCTGTATTTGACAAAACACCAACATTGGCAAACTGTAAAAAAGTAGATGCTTTGTCTTGTTTATACAAAGTAAAACTTATTCACACAAGAGAGCTTGTCCACAAGACAAAAAATGAACAAATCAAACAAAAACAGATCCAAAGACAAAAAAATATCAAAAACAAAGAGAGTCTTGAAGATGAACTTTTAAACCAAAAAGAGCTCTCTGAGTGGAGTAGAAGCGACTCGCCTGTTAGAATGTATCTAAGACAAATGGGCAATGTGCCACTACTTACAAAAGAGCATGAGATAGAGATAAGCAAAATGATCAAACACGGAGAAGATATAATACTAAATGCTATTTGTTCTATATCTTATCTTATTGAGTTTATTATTGATTATAAAGAACCGCTTGTAAACCGTGAAAGAAAAGTCAAAGAACTATTTAAAAGTTTTGATGAAAAAGAGGATGTTGAGGTTGAAGATGCACAAAACAAAAAAAAGCCTGCAAATATATCCAAAACAAACCTTTTGGAAAAGAGAGAGAAACATATAATTGCTGAGTTTAAAACACTTGAAAAAGCAAAACAACAATGGCAAAAATATCTTGATGAGCATGACAAAAGTGCTAAAAAAGACAAATTTGAAGAGCTTTTGCATGCTTTGACACTCTCTTATAAAAAACATCAAATGAAAAAAGCAATATTAGTATTGTCTCCTACTAGCAAACTTATAGCAGAGATAGTAAAGATACTTGAAGCAACCTTAAATAGTGCAGATGATTTTGATATTCAGCTTAAAAAACTTGAGTATAGGTTGCCACTATTTAATGATATCTTACGAGAAAATCACAACAAACTTTTATCCAAAATCACAAAACTTGACAAAAAAGATATAACCAAAATGGTTCCAGAGGTTACTATGGTAAATATCTATATGGATATAAAAAAACTTTTCAAGACAAGAGAAAATAGCAAAAAAGGTCTAAAGATGAGTGACCAAGAGCTTGAGGATATATTGACACAGATAAAAATTGGCAAAAAGATAGCCGATAGTGCAAAATTTAAGATGGCAAAAGCAAACTTACGATTGGTTGTCTCTATAGCTAAAAAATACACAAATAGAGGTTTGTTGTTTTTGGATTTGATACAAGAGGGCAATATAGGACTGATGAAAGCTGTAGATAAGTTTGAGTATAAACGAGGGTTTAAGTTTTCAACCTATGCTACTTGGTGGATAAGACAAGCGATCACTAGGGCTATAGCGGATCAAGCAAGGACAATACGAATCCCTATACATATGATAGAGACAGTAAATAGAATAAATTTGGTATCAAGAAGATATCTGCAAGAGCATGGCGAAGAACCAGACTTAAATACTATAGCAAAAATTATGGATATTGAAGAGGATAAGATAAGCCAAGTGCTAAAAATCACAAAAAAACCTAAATCGCTCGAAGCCCCTGTAGGAAAAGATGATGACGGAAAGTTTGGTGATTTTGTGCCAGACAACAGTATGCCAAGCCCACTTGACAATATCTTGACAGATGACTTAAAGGGTCAAATTGACAATGTCATAGACCAACTCACACAAAGAGAACAAGCAGTGATTCGTATGAGATATGGCCTTATGGATGACAATAGCGACAGAACACTCGATGAGATAGCATTGAGACTAAATATCTCAAAAGAGAGAGTTCGTCAAATAGAAGCAACCGCTATAAAAAAACTCAAACACCCAAATGTAGGCAGAAACCTCAAAACATATATGGAGAGTTAGGGCACTTTTACAAAACTAATAGGTGCATTTGATCTCATCTGCACTATTTTGTTTAACACTATTTTGTTTAACTTTAAGCAACATTAGATATAATATAAAAAAAGATAAGGATAGATATGGCAAACCATAAATCAGCAGCAAAAAGAGCAAAACAGACGATAGTCAAAACAAAAAGAAATAGATTTTTCAAATCAAGAGTGAAAACAATCACTAAAAATGTATTAGACGCGGTTTCGTCAAATGACAAAGAGAAAGCACAAGAGAGTATGAAGCTGGCAAATAAATTTTTCCACCATACAGTAAGCAAAGGTATATTGAAAAAAGAGACTGTCAGTAGAAAAGTGAGCAGACTTCAAAAAAAAGTTAATTCACTGTAAGTTATTGTATGCTTCAAACTCAACTAAAAGTATTTGAAGATAGATATGAAGAGATAAACAAACTTCTCATAACATCTGAAGTTGTCAAAGATATTAAAAAGATGACCAAATTATCTAAAGAGCAGTCCTCTATAAAAGATATAGTCAATGCATCAAAAATTTATCGCAGTACGATAGAGCAGATACAAGAGAGTAAAGCAATGCTTGAAGATCCAGAGATGGAACAGATGGCAAAAGATGAATTAAAAATATTAGAAAAACAAAAGATCGACATACAAGATAAGATTCGTTTGCTTTTGTTGCCAAAAGACCCAAACGATGACAAAAATATTTTTGTCGAACTAAGAGCAGGAACTGGCGGAGATGAAGCTTCTCTTTTTGTTGGTGATATCTATAGAACATATATGAAGTATTGTGAAAATAGAGGCTGGAAAATAGAGATAATGAACTCAAGCGAATCAGAAGCTGGTGGATTTAAAGAGCTGGTGTTTTTAATCAAAGGCGAAAAAGTCTATAGTAAAATGAAGTTCGAATCAGGCACACATAGAGTTCAAAGAGTTCCAGCGACAGAAACACAAGGACGAGTTCATACATCTGCTATCACTGTAGCTATCATACCTGAAGTTGACGACGAGCAGATCGAGATTAAGGCAGAAGATCTAAAGATAGACACTATGAGAGCTTCTGGTTGTGGTGGCCAAAGTGTAAATACAACAGATAGTGCTATACGAATCACACACTTACCAACAGGTCTTGTAGTCACAAATCAAGACCAAAAATCACAACACAAAAACAGAGAAAAAGCACTCAAAGTACTAAAAGCAAGACTTTATGACCTACAAGAAAATGAAAGATTGCAAAAAGAGGGTGCAAACAGAAAAGAGCAAGTAGGCACAGGGGATAGAAGCGGTAGAATACGAACTTACAACTATCCACAAGGACGAGTGACAGACCATCGTATAGGACTTACTCTTTATAGGTTGGATGCTATTATGAATGATGGATTGCTAGATGAGGTGATAGAGCCACTTATAGCTGACAACCAAGCAAAACTTATAGCAAATAATAGTTTAGGAAAATAGAGTGGGTAGAGCATTTGAATACAGAAAAGCAGCCAAACTAAAAAGATGGGGAAATATGTCAAAAGTATTTCCAAAACTTGCCAAAGCTATCACAATGGCGGCAAAACAAGGTGTGCCTGATCCTGATATGAATGCACCATTAAGAACCGCTATAAACAATGCAAAAGCCCAAAACTTACCAAAAGAAAATATAGCTTCAGCTATAAAAAGAGCAACATCTAAAGATAGTGCAAATTTGTCAGAGGTAAACTATGAGGGCAAAAGTAGTTTTGGAGTGCTTGTGTTTGTCCAGTGTGCTACAGACAATACAGCAAGAACAGTAGCTCATATCAAAGATATATTTAAAAAAAACAAAGGACAACTATTGCCTACTGGTTCGTTGGAGTTTATGTTTGACAGAAAATCTGTATATGAGATAAGCAAACCATCTATGGATATAGATGATTTGGAGCTTTTTATGATTGATTTTGGTTGGCAGTCATATGATATAGATGACGATACTATATATGTATATGGTGATTTTAAAGATTTTGGAACATTAAGCGATGGTTTTGAAAAGCTTGAAATTGAGGTAAAATCAGCAAAACTTGAAAGAATACCAAACAACCCACAAGAGATAAGCGATGAAGCTATGGCTGATATAGAGAATCTTTTAGAAAAACTTGAAGAGGATGAAGATGTTCAAGCGGTATGGACAAATATATTATAAAGGTAAATTTATGAAAAATTCTATTTTATTTGTATTGATTTTAAACTCTTTTTTGTATGCAAGTACTATAAAACAAGGTCAAAAATTGCAAATAACTGGATGTGACGAACATCAATGGTGTCACATAAAAGGCACAAAATTTTATATCAAAGGTTTCAAATATAAAAAAAATGGCAACACAGTAACACTTAAACCACAATTTGATGATGCTTCGTATTATAAAAGAACTCAAGATGGAGATAGTTATGGTTTTGTAGAAACATCTGGTCCTTCAAATAGTCAAAAAAATGAGTTTTTGACACAAAAAGCAAAAAGAGCTAAGATATTGGCTCAAGAAGCCAAAGCAAAAAAGCTGAAAAAATACAAACCAATAAAAACTAATATAAGAGTAATACCTTCTGTTGAAGATGAGCAAATAGATACAAAATATATAGAGACAAAAAAACTTGACACAATAAAACCAGGCGACAAGATCATAGTAGAAAGTTGCGATGAATATAGATGGTGTAAAGTAGCTAAAACTGAGTATTATATAAGAGGCCATAAGTTTGATTTTGTAGGAAAAGAGTTTTTTCTCAAAAAGAGATATAGTGAAGCATTTTATTATGTCAATGTAAACAAAAAAGTATTTGGATACAAAAAAGCATACGATACAAACGAGATAGACACACTAAAACCACTTAAAGATGAAGAGCCACAAGAAAAGATAGACACATTGCAACCTTTGATAAGCGAAGATGTAGAAGAGATGCAAAACCAACAAGAGGATGAAGAGGTATTTGTATACAACAAGATGGGACAAAAAGAGATATCAAATGAAGACCCTGAAGATTATCTCGCAAGAGAAGATACAGCTTCAACAAATGAAGATACAGCTTCAACTATCAGCAAATCAAATTTTTATCTATCTTTGGGTATAGGGTTTGGCAAAACAGATATTGATATAAATATACCAGAAAGTTTTTTGAGTGAAGATATAGACAAAAGTTCCATTGGCATAGATATGGGAGCTGGAGTTGAGTATGATACCTTTTTGTTTGGTGCGAATTATGAGTATCAAAAGACAAATAGTTACAATATAAAAAGCTATTTTTTAGATATCAATTATAAACTATATAAAGATGATATATATCCATATGTCGGTATTTTTGCTGGATATAGCAAACTGTTGTGGGACAAATCTCCTATCAAAACAACTACAGATACCAAACTTGATAGTCAAGATGCCACATACGGAGCACAAATTGGGATTGTAAAAGATATAAACAAACACATTGATATACGATTGTATTACAGATATGCAAAACAAAACTTCAAAACAGATATCACAAATAGCAGTAACTATATCAAACACAACAGCACAAACAGCTTAATAATGGGAGTAAAATATGTATTTTAGACTATTATTATATTTTTTAACAGCAATATTTTTTGTAAACTGTGGCAATGAAGATAGTAAAATAACTATAAACTATCTATCTATCGATGAAAGCAGATGGACAATTATGGAAAACTACTATATAGACAAAAATGTATCATATACATATCTTAAAGATGACACCTTAACTTGGACAATAACAGGAGCAGACAAAGAGAAATTTGATATCAATAGCACCACTGGGAATATTAAAAACAAGGTAAATTTTGATTTTGAATCACCAGATGACAACGATACAAACAATATATATGAGATAGAGATAAATGTCCAAGATGGCACATACAAAGCAAGCAAAACAGTTCAAATCGAAGTAACAGATGAAACAATAGATGGCAAAAAGTTTGGGCAAACTGGATACAATATGAGATATGAATCAGTTTTAAGTAGTAGTGGCCAAAGATGGCTAAGAACAAATCTAGGAGCTAAATATAACGATATTGATGGAGGTGATTTTGACCCAGATATAAATCTCTCCGATGGGACAAACAACTATAAAGCATACGGATTTTTGTATCAATGGGGCAGAGGTATGGATGGACACGAACAGATATCGTGGACAGACAATGTGTCAGGAAGTGGCAATGGTGTAACTAGCACACAAACAAATATTCCAGCTCATAACAAATTTATCAACACTCATGATGATTGGAGAAACACCAACGACTCATCATTGTGGAGTGAAGAATCATCTACAAACAACCCTTGCCCAGATGGTTATAGAGTTCCTACAATAGCTGAATTTAACAAAGAGAATATTACTAACTATAGCAGTGGTATTGGCTCTGTTCTTCATCTAACAAAGGCAGGCATAAGACAAAAAAGTGATGGCGATACAGTAGAGACAGATACAACAGGAGTATATGCCACAAACAAAGAAGCAGGGACGACAAATCATTTTGAATCATTTGAATTTAACAATACATCAGCAGGTTTATCTTCAAGAGCAAAAGCCACAGGTATATCTGTAAGATGTATAAAAAATTAAAGAAGATATATGGATAAAGTTCTTGCTTTAAAATACAGGCCAAAAAGTTTTGATGAGTTAATAGGCCAAGAAACAATATCACAAACACTTAGTTTGGCTTTAGATAGTGACAGAATAGCTCATGCATATCTGCTAAGTGGGTTAAGGGGTAGTGGCAAAACATCTACTGCTAGAATATTATCCAAATCGATCCTCTGTGAAAAAGGCCCAAGCTCAAAACCATGCGAACTTTGCGATAGTTGTATATCTGCTAACAGTGGAAAACATATGGATATAGTAGAGATGGATGCGGCATCAAACAGAGGGATTGATGATATAAAAAAACTAATAGAACACATACGATACAAACCATCTGTAGGAAAATATAAGATATTTATCATAGATGAGATACATATGCTCACAAATGAAGCTTTTAATGCTTTGTTAAAAACACTTGAAGAGCCACCTGCTTATGTGAGGTTTGTACTAGCAACTACAGATCCACTTAAACTTCCTGCTACGATTTTAAGTAGGACACAGCACTTTAGGTTCAAAAAAATATCAGTAGATGATGTAGTTCAACATCTGTCATATATATTAAATATAGAGAAAATTGAGTTTGAAAAACAAGCTTTGGAGATATTAGCAAGACACGGACACGGAAGCTTAAGAGATAGTTTAACTATACTTGACCAAGCTATCATATATACAAAAAGCGATATAACGGTTCAAGCTGTTACACAGATGTTAGGTTTGGTTGATGATGAGCTTTTTGATAAACTTTTTGATATAGTTTTAAACCAAAAAGATATAGATGAAATAGTTGAAGAGTTAAAAATGCACGAGTTTGGAATGGTGCTTGATGAGTTGTCTATATATCTTAAAAATTGTTTAAAAAATAAAAATCCAAAATTTGATATGATGCTGTATGAGAGGTGTTTTAAAATCATTGCAAACTCAAAATATCTTTTGAGTTTAAATAGCGATGAAGAGTTTGTATTGTATCTAACTTTGATGAAACTAAAAGAGGCATCTAAAAAAGAGACAATTGACAATATAATAAACAAAATCCAATCTATACCAACTACTGACTCTAAAAAAACCTTGACAAAAGAGCAACCAATAGAAGAAAAAGATGACAAAGAGTTGTTCAAGATGGTTATTGAAAATATATATGACAAAAGTTTTGAAGTAGGACAATGTATCGAAAATGGTTTTAAATTTATAAGATATGCCGATGGTTTGGTTTATATCAAATCAAAAGTAGATGAAAAGTGCAAAACTCTTATATGGCAAAATTATGATATAGTCAAAACAAAATTTAAAGAAGTTTTTAAAGATATGAAAGATATCAAATATATCAAAGATGAAGAGATAAAAACTACTCAAGAACCCCAACTCTCAAAAGAAGATACAACTGAAGGCTCAAGCTGTATAGAAAATAGTATATCAAAAACAAAAGCGGTAGATGGTATGCCAAATACAGAAGTACAGGATATACAAAACAGCGATATGGTTAAAAAAACTCAAGATTATTTTAAAACTACCGATATAAAAATCCAAACCAAAGCATAATATCATGAAAAAAAGGTTAGTTATCAAAATAGGCTCTGCTATCTTGACCAAGAAAGATATGATAAATGAAAAAAGATTGAAAAAGATAGTTAAATTTATCTTTCAATTGAGACAAAATAATTATGAAGTGATAGTTGTAAGTAGTGGAGCAGTAGCTTCTGGATATACTGAACTAAAATTAGACAAAAACAGATTAAACAACAAACAAGCATTGGCTTCTATAGGCCAGCCACTTCTTATGGCAAAATTTAAAAAAGCTTTTGATAAGTTTGATATAATATGTTCACAATTTCTTATAGAAGCTACTGTATTTAAAGATAAGATAAGATTAGATCATGCAAAAGATACCATAGAAGCATTGATAAAAAATAGTGTTGTACCAATAATCAACGAAAACGACACAACATACACAGATGAACTGGAGTTTGGTGACAATGACCAGCTCGCTGGCTTTGTGGCGGTATATTTTGATGCTATGGGTGTTTTGATATTAAGTGATATAGATGGATATTATGATAAAAATCCACAACACTACAAAGATGCCAAACTGATAAAAAAAATAAGCAAAATACCAAAAAAAGAGATGATAAAAAAACCTACTCAAAATAGCCAATTTTCAACTGGTGGCATAGTAACTAAACTAAAAGCTGCCCACTATTTGATAAAACATAACAAATTTATGTTGCTAACAACTGGGTTTGAACTAAAAATAGCAAAAAACTATTTTCTAAAAAATATACACAACGGCGGGACTATATTTCAAAAATGATAAAAATCATATATATGGGAACCGCACAATTTTCTACAACAATATTTGAAAAGCTTTATAACGATAAGCATATAGAAATCTCGACTCTATTTACTCAACCAGACAAAAAAGTAGGACGAAAACAGATCTTAACTGCACCACATATAAAGCAGTTTTGTAAAACAAATGATATAGATATAGATATATATCAGCCTACAAATCCAAACGATAAAAGATATATCGAACTTATCAAAGATATAAAACCTGATTTTATAATTGTAGCATCATATGCAAAAATTTTGTCACAAGAGATATTAGATATCGCTCCTTGTATAAATCTACACACCTCTATCTTGCCAAAATATAGAGGAGCTAGCCCTATACAAACAGCTATATTAAACAACGATAAATATACTGGAACTACTGCTATGTATATGGCAAAAGGACTTGATAGCGGAGAGATATTGTCAACTGCTTATATAAAAATAGAACAAAAAGATGATATATCCTCTTTGTTTGACAAATTGTCAGTCGTATCAGCAGATCTAATTTTGTATGTATTGAAAAATTTTCAAACTATTTTACCTAAAAAACAGCAACCATCTCAAGCTACATATTGTGGCAAAATATCAAAAAACGATGCGATAGTTTCATTTGATGATAGTAGCAAATTGTTTCAAAAATATAAAGCATATAAGTTTTGGCCTGAAATTCACACAAAAAATAGTCTAAAGATAAAAAGCTGTGATATATTGGATAGAAATAGTTTAAACAAAAGTGGTGTGATATTAGAAATAAGCAAAGATGGTATAACAGTTGGATGCAAAAAAGGTTCAATAAAAATTTATCAACTCCAAGCACCATCAAAAAAAGCGATAAATGCCACTGACTATACAAGAGGCAAAAGGTTATCCAGGGGTGATATTTTTGGATAATGAAACTTTACACAAACCAGTCTTAAAAGAGCAGGTTGTAGATATATTTAAAGAAGCGAAAGGATATATAGTTGATTGTACTTGTGGTTATGGTGGACATAGTCAAGCTATACTTGAAGCAAACCAAAATGTAAGTTTGATATGCAACGACCAAGACCAAGTGGCGATTGATTTTTCAACTAAAAAGTTAGCAAAATATAAAAACAGAGTAACATTTACAAAACAAAATTTTGAAAATATCATAAACACAGTTAAAGAGAAAAAAATAGTAGGTATATTAGCAGATATTGGGGTGTCATCTTTGCAACTTGATGACAAAAGTAGAGGTTTTAGCTTTCTTTCTCAAACACTTGATATGAGGATGGATAGAAGCAATCAATTAAGTGCATATGATGTAGTCAACCACTATACACAAACAAAACTACAGCAGATACTAAAAGAGTATGCAGAGGTAAAAGAGGCAAAAAAGTTAAGCGAAGCGATAGTTAAAAATAGACCCATAAAAACAGCTATAGAGTTATCTAAAATTTGTGAAAAATATATATACAAAAAAAAGACAAACCCAGCAACTGGTGTATTTCAAGCTATACGAATAGAGGTAAACAGAGAGCTTGAGGTGTTAGAAAATCTCTTAAAAACAGTAGAAGATGCTGATTTGAAGGGTTGCCTTGTAGCAATAATATCGTTTCACTCTCTTGAAGATAGGATAGTTAAGCGGTATTTTAACTCATGGTCAAAAAACTGCATATGTCCTACAAATTTTATGCGATGTGAGTGTGGCAACAACAATGCAAAAGGGTATAAGATCACCAAAAAACCAATTGTAGCTACAAAAGATGAGCTTGCAAAAAACAAAAGAGCCAGAAGTGCAAAGATGAGAGTGTTTAGATTTGCAAGTTGATGAACTAAAAAAAGTATTGTTTATGTTGCTAATAGTTGTATCTATAACTTTTCCGTTGATATATCTTAAAAACAATATATACTATGTGAGTAAAGATATAAATAGCTTGACAAACAAAAAAAACTCACTTTTACAAGAGCAGTTTATCTTGATGCAACAGCTCGAACAAAAAGAGTTTGAAAACCAAATAAACGACTCACTTATCATAAATGATCTAAAACTTATTTCAAAGGAACTAAGATGATACAGATGATAAAAGATGCAAAATATATCCTAATAGCAACACACCAAAATCCAGATATAGATACTATGTGTAGTGCTATAGCTATAGGTGGATATCTCAAACAAATAGGCAAAAAATATAAGATATTTAATATCTCAAAAACTGTACACAACAGATACAAAATGTTTGATAACTATAGCAAAATCACATCTATAGTTCCCGCCTTTTATGACCTTGTCATATATGTGGATTGTGCAAACAAACAAAGAGTAGCACAACAGTTTGACGATGATGCAAAGACCATAAACATAGACCACCACATACTAAACGATATGTATGGTGATATAAATATAGTAGATGACAAAGCGGTAAGTTGTGGATTGGTAGTTTATGATATATTTGAAAAGTTTAATATAACTATAGATACAAATATGGCAAATGCATTATATTTGGCGATATATGATGATAGTTTTGCTTTTACAAAATATAAAACTAGCGACAATATATATAAAGTGATGGATAGCTTGACAAAATATGGAGCAAAACCAAACAAGTTAGCAGATGGTTTTTTATCTACATTGAGTGTGGCAAAATACAGATTGCTTCCGCTTATTGGCAATACTCTTGAACTACATAATGATGGTTTGATAGCTACTATTGAACTAAAACAGGAGTTTTTAGACAAAACAGATGCTACCATAAATGAGTGCGATGATTATCCATATGAGATATTAAAAATAAAAGTTGTAGATATAGTTTGTTTTTTCAAACAACTTAAAAACAATAACATAAAAGTATCTATAAGAGCAAAAAGAGATATAGACTTAAGAGAGATAGCTACTATCTTTGGAGGCGGTGGGCATATCTCATCTGTAAGTTTTACACTAAAAGAAACAACCATAAGTGAAACTAAAAAAAAGGTGATAGATAAGCTAAAGCAGAATTTTAAGTCACCTATAAAAACCAATACTATCTTTAAGAAGTAAGATTTAAGTTATCAATATTTTAGTTTTGCAGAGTTTTTATATATTTATGATAAAATCAAAAAAGGCAAATATGTTATATATAAAAAATAAGCAAATCCAAAAATCAACACTCAACGATGAAGCGATAAACAAAGTTACACCACAAGAAAACTGATATAATATATGATACAAATTCAAGAGTTAAGCAAAGAGACCAAAAACTACAAATACAAGATATTGTTTTCTTTTATTTTGTTCTCTGCTTTGATGTTAGTCTCAGCAACACTAGTGCATATATATTTTACTAAACAAAATATCAAAGATGAGTTTATCTACCAAAGTCAGCTTCAAGTCAAAGACAAAGCGATATATCTTGAAAGTTTCATCCAAAAAAGAGTAGACACAGTAAATGCAGTCAAAAAAAATCCCTATTTTGCTCAATTTATTGATTATAAAAACTACGAACACAACACAAACTTTCTGTTTTTTACTATATTAGAAGAGAACAAAGACTTTATGCAACTTAGATATATAGATGAGTATGGCGATGAAAAATTGAGGTTCGATAGAGAAAGAAGCGGTTCTGTCGGATACAAAACAGCCTATTTGCAAAACAAAAAAGATAGATACTACTTCAAAAAAACAAAACAACTCAAAGAAGATCAGGTATTTATATCGCAAATAGACTTTAATATTGAGAACAACAAAGTGCAAAAACCATATGTGCCAGTAGTTCGTATATCTACACCAATATATAGAGATGATAAGTTCAAAGGAATACTCATAGCAAATATATTTATAGATGATTTTATCAAACAGTGGACAAGTTCACCTATATTTGATATAACTTTGATAAACCAGCAAAATAAGATAATATATAAAAACAACAAATACAACCACAACGATCTTTTTGGAAACAATATCCAACATATTTTAGATGAGAGTTTGATAAATGATGGTAAGAAATATATAAAAAAATTGCAAATACACAACTTTGTCATATATATTTGTTTGGAGAAAAAGAAAAAATTTAAACAACAGATGATGACAAACAACATATATATGTCTATGATTATCTTACTTATCACATTTGTTTTGGCTATGGTTTTTGTCTATATCGTATCAAAACCTATAAACAGGATATTTAAAATTGCTATAGATAAATCAGAACAGCTTTATAAATTAGCAAATGAACTTGACCAAAAAGTAGATGAAGAGGTTAAGAAAAATCAAAAAAAAGATACAATGATACAACACCAAGAAAAGATGGCAGGTCTGGGCGATATGATAAGCAACATAGCTCACCAGTGGCGACAGCCTATAACTAGAGTATCACTAATAGTTCAAAACCTAAAACTACTCAAAAAACAAAATATGCTAAAAGATAAACAGTTTTATGATAGTCTTGCTATAGCTCAAGACCAAATAGAGTTTATATCAAATACAATAGATGATTTTCGAGAGTTTTATAAGTCAAATCAAAAGAAAGAAAAGTTTAGTATCGCAGAATCATTTAAAAAGATTTTAAAGATTGTTGAGCCTATGATAAAAAACTCAAATATACAAATAGAGATAAACGATAAAGATAGTATAAAAATATATGGCAATCAAAATCTTTTTATGCAAGCTATATTGACTATAATATCAAATGCCAAAGATGCTTTGGTTCAAAATAAACCCAAAAATCCAAAAATATCTATAAATATCTACAAAAAAGATGATAAAATTATGATAGATATTAAAAACAATGGCAAAGGTATAGAGAAAAATATAGTAAAAAATATATTTGAACCATACTTTAGCACCAAAGGTGACAAAGGAACTGGAACTGGATTGTATCTATGTAAAAATATTATTTATGATAGTTTTGCTGGCAAAGTAGTGCTTGAAAATGCTCTAAATAGTGCAACTTTTAAAATCATTTTAGATAAACCACCACAAGCTTAAGAGCCTCTTTGTGAAGTACTGCTGTCATATATGTGGCACTATTTTACAACCAATATCTTACTGAAGTCTCTTCTTTTAGCAGTTGTCGCACTCTTTTATGTCAAGATCTTTTAAAAGCTTCTCTATAAACACACCAGGGTCTCTTGAACCTACATGTTCATCTCCACTAAACTCTATGCTAAATGAACTTGAAGTTTTGCTTGTATTTTTATGGATCACTTCTGGAAATATCTTGGTCTCTCTCTCTACTTTGCCAACTGCTTCACAAATCTCTACTCTGTCATCTTTATCTTCATAAGAGATTATCATCCTCATATAGTTCTCTTCCATCTTTACTACTACTGTTTTTTTACCCATTTTTGTCCTTTTTTGTGTAAAATTATACCATATTAAATTTAATTTTGGTATAATAAAGCTATGATATTAAAAAATAAAAAAATTCTACTAGCAATCACAGGCAGTATCGCTGTATATAAGGTAGTCGAATTGATAAGAGTTTATATAAAAGCAGGAGCAGATGTAAAAGTAACAATCACACCATCGGCACTTAAATTTATATCCAAATTGACTCTACAAACCATAAGCACTCATGATGTGTTGTGTGACGATAACGAAAGTTGGTCTCACTCAAACTTTTTTAACCATATAGCACTATCAAAATGGGCAGATACCATAGTAGTAGCACCAGCAACCGCAAATACCATAAACAAACTATCAAACGGCATAGCAGACAATATCCTGCTTCAAACCATATTGGCTTTTGATGGCAAAAAACTTTTGTGTCCATCTGCAAATACAAAGATGCTTAACAACCCTATAACCAAAGCAAACATAAAGATGCTTAAGCTTTGCAACTTTAAAATAGTAGAACCAATCTCTAAAACTTTAGCTTGTGGCGATGAGGGTTTTGGAGCCTTAGCAGAGATAGAGGATATATTTCACAACACAGCGAGAATTTTACTTGAAAATGAGTACTATAAAGATAGACTTGTAGTAGTATCAAGTGGTGGCACTATTGAGAGTATTGATGATATGCGATATATTAGCAACCACAGCAGTGGCAAGATGGCAAACTCTATAGCAAAATCTTTGTTTTATCAAGGGGCAGATGTATGTATGGTTAAGACAAAAACAGCTTTAGATGTAGGCATAAAAGATATTCATGTCATAGAAGTAGATAGTGCAAAAGAGATGTATGATATGATAAAACAGTGTATAGTTATAGCAAAAAAGGGTAAATTGACAGATGAAACACTCATGGATAACTCGACTAAAAAACATATTTTAAAAAAACCATACTTTTTTGCTCTATGTGCTGTAAGTGATTGGAGAGTAAGATATCCACAAACTGGCAAAATAAAGAAAAAAGATATAGGAGATATTTGGCACTTAGAGTTAAAACAAAATATAGATATATTAAAATCTATTGACAAAAGTGATATATATACCATAGGTTTTAAAGCAGAGATGGATCAACAAATCGCAACTAAAAGTGCAAAAGATATGTTAAAAGAAAAAAATCTTTCAGCAGTGTGTTTAAATATATTAAACAAAGATAGTTTTGGCAGTGATGAAAATAGTATAACTATTGTATATAAAGATGAGATGATAAAGTTAGACAAACAAAACAAACTGGATCTATCTTTTGTTTTGCTTAAAAGTTTGGAAAAAAAGTTTGACAAATAGTCACAATATGCCTACACATATAGCTATAGTGATGGACGGCAATGGCAGATGGGCAAAAAAAAGAGGCCTAAAAAGAAAAGAGGGACATAAACAAGGAGCGAAAACGACTAGATCTATCACAGAACACTGTGCTAAAATTGGTATCAAATATCTTACTTTGTATGCTTTTTCTACAGAAAACTGGAATAGACCAAAAGTTGAAGTGGAGTTTCTTATGAAACTATTACAAAAGTATCTAAAACAAGAGTTAGAAACATACCTATCAAACAATATCATATTTGATACGATAGGAGATATAACAGTATTGTCAAAAACTCTTCAAAAACTGATAAAAGATACAAAGGCAAAAACTAAAAACAATACAGGACTTACTCAAATCTTAGCTTTGAACTATGGTTCACACGATGAGATAGTAAGAGCTGCAAATAAACTTCAAAAAAACAATAGTAAAATAACAATAAAATCTATCAAAAACCATCTTGATACATCGAGGTTTCCTGATGTTGATATATTTTTAAGAACAGGTGGCGAAAAAAGAGTTTCAAACTTTTTATTGTGGCAAATAGCATATACTGAGATATTTTTTGTAGATGAGTTTTGGCCAGATTTTGATGAAAAACAGTTAGATGCGATTATATCACAATTTTACAATCGTCATAGGAGATACGGTGCTCTTTGATATGATATTGGTTTTGATTGTAGGAGCTGTGGTTGGTTCGTTTTTAAATATGCTTATATATAGATTGCCGCTAAAGATATCACTCATATCGCCAAATCGTTCATTTTGTCCAAAATGCAAAAAGAGCATAAGTCCTAAACACAACATACCTATAATATCATACATATTTTTAAAAGGTAAATGTGCAATGTGCCACGAAGCTATATCAACAAGATATATAATAGTAGAGCTATTAAGTGGTTTTGTCGCTTTGGTTTTATTTTTAAAATTAAACTTAAATACAGATTTTTTTATAGTTTGTGTGGTGTTTTATCTTTTGATACTTTTGTCGTTTATTGATTTAAAATACAAAGCAGTGCCTGATTATCTTTTAGTTTTGGTTTTAATAACCTCTATGTTTTATAGCGATTTTGATATCACAGCAGCCTTGCTTTTTGCAGGTTCATTCTCTTTGCTTGAGTTTTTTGTGACATTTTATATACAAAATATCAAATACAAAATTACAAAAGATAAACAACTGCTTCATATGAAAGCCTTAGGCGAGGGGGATATACCAATAGTAGCGGTTATTGGTGGAGTGCTTGGAGTTTATCTTGGTGCTATTGGAGTTGTTGTTGGTGCCTTGGTAGCTCTGTTGCCATCTTTGATCAACAAAGAGTTAAAAACTGCTTTTATACCATATCTTTCAATCGGGTTGTTTGTAGTTTTTCTATTTGACGATATGATAAAGGTGTGGTTTTGATATTAAAAAAATATATCCTAATCAGTTTTGCTTCAAGTTTCTTTCCTATATTTGGAGTCCTTTTTAGTATCATCTCTTTGATAAATTTGGTCAAAATAGCATCTATGACATCGGTAGTGAATATATCATTTGATGAGCTATCTTTGTTGTATTTTTATAGTTTGCCACAAATTTTGTATATGATTATACCAGTATCGTTTTTTATAGGAGCAATAAGTGGTATAGCAAAACTTACAACCCAATACGAACTGCTGGTTTTGTCAGCTATTGGTATCAAACCAACTAAAGTGCTAAGGATATTTATACCACTTGCTTTTGTGATTAGTTTTAGTCTGTTTCTTTTATCGCAAATAATCATACCAAAGACATCCTATTTGTCAGAACTATTTTTAAAAGAAAAAAGTCAAGAGGCGGCATTGAACATAAAAGCATCGCAATTTGGACAAAAATTTGGAAAATGGATGGTATTTATAAGCGACAAAGATACAGATAGATTAACTGATATCAAACTATTTGAAGACAATGACGAAAAAAGCAGATTTATCATATCCTCAACAGCAAATATTGAAAACAAAAGTGGAGATATATCACTAAAACTAAAAGATGGTTTTGGCTATTTTGACAAAGAATCAACCAAACATAGCATAGATATACTCTCTTTTAAAGAGCTGATTATCTTAAACAAACAAAAACAGATTGTTTATAAAAATTTTGAAAATTTTGAAAAATATTGGCAAGAGATAAAAAAAAGCAAAAAAAAGGCTATAGATTTTAGTGAAACAGTGCATGAGATATTGTTCCCTATCGTTATGGTATTTTTCATCATCTCGCTTGGTTATTTTAATCCACGATTTGCTACAAATAAGGCATCTATGCTTGGATTTGCAATATTTTTGGCATATTTTGTTTTATATACAAATATATCAAAAATCTATCCTTTTGCCTCTATGATAGTGCTGCCATTGTTTTGGTTGATTTTGTCATATATCATCTATGTCAAAACCATAAAGTTTAGATATTGACAAATATTAAATTAGTTTTCTCTTATGATGGTTCTAGATATTATGGCAGTCAAATTCAGCCACAAAAGAAAACTGTAGCATATGAGTTTGAAAAGATTTTTAAAAAACTAAATATCAACTCCAAACTAATTTTAAGTGGTAGAACAGACAAAAATGTCCATGCTACAAACCAAGTAGCCAACATATTTGTGCCACCATTTTGGACAGATATGAAAAAACTTTTTCATATAATATCTACTCAACTGCCAAAATCAATAGAGCTTAAATCATTAAGTGAAGTTTCACCTACTTTTCATGCGAGATTTAGTGCCAAAAAAAGAGTTTATAGATATATCATAACACAGAAAAAACCCTCTGTTTATCAAGAACCATATATCACATACCATAAAGAACAAATTGATAAAAATTTGATAACAAGCTCTATGAAAGAGTTTGTAGGCAGATATGATTTTAGAAATTTTTCAAAGGATCTGCCAAAAGAACAAAACAGCATAAGAGAGATATATGAGGCTAAATTTTACAAACACAAAGATATCTATCTGTTTAAGTTTGTAGCAAATAGTTTTTTAAGAGGGCAGATACGACTTATGGTAGCTTTGTTGCTTGATATATCTTCTAAAAAAGCAAACAAAAAAGATATAAAACAGATGCTTTTTTTAAAAACGAAAAAACAACTAACACAAGCACCACCAAATGGTTTGTATCTTACTAAAATTTTTTATAAAACATATTAGGACAATTTTTGTCTTAATATAGATTTTTTAAGAATTTTTTGCTATAATAAACTACAAAAAGGAGAGATATGTTAGTAACAAAAAAAGCCCCAGATTTCACAGCTACAGCAGTGATGGCAGATGGGCAGATAAATGAGAATTTTAATCTATACAAAAATTTTGGTAAAAAAGGAACAGTTCTGTTTTTTTACCCACTTGATTTTACATTTGTTTGTCCTTCTGAGATTATTGCTTTTTCAAAAAGGGCAGATGATTTTAAAAGTCGTGGTGTAAATATAATAGGTGTATCCGTAGATAGCCAGTTTTCACACTTTGCTTGGAGAGAAACTCCAGTAGCAAAGGGCGGAATAGGGCGAGTCAATATGCCACTTGTAGCAGACCTGACTAAAAGTATAAGTAGTGATTATGATGTTCTTTTAGATGGTGGAGTTGCTTTGAGAGGTTCATTTTTGATAGATATAGATGGAACAATACGACATCAAGTAGTAAACGACCTGCCACTTGGCAGAAACATAGACGAGATGATTAGAATGGTAGATACTATGCTTTATACAAATGAGCATGGAGAGGTATGTCCTGCTGGCTGGAACAGTGGAGATGAAGCGATGAAAGCAGACACAGAAGGTGTGGCTGAGTATTTAAAAAATCATGAAGGAGATTTATAATGCCAAAAATAAACAAATATACCGATATAAGCGAGATTGATAGAGAAGCAAAAAAAGATTTGATAGATAGACATAGTCCATTTGTACATTGTAGCGACACAGCAAAAGCTGGTGAGCCATTTGAAGTTACTGTCAAGATGGGGAACGAATACACTCATCCAGATGATTTTGACCACTATATTGAGTCTGTATCATTGTTCAATGGCGATGTTTTGTTGGCAAAAGCGACATATGTGCCAGGAACACTTGGAAATATAAAAGCTCACAATACGACAACTTTTACTATAATTCCACAAACCAAAAAACTAAACCTTGTAGCTCATGGATACTGTACCAAACATGGTATTTGGGAAGGAACACCAAAAGAGGTAGCAGTCCAATAGAGCCTTAAAACAAAACAACAAAAAAGAGCAGTTGTTTTATACTCATAAAGTATGACCTCTTGATTTTAGAGGTCTACTTTGTTAAATATCCAAAAATAATATAAATATCATACTCGTTTAATCATAATTTAAACTAATATATAGTATAATCTACACAAAAGGATATAGTATGATAAGAGATTTTAATAAAATCAGAACATTTTTGACCATCGCAAGAACAAAATCATTTTCACAAACATCAAAAAAACTCGGTATTTCACAACCAGCAGTCACTCAACAAATAAGACTTATAGAGGATTATCTTGAGCAACATGTGTTTATAAGAAAAAAGAATGGCACAAAACTTACAAAAGTTGGAAAATCTTTTTTAACTGTTTGTCAAAAAATAGAAAAGACACTCCAAAAAGCAGAAAATGAGGTTATTGATATTATCAACAAAAAGATGATATTTGATTTTGGAACATCATTTGTAGTTGGTAACTATATTTTGCCAAACTATCTAAATAAGATAAAAGAGGGTATCAAAAATGATGTAAATATAGAGGTCTCTACATCGGCAGAAGCACTTGATAAGCTTGAAGATGGAGATGTCGATATGGCATTGATTGATGTGCCAAACGATTCTAAAAATATTGTTTTTAAAGAGTGGATGGATGATGAGATTGTGATATTTTCAAACCAAAAACTCCCCGCTAAACTTACATCAAATGATATATTAAATTACAAATGGGTATGCAGAGACAGAGACAGCAACACCAGGCAGATATTTAAAGAAGCTTTAGAGCTGTCAAATTTACCTGATTGTGATCATTTTAATATCATAAGCGAATCATCAAGTCCAACATCGATCATAAACACTGTTTTAAAAAGCGACAAAAACTCTACGCCTACTGTCTCGATAGTATCAAAGTTTGCATTGGAAGATTATATCAGTTCTGGTATGATATATATCTCAAAAATAGAAAAAAAAATCAACAGAAAGTTATATATAGCATACCACAAAGAGAAAAAATACGATCTATTTGTAGATAAAGTGACCGCCTTTTTGATGAACCATAAGAGTAAATAATGGTGAATATTAAAAAATTTGTAAAAAATGCTATATTTGAAGATAATGGCAGGGGAGATCTCTTTTTTGATATTGCTCCAAAGGGTCGATTTAAAGCGAGAGTCATAGCAAAAGACAATGGAGTATTAGCTGGTGTCAAATATGCAAAAGTATTAAGCAAAGCAGAGAAGTTTGATTGTAAATTTTTGTTTTTTGATGGTCAGTATATCAAAAAAGGGGACACTATAGCAAAACTTGAAGGTAAAGCATCTATACTATTAAGTAGTGAAAGGACTTTTCTAAATATGCTTCAACATGCCTCAGGTATTGCAACTATGGCTTCAAAATATGCCAAACTACTTAAAGATAGCAATGTTGTGCTTTTGGATACGAGAAAAACAAGACCTTTGTTGAGAAATTTTGAAAAATATGCATCTAGAGTTGGTGGAGCTATCAATCATAGACTTGGACTTGATGATTGTTTGATGTTAAAAGATACACACCTTAAAACTATATCCAACTTAGAAGAGTTTATAAAAATAGCAAGAAAAAGGATCTCATGGGTTACCAAAATTGAAGTAGAGTGTGAGACCTATGAGCAAAGTTTGGTGGCTATGAAAGCTGGAGCTGATATAATTATGTGTGATAATATGAGTTATGATATGATAAAACAAATATCAAGATATAGAGACAAAAATCACCCACATATACTACTTGAAGCTAGTGGCAATATAACTCTTGATACTATTACCGACTATCTTGATACTGGCATAGATGCCATAAGTAGTGGGTCTATCATTCACCATGCGGTGTGGCTTGATTTTTCTATGAGGTTTGATTAGTTTTTAAAGGTGCAATTGAGTTTTTGTAATATTTTGAGTTTTTTATCTCTTCGTTTTGCTGTGCTAGTTTCTCTAAGACTGATTTTTTGATATCGTATTCTAACTTCTCTAACAAGTTGTCATCTATGGTGTTTATTTTTTTTAATCTACTCTCATACAGAGATTTGTTATCCCACTCAATATCAAGATATTTGCACACTTGTTTATAAATATCTTCGGCACTACTATTGTGTCGTCTATATATCTGTCCTGCCATATCGTTTAGATATATTGTATAGTTGTTAAAGTTTGAAAATATCTCGTTGAGTTTGTTTTGATTTATATTGTCTATTTTGAGTTTATTTAAAATATGTCTAACTGATATGCAAACTATTTGTTCGCAAGTTTTTTCCATATCTTTTATCAACTCATCTGTTGTCATCTAAATCTTTGGTCCAGCTGATGAAAAATCAAACTCTCCACCACTGTATTTTTTAAAGTTTTCTATATACATTTTAGCCAATTTTAATGCTTGGGTGTCGTATGATTTTCTGTCATTCCAACACTCTGCTGGGTTTAGGACATGAGTATCTACACCTTTTAGTGTCGTTGGAATCGATAGGTTAAATATATCTGTCTTTTCAAATTTGCTTTGTTTTATACTGCCATCTAATATAGCATCGATACATGCTCTTGTGTTTTTGATGCTCATTCTTTTGCCAACTCCATAAGCTCCACCAGTCCAGCCAGTATTTACAAGATAGATATCAACTTGGTGTTTCTCTATCATCTTGCCTAATAAGTTTGCATAAAAAGTAGGGTGAAGTGGCAAAAATGCCTCTCCAAAACAAGCACTAAAAGTAGCAGTTGGTTCATCAACTCCTAGTTCAGTTCCAGCTACTTTTGCAGTATATCCACTTAGAAAATAATAGATAGCTTGCTCTTTTGTGAGTTTTGATACTGGTGGCAGAACACCAAAAGCATCAGCACTTAAAAATATGATATTTGAAGGGTGTCCTGCGAGACTTCCTTTTTGAATATTGTGAATATGATTTATAGGATAGGATACTCTTGTATTTTGTGTTTTGCTAGTATCGTCAAAATCAACCACCCCAGCTTCATCGCTTACTATATTTTCAAGTATTGCACCTTTTTTTATAGCATCGTATATCTCTGGTTCACTTTTTTTATTTAGATTGACTACTTTAGCATAACATCCACCTTCAAAGTTAAATACACCATTTTCATCCCATCCGTGCTCATCATCGCCAATTAATGCTCTCTTTTCATCTGTAGATAAAGTAGTTTTGCCAGTGCCGCTAAGACCAAAAAACAAAGCTACATCGCCACTACTACCAACATTTGCCGAGCAGTGCATAGCCATCTTGCCATGAAGCGGTAGATGATAGTTCATTATAGAAAAGATCCCTTTTTTCATCTCACCAGCATACCAAGTGCCACCTATGACACAAATAGCATTTTCAATATCAAATGCCACATATACAGGAGAGTTTAGACCATGTTTTTGCCAGTTTTTGTTTGTAGTTTTGCAAGAGTTATAAACTGTAAAATCTGGCTTGAAATTCTCTAATTCATCCTCTTTAGGGTTTATAAACATATTTTTTACAAAGTGTGCTTGCCAAGCTAACTCAGTGATAAATCTCACCTTGATACGGCTATCATAACTCGCTCCACAATACAAATCAGTAACAAACAAAGATTTGTTTTCTAACTGGTTTTTACTATTTATAAGAAGTTCATCAAATATATCTTGAGATATTGGTTTGTTTACATCTCCCCATGCTATATGGTTTGTAGATGGCGATTTATCCACAAAATACTTGTCTTTTGGGCTTCGCCCTGTAAACTTTCCAGTATCTATGATCAAAGCTCCAGTGGATGATACTTTTGCACCTTCATTTTTGATAGCCATATCTATCAAATCATCTGTATTTAGATTTTTATATATTTTTTTTACACTCTTTAGTCCAATATCAAGCATGATTTTCCTTTATTTAAATATCGACAACAAGACACCAGCAGCGACAGCAGAGCCTATGACACCAGCTACATTTGGTCCCATTGCATGCATCAACAAAACATTTGATTTGTCATACTCTTGTCCTACTTTGCTCACAACCCTTGCACTCATAGGCACAGCAGATACTCCAGCGGCTCCTATTAGAGGGTTTATCTGTTTATCTTCTGCACTAAACTTGTTCATCAGTTTTGCCATAAGCACACCTACAGCAGTTCCTGCTGAAAAAGCAAGCAAACCTATCACCATAATACCCATAGTATCAAGCACCAAAAACTTATCGGCAGCTAGTTTGCTACCAACACCAAGTCCCAAAAATATTGTTACTATATTTATAAGTGCATTTTCCATAGTTTCGCTTAATCTATCTACTACACCTGATTGTTTAGCAAAGTTTCCAAAAGCAAAAGCACCTATAAGTGGGGTTGATTCTGGCAAAATAAGTATAGCCATAACAAGTATCAAAATAGGCAAAAATAGTTTTTCTAATCTATGCACTTTTCTTAAAGGTGGCATCTTGATTCGTCGTTCTTTTTCGGTCGTAAGAAGTTTCATAATAGGTGGTTGTATCACTGGCACAAGAGCCATATAACTATAAGCCGCCACAGCAATAGCACCTAACATTTCAGGGGCTAATCTGTTTGCTATAAATATAGATGTCGGTCCATCTGCGCCACCTATTATAGATATAGCAGATGCACTTTGTAGGTCAAAACCTATCATAACTGCACCTACTAGCGAACCAAATATACCAAACTGAGCAGCACCACCTAGTATAGCAGTCTTTGGATTTGCAAGAAGTGGTCCAAAATCAGTCATAGCACCAACTCCCATAAATATAAGAAGTGGGAAAAACTCATTTGCTATACCCATATTGTATATGATACCTAACATCCCATGTTCACCACCCATATTTGCAAGTGGTATATTGGCAAGCAATCCACCAAAAGCTATAGGTATAAGCAATAGCGGTTCAAAATTTTTCGCAATAGCAAGATAAAAGAGCAAAAAGACAACAACAAACATAATAATCCTACCCCATGTTTGTTCAAAATTGGTCATAACTCTCATATCCTCTTTTTTTGGCTCACTAGTCATCACATCATCGCTTGGGTTTAATATGGCATTTATGCCTGTAGTTTTATAAAATGAACTCATAAGTTGTATCACTGTCTTTGGCTCATACTCTTTTTTTGGTTCTTGTGGAGTATCAGATGCCATGATATTTGTCATAAATACAAAAAAAAGCATAAAAATTGATATGTTTTTCATCATAATCAACCCTCCCTAACCGATAGTCATAATTGTTTGACCCTCTTCTACTGCGTCGTTGGGTTTTGCAGATATAGATAAAACTTTTCCATCAATAGGAGCTTCTATATCTATCTCCATTTTCATAGCTTCAAGTATAGTTATCACATCTCCCTTTTTGACCTCGTCGCCTACATTTACAAGTATTTTCCATACATTGCCATTTACAGTTGCTCCTATATCTTGACTACCTGCACTTGGACTGCTTGATTGAACAGTTTCGCTTGTTGATAGTTCCTCTTTAACTGGTGCTGTGATTTTTATATCTGCTTCACCTTTTGCTACTTGAACACTAAATTTTTTACCATCTACTACTACTGTATAGTTACCATCTGCCATATCTTGCTCCTGTTTGTTGTTTTGTTCATCTGTGATTTTTCTCACATTTAGTGGCGATTCGCCTTTTAAGTATGCTATGCCTTTCTCTTGACATGCTGCTGCTATAAATATATTTTCATCTGTGGTTTCGATATCTTCAATACTCAATCTCTCTTTCCAAGCTGAAATTGATTTGCTATCATCTTCATCTGCTATATCCAGCGGATTCCTACTTGTTGGTTCAAGTTTTAGTTTTTCTGCTGCTAATTTGACTATCTCGCTATCTGGTTTGACAGGTGTTTTTCCAAAATATCCCAATACCATCTTGCCATATCCTGGAGCTATCTGTTTCCAAGGACCAAATATCACATTTGCATATGCTTGTTGCCAATAAAACTGCGATACAGGAGTGACCGATGTTCCAAAACCACCCTTTTTGACAACCTCTTGCATAGCTTTTATAACTAAAGGAAATTTATCTAAAGTGTCGTCATCTCTCATCATTTGTGTATTTGCAGTTAGTGCACCACCTGGCATAGGCGAAAATGGTATCAAAGGCGAAACTTGTGTAGCTTCTGGTGGTATCATATAATCACTCAAACAATCCTTCAATACAGCTTGATACTCCAAAATTTTGTCTATATCAAGACCACCAAGGTCATAATTGCTTCCTTTAGTAGCATGTATCATAGTCAATATATCAGGCTGACTGGTGCCACCACTTACTGGTGAGTTCGCCAAATCAATACCATCGGCACCTGCATCAAGAGCAGCAAGATATGCCGATATAGATACTCCTGCTGTCTCATGTGTATGTAGTCTTATGTGAGTCTTGTCTCCTACAAGTTTTCTTGCCATCTTGATAGTATCAAAAACTTTTTTTGGATTTGCTGTGCCACTTGCATCTTTGAAACATATAGAGTCATATGGCAAACCGCTATCAAGTATCTCTCTGAGTGTTTTTTCATAAAAAACTACATCGTGAGCTCCCTCACATCCAGGGGGCAAATCCATCATTGTTACTACAACTTCATGTTTTAAGTTATAATTTTTTATACAACTTGCTGAAAATTCAAGATTGTTTACATCGTTTAGAGCATCAAAGTTTCGTATAGTTGTAGTGCCATGTTTTGCAAACATTTTTGCATGAAGTTTTATTAAATCACGACTTCCAGTATCTAACATAACAGTATTTATACCACGAGATAGTGTTTGTAAGTTTGCTTTTTCGCCTACAACCTCTCTAAACCTATCCATCATCTTAAATGCATCCTCTTTAAGATAAAAATATAAAGACTGAAACCTAGCTCCGCCACCAAACTCATAGTGAGAGATTCCAGCTTCTTTGGCAGCTTCTACCGCTGGCATAAAATCATCCATAAGTACCCTTCCACCAAATACACTTTGAAATCCATCTCTAAATGTAGTATCCATAATATCTATAAATTTTTTTGCCATCAAACTCTCCTGTTGTTGTGATATAGTATAGCACCTGTAATTGCTGCTATTATACTATCGTTGCTGTTGTCATTTTTAATTTTTTCTTTTAGTTTGTTCTGTACTTTTATATCATCTTTGACAAATTTTGCTATGAGATATGCTTGAAGTTTTAACACATAAATCATAATTGTCAAAAAGATAAACACCACACCCATACCAAGCAACATAAAAATCAATGCTTGATAAATCATACTTGTATCCATAAGTTATCCTTTTTTGGCTCTACCTAAAACTATAAGGTCACCTCTAAAACTGTTGCAATAAAAACTCCCGCTTCTTATAACATACTCTTTAAAGGTGCTCTTTAGCATTATACCATAAAAAAGAAAAAGTTTCATATCTTTGTAGAGTTTTGCTCAATTTTATTCCAAATAAAAATATAATCCACGATATATAAAGCCAAATAAAAAAGAGCATCAATACACTAAATGAGCCATAGATAGTAGCATACATCTTATTGTATGATACATAAAATAAAAACATATACTTAAAAAATGACAATGCAATTACTGTCAAAAATGTAGATAAAAATAGAGCAGTATTTTTGATTTTTGTGTTTATTGATATCTTAAACAATAAAATAAACATAATCCAAGCCGTAAAAAACCTCAGGACAATCTCCCCTACAACATTGTCAAAAAAAGCTATCTTAAATATCGCTACAAACATCGTAAATAGAAGAAAACCTATAGGTAAGATTATCAAAAAACTAAAATATGTCAAAACCATCTTGTATAACTTTTTTTGTTTGATTTTATATATTTTGTTTATGATATAATCATAATCACGAAAAAATAATCCAAAAGCAAAAAGTAGATAAAACAATCCAAACATACCTAAATCTTTTGTATTTGAAAGAAAGTTGATGATAGTTTCTTGAAGTTGTGCTGATTTTGTAGGATTGATAAGTTCTAAACTATTTTTTATAAAATGCTCTGTAACACCATCAAATATAGGCATACCAGAAAGATACGAAAGCCCCACAAGTATCAAAGCTAATATAGGCAATATAGACATAATAGTAAAAAAACTTAAACTAGCACTATAATAAAATATATCAGGGTCAAAGAAGTTTATAAAATTTTTGATATTTTTTTTGATAGTTATCAAACATAGCCTTTGTCAAGATACCTACAAGTTGGTATCTGTATTGTGCAAATTTTATCCAAAATAACTTAAGGAAGCGCTAAATCAATATCAGTTCGGCAGATGTTATTGTAGGGATATTTTTTTACTCTTGTATCAAGCTTCGCTTGACACAAGATATTTTAAAGGCACATACCTTTGCTGCTTTTTTAGAAAAACCAGCACAAAAATCGGTTCGGCAGATGCTATTG